>MUNB01000115.1 GCA_002154345.1 Streptomyces griseus
GGCGCCGGGTTTCCCCGGTCCCACCGGATCCGCCCGATCCGCCGGACCGGGGAAACCCGGCGCCCCGGGCGGCCCCGGCACACGGCGCGGACAGCGCCGGGCCCTCGCCCTGTTCACGGTGCCGTTCTTTGCGCTCTTCATCGCCGTCACCGTCCTGCCGATGATCTACGCGGCCTGGATGAGCCTCTACCGCGAGGAGTCCTCCGGCCTCGGCTTCGGCGGAACCGAGCGCGTCTTCGCAGGGTTCGGCAACTTCACCGAAGCCCTCGGCAACGAGGCGTTCCTCCGCTCGTTCGGCAACATCGCCCTCTACTGCGCCCTCTACATCCCCGCGATGGTCGGCGGCGCGCTCATCCTGGCCCTGCTCGTCGACTCGACCATGGCCCGGGCCCGGCGCTTCTTCCAGATCGCCTACTTCCTGCCGCACGCGGTACCCGGCCTGATCGCCTCGCTGATCTGGCTCTACCTCTACACACCCGGCCTCAGCCCGGTCACCGACGCCCTCGACGCCCTCGGTGCGAACTGGAACTTCTTCGGCCAGGACGAGGCGATCTTCTCGGTCGTCAACATCTCCGCCTGGCAGTGGACCGGTTACAACATGATCATCTTCTACGCCGGGCTCCAGGCCGTTCCCCGCGAGGTCCTGGAAGCCGCGACCGTCGACGGAGCCGGGGCCCTGCGCACCGCCCTCCAGGTCAAGATCCCCATGATCCGGCCGACCGTCGTCCTGACCCTGCTCTTCACCTGCGTCGGCGCCATCCAGCTCTTCGACGCCCCCAAGCTCGTACAGCTCCGCGCCAACACCATGGGCGAGGACTGGTCGCCGACCATGTTCATCTACACCGCGGCCTTCAAGGGCCACGACTACGGCCTGGCCGCCGCGAGCTCCCTCCTGCTCGCCCTCTTCGCCGGCCTGCTGTCCTTCGTCGTCACCAAGCTCGGCAACCGGTGGAAGGCCTCATGAGCATCCAGACAGCCAACCGCGAAGCACCGGCCGCCACCCCACGGCGCGGCCGGGCCGACCGCCGCACCGCACCGCGGCCGCCCGCCCGCCGGGGCCGCACCGGAAGCCTCACCTCGCGCGTCATGGTCAACGGCGTGCTCGCCGTCGTCGCCGTCTACACACTGATGCCGCTGACCTGGCTCCTCATCGCCTCCACCAAGAGCTACCGGGACCTGTTCGCCACCAACCCGTTCAGCCTCGGCGACTTCCGGTTCCTGGCCAATCTGACCGCCCTCCTCGAATACAACGACGGGGTGTTCGTCCGCTGGCTGCTCAACAGCCTCCTGTACACCGTCGTCGCCTCCGGGCTCTCCACCCTCATCTCGGTGGCCTGCGGCTACGCCTTCGACAAATACGCCTTCCGCGGCCGGGAGAAGTGGTTCGGGGTCGTCCTCGTCGGCGTCCTCATCCCCTCCACCGTCGTCCAGCTCCCGCTCTACCTGATGGCCTCCGAACTGGGCCTCGTCAACACCTACTGGGCCGTCCTCATCCCCAGCCTCGTGAACCCGTTCGGCGTCTACCTCGCCCGCGTGTTCTCCGAGGGGTACGTGCCGGGCGAGGTCCTGGAAGCCGCCCGGATGGACGGGGCGGGGGAGGTGCGGACCTTCACGAAGGTCGCCCTGCCGATGCTCGCGCCCGGCTTCGTGACCATCTTCCTGTTCTCCTTCACCGCGAGCTGGAACAACTTCTACGGCGCGCTCATGATGCTCAACGACGACCAGCTCTACCCGGTCAACCTGGGCCTCTACATGTGGAACCAGAACGTCTACCAGCAGCCGGAGCTCTACCCGCTGGTCATCATCGGCTCCCTCGTCGCCGTCGTCCCCCTGATCGTCGCCTTCCTCTGCCTCCAGCGCTTCTGGCGCTCGGGCCTCACCGCAGGAGCCGTCAAGTGAGCCACCCCGCCCCGCACCGGCGGACCCGACCCCGCACCGTCCTGGCGATGAGCGGCGAGACCCGTGCGGCGATCCTGGCCCCCGAAGCCCTGGACCGGCTCGCCCGCGTCGCCGACCTCGACCCCGGCCTCCTCGTCACCGACTTCGGCGCCGACGACCCCGCCCAGCGCACCGGACTCCACGAGGCCGAGGTGCTGTTCACCGGCTGGGGCTGCCCGCCGCTCGGCCCGGCCGCCCTGAGCGCCATGCCGCGGCTGCGCGCGGTCATCCACGCCGCCGGCTCCGTCAAGCACCACATCACCCAGGACGTCTGGGACCGCGGCATCACCGTCAGCACCGCGGCGACGGCCAACGCCTTCCCGGTCGCCGAATACACGGTCGCAGCCATCCTCTTCGCCAACAAGCACATCCTGGAGAGCGCCCGCGTCTACCGAGCGGCACGCACCCGGGTGAACCTCCTCGAACGGTTCCCCGGCGTGGGCAACTACCGCCGCACCGTGGGCATCGTCGGCGCCTCCCGCATCGGACGCCGCGTCGTCGAACTGCTGCGCCCCTACGATCTGCGCGTCCTGGTCCACGACCCGTACCTGGACGAGGCCGGCGCCCGGGCCCTGGGCGTTGAGCCCGCCGAACTCGACGCCTTGGCGGCACAGAGCGACGTCGTCAGCATCCACGCCCCCGAACTCCCGGCCACGCGGCACCTGTTCGACGCCGGACGGCTCGCCCTGATGCGGGACGGGGCGACGCTCGTCAACACCGCGCGCGGCTCCCTGGTGGACACGGACGCACTCGTGAAGGAACTGGTCCCCGGACGGCTCAACGCCGTGCTCGACCACACGGAACCGGAAGTCCTGCCCGCCGACTCGCCCCTCTACGATCTGCCGAACGTCCTGCTCACCCCGCATATCGCCGGGTCCCAGGGCGGCGAACTCCACCGGCTCGCGGACGCGGCCGTCGACGAACTCGAACGCTACGCGCACGGTCTGCCGTTCGCCCACGCCGTGGACCCCCGCACCCTGCACCAGCAGGCCTGACCCCGTACCCGTACCACCCCCGGGAGACCCGCCATGTCCCGTACCCGCCGGGTGCTCGTCGTCGGCATCGACGGTGTGCGCCTCGACACCCTGGACCGTGTGCCCACCCCGCACCTCGACGCGGTGGCCGACGCGGGCTACCTGGCCCCGGTGGCCGTGGGGGAGGGCACGCCCACCATGTCCGGGCCGTGCTGGGCGACGATCCTGACGGGCGTCGGCGTCACCAAGCACGCCGTGTGGAGCAACGACTTCAGCGGCCACCGGCTCGGCGTCTTCCCGGACTTCACGACCCGCCTGGCCCGCCAGGACGGCCGCCGCACCTATGCGGCCGCCGCGTGGGAGCCCCTGGTCACCGTCGCCGACGGCGGCCCGATGCTCCGCAGGCCCACGCGGCTCACCCACCACGCACCGGCCGCCGACACCCCCGCCGCCTGGGAGGAGGCCGACGCCTCGACCGTGCGCGACGCGGTGGGCGTCCTCACCCACGAGGACCCCGAGGCGTCCTTCGTCTACCTCGGCGCGCCCGACGAGACGGCCCACCACCTCGGCTGCGGCGACGCGTACGAGGCGTCGATCCGGGCGGCCGACCGCCGCTTGGGCGACCTCCTGACGGCCGTGCGCACCCGCTCCTCGTACGAGGCCGAGGCCTGGACCGTCCTCGTCGTCACCGATCACGGACACCGGGACGAAGGCGGTCACGGCGGCGGCAGCCCGGCCGAACGCACCGCCTGGCTGGCCTGTGCGGGCCCGGACATCACGGCCGGGGCCCGCCCCGCCCGCCCGGTCCGGCACGAGGACGTCGCCGCCGAGGTGTACGCCGCTCTGGACCGTACGCCGGACTCGCACTGGACGCTCGACGGCAGCCGGATACCCACCGTGCCGCGCGCCGTCCTCCTCGACATGGACGGGACCCTGGCCGACACCGAACCTCTCTGGCTGGAGGCGGCACGCACCGTGGCGGCGGCCCACGGCCACACCCTCACCGACGCGGAGGGTGCGGGAGTCCTCGGCCGCACCTGCGCGGATACGGCCATCAGCCTCGTACAGCTGTGCCCGGAGCCCACCACGGTCGCCGGGCTGGAAGCAGAACTGGAGGACGCGTTCTTCGCAGCGGTCGAAGCGGGCGTCCGGCTCCGGCCCGGGGCCCGCGCGCTGCTGGACCGGCTGGAGCGCGACGGGCCGCCCGCGGCGCTGGTGTCCGCCTCGCCGCGCCGGGTGGTGGACTCGGTCCTGCGGAGGCTGGGCGGCGAGGTGTTCCGTACGACGGTGGCGGACGGCGAGAGCGACCGCTCGAAGCCCTTCCCCGACCCCTATCGGAAGGCGGCCGCGCGTCTGGGCCTCCCGCCCGGGGCCTGCCTCGCGGTCGAGGACAGCCCGACCGGAGTGGCCGCGGCCGAGGCCGCTGGCTGCCGAGTGCTGGTCGTGCCGTCGTCGGCGCCCATCACGCCCGCCCCCGGACGACAGGTCCGGCCGGATCTCACGTACCTGCTGCGGGAGTGGGGGCCGCAGGAGCCCGTATGACGTGACGTGAGGAAGGCGCCGGGGCCGGCGGGCATCGCGCCCGTCGGCCCCGGCGTCTTCCGTGCTCGTTACGCGGCCTGCGCTCGCCCCGAGGGCAGCAGCGAGATCATCCGGGCCACCGTACGGGCCATCGCCTCCCGCCCGTCCGCCAGATAGCGGCGCGGGTCCACGCCCCGGTCGTCCCGGGCCAGCCGCTCCCGTATCGCGCCGGTCATCGCGATGTTGAGCGCGGTACCGATGTTGACCTTGCGGATCCCGGCCGCCACGGCGCGTGCCAGTTCCTCGTCGGAGGCCCCGGACGAACCGTGCAGCACCAGCGGAACCGGCACCGCCTCCCGCAGCCTGCCCAGCAGCGCGTGGTCGATGACGGCGTCCCGCGAGATCATGGCGTGCGAGGTGCCGACCGCCACGGCCAGCGCGTCCACCCCGGTGGCCGCCACGAACGACCGCGCCTCGTCCGGATCCGTACGGGCCCCCGGCGCATGGGCGTCGAGCGCCGGCTCGCCGTTCTTCCCGCCGACCTGCCCGAGTTCGGCCTCCAGCCACAGGCCCCGCTCGTGCGCCCACAGGACAGCGGCGCGCGTGGCCGCCAGGTTCTCCGCGTACGGCAGCTTGGCGGCGTCGAACATCGCCGAACTGAAACCGCAGTCGGCCGCCCGGTGCAACAGCTCGGTCGACTGCACATGGTCGAGGTGCAGGGACACCGGGACGGTCGCCTGGTCCGCCACTTCCGCCGCGGCACGTGCGAGCGGACGGGGCCGGCCCCGGTGGTAGGCGACGGCGTTCTCGCTGATCTGCAGGATCACCGGCGACCCCGCGGCCTCCGCGCCCTCGGCGATGGCTTCCGCGTGTTCGAGGGTGATGACGTTGAACGCGGCGACCGCACGCTGCTGCGCGGCGGCCTCGGCGATCAGATCGCCGGTGGCGGCGATGGGCATGGCGACTCCGGGATGAGGGACCGTCGGCGGGCGAGGGGCGGAGGAGGAGAGCGCTCGGGCCGTCAGGCCGTGGTGCTGAGGATGACCGAGCGGGTGAGGTGGCGGGGCCGGTCCGGGTCGAGACCACGGGCGTTCGCGATGGCGAGGGCCAGACGCTGGACCCGGACCAGCTCCGCCAGCGGGTCGAGTCCGCCGGCCACCCAGCGGGCGCCGGTCGCGTGCACCTCGTCCATCAGCCCGGCCGGGGCCTCGCCGAGCATCCAGGTCGCGGTGGAGCGGGTGGAGATGCTGATCGGACCGTGCCGGTACTCCATCGCCGGGTACGCCTCGGTCCAGGCGAGCGCCGCCTCGCGCATCTTCAGCGCTGCCTCGTTGGCCAGCCCCACGCTCCAGCCCTGGCCGAGGAACGTGAACTGGCTGCACTCGACGAGACCGACGGGCAGCGGCTCGGCGAGCGCCACCTGGGCGTCCTCGACGACCGCGTCGGTGTGCAGGCCCAGATGGGCGCGGAGCAGGGTCAGGGCGGAGGTCGCGAAGCGGGTCTGCACGACGGACTTCTCGTCGGCGAACTCCAGCACGATCGTGTCGTCGGCCATCGCCGCCATCGGGGTGTCGGGGTCGCCGATGACCACCGTGCGGCGGGTCGTGTCACCGATCTGACCGAGGAGACCGAGCACCTCGGTCGTGGTGCCGGAGCGGCTCAGCGCGACGACCCGGTCGTAGGGGCGGCCGGCGGGGAACTCCGATGCGGCGAAGGCATCGGTCTCGCCCTGGCCGCTGCCCTCCCGCAGCGCCGCGTAGGCCTGCGCCATGAAGTACGACGTCCCGCAGCCGACCACGGCGATGCGCTCGCCGGCCGCCGGAAGCCGGTGGGCGAGCCCGTCCGCCATACCGGCGGCCACCTGCCAGCAGTCGGGCTGGCTGGCCAGCTCCTGCGCCACGTGCGTCATCTGTGCTCCCTGTTCCCGTACCCGGCGGATGATGCTCGAAGCTGCATATTAGGCAAGTGTTTCAAGCAATATCAAGCAGATGTGTGCAGGGTTCGTGCGCCTCGGCGCAGCCTGTCCCCGCTCGATCACGCGGCCGGTACGTGCACGGGCATGCCCCGGCGTCGTCGTACCCGGTGCCGCTTCGCGGTCGCGCATTCCGCCCCGGGTCGGTGGGTAGGGTGGCTGCGCTTCAAGATTTCCGCGGAATGCACGAGGTAGGGGGATTGCTCCATGGGTTCGCTGACGGGGAAGGTCGCCTTGGTCACCGGCGCCAGTCGCGGTATCGGCCGGGCGATTGCACGGCGGCTCGCGCGTGACGGCTCCTTGGTCGCCGTTCATTACGGTGAACGGGAAGAAGCGGCGCAGGAGGTGGTCGAAGAGATCCGGAAAGCGGGCGGACAGGCTTTCGCGGTGGGCTCCCTGCTGGGAGTGCGGGGAGACGCGGAAGCGCTGTACGAGGCGTTCGGCGCGGGAATGACGGACCGGGGCGAGGAACCGGTGCTGGACATTCTGGTCAACAATGCCGGAGTCAGTGGATCCGGGAGAATAGCCGACGCTTCACCGGAGGTCTTCGACCGGCTGTTCGCGGTGAACGTGAAAGCACCACTGTTCCTGATTCAGCAGGGTCTGACCTTGATGCGGGACGAAGGACGGATCATCAACATCTCTTCGGCCGCCGCACACCGGTCCTTTCCGGAATCGGTGACCTACGCCATGACCAAGGGCGCGGTGGAGACGCTGACGCTTGCTGTGGCAAAGGAAGTGGCGGGCCGGGGCATCACCGCGAACACCGTGGTGCCCGGTTTCGTGGAGACGGACATGAACGCCCGGCGGCGCGAGACGCCGGAGGCCGCGGCGGCCCTGGCCGCGCACTCGGTGTTCGGACGCATGGGCCAGCCGGCCGACATCGCCGACGTCGTGGCCTTCCTCGCCTCGGAGGACGCGCGGTGGGTCACCGGCCAGAGCATCGACGCCACGGGCGGCATCGGGCTCTGAGAGTCCCGGGCCCAGCCCATGCCGAGGGCGAGGGCGAGAGTGCGGGTGCGGTGCCGGATCGAGCTGCCTCCCGGCACCGCACACAAGCACCCATGCCCCTCACCTCGGTCAGGAGCCCGAGAGCAGCGACTCCCATGCGCCGGCGGTATCCGGGTGACGGGCCAACAGCGCCGCGCCCGGGACTCCCGCCGCATCCGCGTCGAGCGAGGCCCAGGCGCCGTCGCAGCCGAGCAGCTCCGCGACCGCGTCGAGCGTCCCCGGGTGTGCGAAGAGCAGTGCGGCGCCACGGCTCGCGCCGTCGGCCGCCTTCGCGGGCCCGGCAACGGACGTTGCCGTCTCCGGCACCTCCCGCCACGGCGGCACCCACGTATCCAGCGCCGCGAGCCGGGCCGGGAAGATCCGTCCGGCCTCACGGATCAACAGCGGGGCCAGGTCCGCCGCTCCCGCGCGCAACGTCGTGATCAGCGTCGGCAGCCACGGCAGCAGCACCGGATCCGGCAGCCGCCCGAACGCGTTCGACACGGCCTCCACCACCACGTCCGCCAGCCCCGGCACCGGCACCAACCCGTGCACGAAGCCGCTGAGATACCGCGGATAGGCGGGCACCACCATCGGGTTGGCCAGCAGCTCGCCGCAACGTTCTCGCAGCTCGGCCCGGGACAGCGCGCCGAGCTGCACCTGCGCCGCCCACAGGAGCGCCGTCCGCTCCGGGTCCGTGGGGCGCGACTGGGCGACGGCCAGCTCCAGCTGGGCCCGGTCGCAGCCCAGGGACAGCGCCAGGCTCTCCATGCTGAACAGGAAGCCCAGCATCGCCGCCACCTGCCCCACGGTCGCGTCCTCGTCCGTGAACGCCGTCGGCAGCAAGGTGCAGTAGTGCGCGTAACCGGCCTTGACGAACGACTCCACCCACGGCGGCAGCACCGGCTCACCGGTGCGGTAGTACGCCAGGAGACCCCGCACCCGGCGCAGCACCTCCGGCGCTCCGTCCACCGTGCGTTCGGCGGCGAGGACCTCCAGGGCCCGGTGCCCCAGCTCGTCGGCGAGCCGACGGCTGCGGAGATACAGCGTGGCGTCCTCGACGGCGGCGAGGACGCCCGCCGTCGTCGCCCGCGGCCCGTACGCGTCGCGGCGCAGCCGCTGCTCCAGGACCTGCTCGATGCTCACGCCCTCGTAACCGAGCTCGATCAGCGCCCGCTGGTGGGTGCCCAGCGCCAGGTCCCACGACTCCTGGATCGAACGCTCACCGAGCTTCCGCTCGCCCATGATCGGCCGGGCCGCACCGTGCGGCATCAGCCGGCGGAGCATCCACAGCACATCGGAGCAGGCCCTGAGCTCCGGACTGGAGTGCAGGTCCAGCAGGGCACGCTGCACACCACGCTGCTGGAGCTTCAACTCCAGCGGTGCGAGCCGGTCGTGCACATCGCGCGCCAGCGGCGGCAGCGCGTCGTAGCCGACCCGGCCGATCCGGTCGCCGCCCATCATGATCTCGACGAGACGGCGCACGTCCCGCCTCCCCGGCACCGAGTCCTTCTCGATGCAGGTGATCGCCGCATCCTGGAAGTCGTACGGAGTGGGCTTGGCCCGGTCCCGCATCCCGGCGAGCAGGATCGACGTCTCGAACACCGCGATGGCGTCGGCGGTGGACGCCAGATAGCCGCTGCGCCGCGCCGCGCGCACGATGTCCACCGACCAGCCGAGCAGTTCGGCCTCGTCGAGCGTGTCGAGGACCGGCGGCCGCCGCAGGAAACCGGAGAGCCGGTCCGCGGAGGCTTCCTCCGGGGGAGCGGGGACGACCGCCGGGGCCTTCCTCGGCGCCACCGCCTTCTTCGAGGCCCGCGGCTTCTTCGCACCGTCCTGCCCGGCCAGCCGGTAGGGCTGCACCCGGGTGCGCTTGAGGTTCTTCGCCCACTGTGTCGCGGCGATCGACACCGACCCGGGAACCAGCCCGAACTGCGCCTCGATCGCCGCATGGCTGGACGGGATCAGCCCGTGCTGCCAGGTGGTCGCGGAGCGCGGCGAGATCGCATACGACCCGCTGCCCGCCACCCCGAACTCCTCGACCCGGCTGGCCGCGTGGAACGCGCCGCACACGTACAGGCAGTCCTCCGGACCGGCCCCGCTCGACACCAGGTGCTCGCGGATCCTGGTCCACATGTACCGCTCGCGCTCCTCGTCCACCCGGACCCGGTCCCCGTCGCCGGGGGCGAGCCGCCGGAACAGGCTGCCGACGAGAAACATGACCTGGCGGTAGGCGTCGTGATCGCTGTCGCCGAGCGGAACCTCGACGTACTGGTGCCACCACTCCGACCAGTGCCGCACCTTGCCGTGGCGCAGCAGATGCTCCTCCAGCTCCGCGAAGCGGGGCCGCAGGTCGCCGATCTCCACGCCGACCGCCTCGCCGTGCAGCGCCGCTTCGGGCTCCGGCGTCCCGGCCGCCCCACCGGGCTCCTCCTCGGGCGCGCGCTCGCCGTGGCGGCCGTCCCACTGGAAGACATGGTCCGACGACCGGTCGACGAGGACCAGCTCGACGCCCGGGGTGTCGAGGGCGTACGCGATGGCCTGGTACTCGGCGGACGCCTCGGTGATCGGGGCGACGACCGACAGCGGGGCCCACTCGGCGGGGAACCCGTCGACATCGCTCGCGAAGGCCTGGACCGCCACCGGCAGGCGGCAGTTGCGCAGCTCGTCGAGGAGCGGCGCCATGTCCTCGCACAGCTCCAGATACACGACCTTGGGCTGCTTCTCGCGCAGCCGGCGGGCCATGGCCAGGGCGGAGGCGGGCGAGTGGTGGCAGACCGGGAAGATCTCCAGTGGTTCGCGCACCGCCCGGTCGACGTCGTCGACCATGCCGACAAGGATGCCCTCCAGGGCGTCGGGCCCGTCGGCGAAGACGGTGGCGGCCTCGTGCAACTGCCCGCGCAGCGCGGAGAAATGCGTCTCCTCGATGCCGTTCGCCGGAGAGCCGCTCATGACAGGGTGGCGATCGTGTCGCGGCCGCCGTCCAGGAACTCCGGCCACGAGCCGCCCTCCTCCTGGCTGCGCGGCTCGACCACCCCGTGCAGATACTTGTTGAAGATGGCCAGGTCCTCGGGGTCACGGCGGGCGAGGGAGCCGACGAGCGAAGCGGCGAGGGTGCGGGCGGTCAGCGTGGTCTCGCCGAAGAAATTGCTGTGCAGGACGGCGTCCTCCAGCACACCGATCTGCTCCGCCGTCGACAGCGCGGACTCCAGCTTCTCGTCGTCGCTGCCCGCGGCGGCGGCCGAGGCCCGCAGATCGGCGAAGCTCCGGAGCAGGATGTCGAGCAGCGTCGGCGGCACGTCCAGATCGATCGCGTGGCGGCGCAGCAGTTCCTCGGTGCGGAAGCGGACGATCTCCGCCTCGCTCTTCCTGTTCGTCACGACCGGGATGCGGACGAAGTTGAACCGTCGCTTCAGCGCGGACGACAGGTCGTTGACGCCCCGGTCACGGCTGTTGGCGGTCGCGATGATCGAGAAGCCCGGCTTGGCGAAGACGATGTTGTCGGCCGCGTCCGTGCCGTCGCCCTGCAGCTCGGGGACGGAGATGTACTTCTCCGAGAGGATCGAGATCAGCGCGTCCTGGACGTCGCTGGTGGAACGGGTCAGTTCCTCGAAGCGGCCGATGGCGCCCGTCTCCATCGCGGTCATGATCGGCGACGGGATCATCGACTCGCGCGACTGGCCCTTGGCGATGACCATGGACACGTTCCACGCGTACTTGATGTGGTCCTCGGTCGTGCCGGCCGTACCCTGCACCACCAGCGTGGAGTTGCGGGAGATCGCGGCGGACAGCAGCTCCGCCAGCCAGCTCTTGCCGGTGCCGGGGTCTCCTACCAGGAGCAGACCGCGGTCGGAGGCGAGGGTGACGATCGAGCGCTCGACGAAGCTCCGGTCGCCGAACCACTTCTGGGAGATCTCCCGGTCCAGGCCGTCGGCGCGCTCGGACCCCAGGATGAACAGCCGGACCATCTTCGGGGACAGCCGCCAGGAGAACGGCTTGGGGCTGTCGTCGACCGACTCCAGCCAGTCGAGCTCCTCCGCGTACTTGGTCTCGGCGGGGGCGCGCAACACGTCGGACATGAGAAGGGCCTTTCTGAACGATCTGAACGATCTGAACGAGGGGAAGATGTCGGGGGAGGGGGCGGGGTGCGCCAGGCGTGTCACCTAGGTCAGGGACGTCGGGCGCTCGGGGCCTCGGGTCTCAGGTGAGGAACGTCTTGAGTTCGTGCACGAGCTTGTCGATGTGTCCGGAGACGACGGGCGTGCCCAGAGCCTTGAACCGCTCGCGGAACCAGGGGTTGACCTCCTGCCGTCCGGAGCTGGTCACCGAGCCGACGGGTAGGAACTTCACCCCGGACCGGTGAACGGCCTCGATGCCCTCGAACAGCGGCTGGGAGCGGTCGAACTCGTAGAAGTCCGAGATCCACACCATGACGGTGTTCTTCGGCTCGGCTATCTTCGGGCGGGCCATCGCCATCGCGACGGGGCCGTCGTTCCCACCGCCGAGGTTCGTGCGCAGCAGCACGTCGAACGGGTCGTGCACCCACGGCGTGAGATCGATCGAGCGGGTGTCGTAGGCGATGAGGTGGACGTCCACCTTCGGCAGCCCGGCGAAGATGGAGGCCAGGATGGTGCAGTTCACCATCGAGTCGACCATCGAGCCGGACTGGTCCACCACGACGATCAGCCGCTGCGGTGTCGTCCTGCGGACGGTGTGCCGGTAGTAGAGGCGATCGACGTAGAGCCGCTCCTCCTCCGGACTCCAGTTGGTGAGGTTCTTCCAGATCGTGCGGTTCAGGTCGAGATTGCGGAACACCCGCTTCGGCGGCACGGAACGGTCCAGCTCGCCGACGGTGGCCTTCTCCACCTGCGTACGCAGCACCTCGGCGACCTCGTCGACATAGCGGCGGATGAGCGACTTGGCGTTGGCGAGGGCCACACCCGACAGATTGCCCTTGTCCCGCAGCAACTGCTCGATCAGCGACATGCTCGGCGTCAGTCGCGCGGCCAGCGTCGGATCGGCCAGCACCTCCCGCAGCCGCATACGCCCCACGAGATCGCCCTCGATCGCCGCCAGCTCGGGCCCGAGGCCGCCGGCGCCCAGGCCCGCTCCCGCCGCCCGCCCGCCGCGAAGCCCGCCGGGCGGACAGCCCAGCGCACGCTCCAGCCAGCCCGCGTCGGACTGCCAGCGAGCCAGCTGCTCGGCGCTCACCGCGCCGGAACCGGTCGTGAAGACATTGAGCAGCACCTTCGAGACCAGCGCCGCGCGCCGCACCTCCGCCGCCCGGTCACGGGCCTCGTCCGCACCGTCGTCCGGTGTCATCAGCCCGTCGAACTCGGCGGCCAGCTCCGGATGGCGCTGCACGACCGAGTCGAGCGACGTCCCGGGGTCCAGCAGCGCGGACGGCAGCCCGATGTCCTCGACCACGCCCAGGCTCGCCGACTCCAGCGCGGGCTGCTCCTCACCGTCGAAGAGACGGGCCAGGAGCCGCCAGTACAGCACCTGACGGCGGTTGTCGTACGGGTCGGGCCCGGCCTGCGGCGGGGCTTCGGGGCCCGGTGGCCGCCGGGTGAGATCCTCGGTCATTTCCGCAACAGCCTTCCGGCGCGCTCGCGCAGCACGGCGACGGCGTCGGTGGCGGCCTTCTCCGCCCGGACACCGGCCTTGTCGGTGGTGCCGCCCGCCCACGCCCCGGCGTGCACGGCGACGGCCTTCTTCCGCACGGTCGCCTCGACCGCGAGCGGCTGGACGAAGAACTGACCGGCATCCCAGCGCAGCAGCCCGACACAGGCGCGGGAGGCGGCGACCGCCTCGGGCGTCAGCGGTCCGGCGGCGGGCAACCGGTCGGCGTCCACGGCCAGCAGCCGGCCCGCCAGATCGAACGCGAGGCGATCGTCCTCGCTCTGCGCGGTGTACCCCTCCAGCAGCACCGGCACGGCGATCCGGACGGGATGCCGGTCCAGCGGGGCGACAGGGGCGGCCGCCGCCGCGGACAGCATCACCCGGGCGGTGGCGAAGGCGTCGGCGGGCTCACCCGCACGGGCCCGTTCGTCGTCCCAGACCAGATCCCCCTCGGCGGTCACCGGCATCGCGTCCAGCTCCATCGAGCGGCCATCGCTCACGGCCCCGAGCAGCGACATACGAGGACGCAACAGCTGCCACAGGCCCGCCCCGACGACCGTGTCGGGCTTGGGCGCCGAGACCCCGGCGCGTACGAGACGGGGCGCCCCGCCGTCCGCGGGCTCGAACACGGCGTGGACCTGCGCCTGCACGGCCGTCGCGTGCTCCTGCACATCGACGCCGAGCGGCAGCAGCCGACCGGTCGCCGGAACGACGGACGGCTCCCCGGCGGCTCCGGGCACCGTCAACAGCAGGGCGCGCGACCACAGATCGGCCCAGCGGCGCACCGGCACACGCTCCAGCGTCGCCCCCGGACAGGACGCGGCCAGCTCGGCGGCGAACCCGTCGAGCAAGGTCGCCGAACGGCGCAGGGCCGGTTCGGGCAGCATCGCGGAGACGACCGGCGCGGACCCGGCCACCAGCTCGTGATCGATGCCCCGCCAGCCGCTGCGTGCGAGATCGCACAGCCAGCTGCGGGCCGCAGCGAGGAGGTTCGACCCCTGCTCCGGCCCCGCGGACACCGGGCCGGAGCCCGCGGCGCGCTCCGCCTCCTCGGCGGTGGGCCGGCCGACCGCCTCGTCGATCCGGTGCGTCAACGCGTCGTGCACCGAGCCGAGCAGAGCGCAGCGGGCGGCGGCGAGCGCCACGAAGTGTTCGTCCCCCGCGGCCCCGGCCGTCGCCTTGCCGGCCGCCTCCGCGACCCGCCCGGCCAGCGGGGTCCCGGCGACCGCCTCGGCGAGCCCGGCGACCGCCGCCGCCTGGGCGGGCCCCGGCCGCAACAGCCCGGCCACCAGCGCCCCGTCGAAGGAGTCCACGGCGGCGAGCGCCTCGTCGAGCCCGTCCACCGGATCGGACAGCAGATCGCCGCGCATCACGCCACCGCCCGGGTCGGCGGGAACCACTGCATCTCGGGCAACGGCGCGGTGACCGGGGCCAGTTCGAGATAGGCGAGGTGCCGCAGGAACCGGCTGAAGACCTGTGCGGCCGCCGAGGAGTCGCCCAGCACCGGCCGCGTGGCGGTCATGGCGGCGGTGAGGGACTGCGCGTCGGGCTCCCCGTCCGGGGTGTCCACCGCGAGGTACCGGGCGACGCGCTCCGCGCCGTACTGCAGCACCGCCTCGCCGACGAGCGCCTGGATGTGCTTGCAGAACATGCCGCGCGCACCGCCGCAGGGCCGGTTGTTGTTGGTGCTGCACGCGAACGCGTACGTCCGGGCCGCCACGGACGACACGTACACCCGCCCGATGTCCGATCCGCTGGAGACGACACCCTGCAACCGCCCGTCGGACAGTTCGACGAACGGCACCTTGGCCAGCTTCCGCGGCCGCGCGGGCGGCACCACCCGCGCGGTACTCGACTTCTCCCAGACCGACAACGCGCCAACTCCCATGCATGCGAAAGGGGACGTCCACGCCATCGCGGCGGGACAGGAACGAACTTAATCCCGACCACTGACAACGCCTCCGGCGCCCGGTCCGTGTAACGGTCACGGCCTCCGGGGGCGCCGCGCGAGCATGCCCGGGTCGATGGTGCGGGCGAGGAGGTGAAGCGGCGCGGCACGGATACCGGACGCCTCCGCCGCCTCCCAGTACGCCAGGCCGGTGGCCGCGTCGACCGGACCGTGGACGAGCGGCACTTCGACGCCCGAAGCGTGGAGCAGGGACTCCAGCCGGCAGGACGCGATGCTGTCCGGCACCATCGGCCGCGCGAGGTACCCGGCGACCGCGGCGGCCGGCAGGCCCTCGGCCACCAGCCGTTTTGTGGGGCCGGCACTCAACAGCCCACCGCCGACGACCAGGACGTCCTTCTCCCGCTCCATCCGGGCGATGGCGCGAGCCGTGTCGAAGCAGTGCGGGAACGAGTCGTCGACCACCGTCGTACCCGGTGCGAGCCGGTCGACGTCCAGGAGCGTGCCGCCCCCGCTGACCGCCGCCACGATCAGCCGGGCCCCGTACACGGCGCCGGGCAGCCCCCGGTGCGACTCGACCACCTCCACGCTCTCGGCCAGACGGCGCTCCAGGAGGCTGTCGGCCAGCTCCTTCAGACGCGGCCCGCTGCCCGGTACGTCACAGAGCAGCAGCCGGGCGGGCGGCCGGTGGGCCCGGGTGAGCAGCAACTCCAGCGAGGAGGAGCCGATCGAGCCGAGCCCCACGAACGCGACGGTGAGAGAGCCCAGTTCCTGCCCCGTCGCATCGAGAGCGGCGTGCACGGTCCTGACGACGGAGACGACGGTCGCCGCGTGACCGGTGGTGACGGCAGGGGCGGCTCCGGTCGTTCCGACGGCACGCAGAACATCGAAACCGTAACCGGTGAGCGAGGGGATCATGCCCGCCAGGGACACGGCCCGCGCACCGAGCGACGAGGCCAGCTCCACACCACGGGCCGTGTGCCCGAGCAGGCCGTCACCGGGGGCGAGTTCGTCCGCGAACAGCGGGACGCACACGAAGCCCGAACGGCCCAGCGGCGTACGCAGCGTTTCCAGGAGCCGTGGCCGCCCGCCGGGGAACAGCAGGCTCCGCAGCTCCTCGCGCGGCAGCGCCGCCTCCGGCAGCCCGGCCAGCCCGGCGAGGCCGGCCGGGGACGGCAGATAGCCGACGAGCGCGGCGTCCATCCGCCGGTCCCGGCCGGAGCCGCCCGGCCGGCCGAGGCGGCCGGGACCGGGTGCGGTCGAGGCCGCCGCCTCCGCCAGACCGTCGCGTACCGAGTCGGCGAACGCGGCCAATTCCTCCGGGGTGAACGCCGTCGCCGCCGCGCGGACCGTGATCCGCAGCCGCCCGTCGTCCGGGGCGGCCGCCAGGAACACGTCCGTGCCGGCCGGAGGCGGCGTGTACGCGCTGTCGCCGTCTTCCCGGGTGACGGCCAGGGCCCCGCCGCTCTCCGGTCCCAGAGCGGAGAAATCCAGATAGGTGAAAAAGAACTGCGAGGCCAGGGGCAGCCCGTTGGGCAGCGACGGCACGGCCCCCTCGTACGTCTGCGCCTCTACTGCCTCGGCCGCGAGACGCCGCACATCGTCCTCGAACCCCGCGTCGTCGGGCCGCCCGGACGCCGGACCGGCCGGCCGCAGGGGAACCGCCGTGGCGAAGGGACCGAACACCCGGTGCGCGTCGGGCAGAGCGGGGTCCCGGCCGCTCACCGCGAGACCGAGCAGCAGATCCGCCCGGCCGGTGGCCGCCACGAGCGCCCGGTAGTAGGCGGTGAGCACCGGCACGTGGAGAGTGGAGCCGGTGCGTGCGGCGAGGCCGCGCAGCGCGTTCACCTGGCCGGCGTCGACCGTGAACCCGTGGGTGCGGAAGAGCGGGTGCGCGGCGCTGCCGGGAGACGTGCCGACGGCCGAAGCGGCGCTCCCATCGGCGGCCGAACCGGTGGTCGGAGCGGTGGAGAGTACGGGTGGTCGGTAGGGCGCGGCGAGCCGTGCCCACCGGTCGTCGCCGGCCGGCCCGACGGAGCCCGCACCGGGGACCGTCGCGGGGGCGGTGTCCGCGCGCGCCGTGAGCCTACGGGCATGGTCGCGGAAGGTGCTGCGCAGGGGGACCGGCGCCGGTTCCTCGCCACGGGACAGCGCGTCGTACACGGTCGTCAGCTCCCGTACCAGGAGCGCGGCGCTGTAACCGTCGCCGATGATGTGATGGGCGTGCGCCACCAGGACGTGTTCGTCGGGGGCGACGGTGAGCACCCGCAGCCGCAGCAGGGGCCAGGCCCAGGGTTCGAAACGGCGGGCGCGTTCGGCGGTGACCCGTGCCTCCACCTGCTCCGGGCCGGTGAGGGTCTCGAAGTCGACCGGCAGCCGCAGCGAGGGCGGAAGCTCCTGCTGGACGGCCGGGCGCGCCCCGGCGGGGAAGACGGTGCGCAGCATCGGATGCCGCACGACGAGCAGGTCCACCGCGCTCTGGAAGCGGGCGCGGTCGAGGCGGCCGTGCAGCCGCAACAGCGTGAGCCCGGACGAGGTCGCACCCGGTGCGATGGCCTCGGCCAGCAGGAAGCCCCGCTGCGTGGGCGTGAGAGGGAAGGGCTCCGGAGCCATGGCCGGACCGGGGGCCGGGGAGGGGGTGGCGGAGGCCTCGACGTCCGCGTCTGCGTCCCCCGCGTCCACCGCGTCCGCGAGGGCCGCGAGCGTACGGTGACGGTAGATCACGGTCGGCCGGGGGAGCGGCCCGCCCTGCTTCTCCAGCCGGGCGAAGACCTCCAGCACGAGCAGGGAGTCGCCGCCCAGGGCGAAGAAGTCGTCCTCGCGGCACACGTCGTCGGCCCGGAGCAGAGCGGACCAGATGGCGGCCAGCCGGACCTCGGTCGGAGTGCGGGGCGGTGTACGGAGGCCGTCCGGGCGGGCACCGGTCGGGACGGGCGCCTCTCGACGGGGCGTGCGGGACTCATGGGACCGGTGTGGTTGCCGGGCAGGCAGTCCACGGCGGTCGATCTTGCCCGTGCTCGTGAGCGGCATCGTGCCGACACGGGTGATCCGGGACGGAAGCATGTACGGGGGCAGTGACTCCGCCAGATGGAGCCGCAGCGCCACGGCGTCCGCCCGGGACGGTCCGGGCCCGGGTGTCACGAAGGCGGTCAGGCGTCCGTCCTCGGCGATGACGACGGCGTGGGTGACATCCGGATGGGCCTGGAGCACCGCCTCGATCTCGCCCGGCTCGACCCGGTTGCCCCGGATCTTCACCTGGTCGTCCAGCCGCCCGAGGAACTCCAGGGTGCCGTTCTCGAAACGCCGCACCCGGTCGCCGCTGCGGTACCAGCGCCGCCCGCGCCGGACGGTGAACGCGGCCTCGGTGAGGGCGGGTTCACCGAGGTAGCCCGGGGTCAGGCCGATTCCGGAGATGAGGAGTTCGCCGGCCTCGCCGGCCGGCAGGGGCTCCCCGTCGGGGCCGATGACCTCCACCTCCGTGCCCGGGACGGGGCGCCCGATGGGGAGCCGTCGCACCTGGTCGCCTGGCCGGGCGCGGATGATGTGGCAGCTCGTGTTGATGGTCGCCTCGGTCGGCCCGTACAGGTTGGCGATGCGCTGGCCGTCGCCGAAGAGGTCGAACCAGCGGCGCACGTGGGCGGGGGACAGGGCCTCGCCGCCGACGTGGATCCACCGGAGCGCGGACAGTTCCGGACGCGGTGCGCCGTTCCGTACCCGCTCCTCGGACGCGGAGAGGAGCTGTTCCCAGAGCGTGGGGACGGAGCTCCAGACGGTGATCCGGCTCCGTTCGACGTGGGTCAGCAGCCGGTCGGGGTCGCGCAGCAGATCCCAGGCCACCGTGACCACGGTGGCGCCGACGAGCAGCGGGGCGAGGAGCTGGCGGACGGAGGCGTCGAAGCAGGGCGACGCGGTCTGGGCGAGCCGGTCGTGTTCGTCGTACCCGAAGGTGCTGATCGCCCAGTCGAGGTAGTTCTCCATCGACCGGTGGGTGATGGGCACCGCTTTGGGCCGGCCGGTGGATCCGGAAGTGAAGATCACGTAGGCGGTCTCCTTCGCGTCGACCGGGCGGTCGGGTACGAGGACCTCGTCCGGGGACCGGGAGGAACGGACGGCCGGGAGTGGCGCTGACGCGTCGACGGACACGAGCGTGACGTCGCCCAGCGTTTCCCCCACTGCCCGGGTGGCGGCGTGACAGAGCACCGTACGGGCCCCGGAGCGCGTGAGCTGGTCCACCAGCCGCGCGGTCGGATGGCCGGCGTCCAGCGGAACCCAGCCCGCCCCGGCGCGCAGGGCCGCGACGACCGAGACGACGGTGTCGGCACCGGGTTCGGTGAGCAGTCCGACGAGACTGCCCGGGGTGACGCCGCCCGCCAGGAGCGAGGCCGCGAGGGCGTGGGAGGCACGGTCGAGCTCGGCGTACGTGAGGGTGGCATCGCCGGTGTCGACGGCGACCGCGTCCGGGGTGGCCCGGAACCGTTCGACCAGCCGCCGCACGATCGTGGCGGACCCGGACCCGGACCCGGACCCGGACCCGGACCCGGACCCGGACCCGGACGTGGACCCGGACACGTCCGGGATGTCGGGCCGGGGCCGGATGAGGGCGGCCAGCTCGGAGTGGAAGTCACGGTCCAGGCGGGCGACCGTCGCCGGGTCGAAGAGCCGGACGGGGAAGTTCCACGAGAGGCGCAGAACCGTCTCGTCCTGCCAGCACAGCAGGCTCAGGCGGGTCGCGGCGGTGGCGGTGCCGGCCGCGGTCGGCCGCACGCTCACCGGACAGCGCTCGTCGAGAGCGGCGGGGAAGCGCGAGAAGCTGAATCCGGCGGGGCTCACCGTCCGCGGTCCGGCCCCGGACGGGCCCGTCGGCAGCAGCCGGGCCAGGTCGAGGCCGGTGAGGCTCGCGTGCTGCTCGCTCTCCAGCCAGATCCCCGCCAGCCGCTCGGCCAGGGTCCCGACCGGCTCGTCCGGGTCCGTCTCGCACACCAGCGGGAGGGTGTCGGCGAGCGGCCCCACCAGCTTGTCCAGACCCGTCAGGCGGCCCTCGCGCCGGGCGCGTGCGACGTTCACCGCGATCTCCCGCTGCCCGCTCCACCGGGCCAGGCAGCGCACGTGCACGGCGAGCAGCAGGTGGAAGAGGCTCACTCCGTGGGCCGCGGCCCGCTTCTCCAGCGCGGTGGTCAGCTCGGCGTCGAGGGCACTCTGACGGGTGGCCAGGGGAGCCGTGGGAAGAGCGGACGGATCACCGTCGTAGGGGAGGCGCAGCGGCTCGCCCCGGGCGGCCAGCCGCTCCGACCAGTACCGCCCGTCGAGGGCGAGGGTCCGTGCGCCGTCCGTGGCGGACCGCTCGGCGGCGGCAGCGGCCGCGTACCGCGCGAAGTCGGTGCCGAGCGCGGGCAGCGTCGGCGTACGCCCGTGGGCGAGGGCGGTGTAGAGCGACCAGAGTTCCCCGGCAAGGACGTTGAGGCTGTATCCGTCACCGGCCGCATGGTGGATCACCAGCACCAGATGGGACAGCTCCGGGCTCTCCCGCGCGAGGACGGCGCGTACGGGAGGCTCGGCGGCGAGGTCGAACGGCCGGTTGCACAGCGCCGTTTCGAGCTCCTCGACACGCCCGGTGAGCTCGCGGACCTCGTACCAGGCGGAGAGCGCCGTGGCCGCCGCGACGTACTGCCGCGGTGTCACCGGGTCGAGCCGGTCCACGCCGTTCCCGGTGTGCCCCGCACCCGCGGCGCTCTCGATACGGATCCGCAGCATGGTGTGCCGATCGGCGAGCGCGGCGAGCGCCCGGCCCAGGAGCCGGGTGTCCAGGGGGCCTCGGACGGTCTGGCGGACGTAACCGTGGGCCGGGACCTCCGGGTGGAGCCGACTGCTGGTGTACAGGGCCTGTTGGACGGGGGTGAGCGGGAAGGGTACGCCGTCCGGAGCGGGAGCGGGGACGGCGGCGGGCCCAGGAGCCGACGCCGGAGCCAGCACCGGATCCGGCGCCGGAGACGAGGCCGGGCCGGGCGACGAGTCGAGGTGCGCGGCCAGTTCGCCGACGGTCCGGTACTCGAAGAAGAGCGTGGCGGGCAGGGACCTGTCCAGCTCCCGTTCGAGCTGCCTGACGAGGTCGACGGCGGCGAGCGAGTCGAGGCCGAGGGTGAGGAACGGCTCGTCATCGGGAATCCCGGCGACGGGCACATGCAACGCGGAGGCCAGCAGCCGGCGGAGCAACGCGGCTGTACCCGTGTCGGTACCGATGTGGGTACCGGCGCCGGATTCCGGTGCCGTTCCCATCGGATCCGTCGGGGGCGCTACGACCGCAGGGTGGGGGGCCGGCGTCAGGTCGGCGATCAGCAGCTGTGACGCGTCGACGCCACATGCCGTACGGAGAGCCGCCAGTCCGGCAGCGGGGACAACCGGCCTGCCTCCGGAGCTCCGCCCGGGGACGGAGTCTCGGCCGGCCCCGGTGCCGAGGGCCTCCGCCATGCCCGTTCCGGCGAGCGCGGCGAGGTTCACCGACAGCCAGGGCCGCCCCGCGTGTCGTTCCGATGCGGCGAACGCGTCGAGGAAGGCGTTGGCAGCGGCGTAGTCGCCCAGCGCGCCCGCCAGTCCGGGCAGTACGGCGCTCACGGAGGAGAACGCGACACGGACCGCCGGGTCGAGGCCGTGCCGACGGAGGGCCAGGGAGAGCAGCACACTGCCCCGGGTCTTGGCGGCCAGGGCGCCCGCCGTCTCCTCCGCGCGTCTGTTCCGCAGCGTGCCGGGCCGCACCACTCCCGCGGCGTGGAAGAGCGCGTCGAGGCGGGGCAGTCCGGAGAGGAGCGCGTCGACATCGCGCTCCACCGAGACGTCCGCCACGCGGTAGTCGACGGTGGCGCCCAGCGCGCGGAGCTCCTCGGCCAGCCCCACGGGAAGCTGCGGGGAGCGCCCGGTCAGCACGAGGGTCGGGCGGCCCAGGCCGGCGAGGTCCCGGGCGAGCGCGGCGCCGATTCCGCCGCCGCCCCCGGTGATGAGGAAGGTGCCGCCGGGCGGCAGCGGTGACCGGGGCGCATCGGTCGGCGCTGTGGCACCGCTCGTCAGCGGAGCGAAGCCGCGGGTGAGCCTGCGCCCCGCGCGCCAGGCGACGGAGCCGGCACTGCCAGGGGGGCTGTCCGATCCCAGCTCGGCCAGCACTGCGGCCAGGCGCTGGGACGGTGTGTCCAGCGAACTGAGGTCGACCGCGACGGCCGAAGCACTCGGAGTCTCCTGCGGCAGTGCCAGCAGAAGTCCGCCGAGGACGGCGTGGGCCGGCCGTGGCCTCTCCCGTACGGTTCCCGTGGCGTGCACGTCCTCGGTCAGTATCAGCAGCCGGTCCGCGCGCGACTCGTCGAACCGTGCGAGGGCCTCGTCGAAGGCGGCCAGCGCGGCGTCCTGCGCCCGGTCGAGTGCGTCGGCGGTGTCCTGGTCGGGAGCGGGCCCGGCCACCAGGACCACGGCGTCCGGCGGCCCGTCGCCCGTCGCGTGCATCCGGATGCCCTCGGCGGTGAGCTGCGAGGCGAGCCGGTCGACGGACGCGGAGTCGGGCCCGGTCAGCAGCACCGAACGCCCGGCATCCGCCGAGCTTTCGGGCAGGGCGGCGTCCGCCCACCGGACCCGGTGCAGCAGCGGGCTGACGGGCGGATCGGCCCAGTACCGGGTGCGCTGGAAGGGGTAGGTGGGCAGCGGAATCCGGTGGTGCCCCGCGTCGAGCGCGGTCCGGTCCAGCGGTACGCCGTGAGACCACAGCCGGCCGACGGTCTCCAGGAGCGCCCTGCTTCCGCCGTGCTCGTCACCGGGCGTACTGGGCGTGCTGGGCGCACTGGGCAGAGCGCACATGACGGTCGTTACGTCACCGGAGCTGCCGGAGCTGCCGGAGCTGCCGGTCGCGCTCGTCGTACTGGTAGCGCCGGCCGCACCGGTCCCGCCGTGGGCGTACGCTCCCGTCGCCGCGCGGACCGCACCCGTCAGGGTCGCGCCGTGGCCGACCTCGACGAAGGTGTCGTACCCCTCCCGGGCCAGCCGTTCCACGGCGGCCCCGAACAGCACCGGGCGCTCGGCGTGTTCGCGCAGGTACTCCGGACCGAGGACCGGCTGCCACTCGGCGGTGACGGTGCTCATGAGGGCGATGGACGGGGCCCGCGGGTTCAGCGCACGGGCCGCTTCGGCGAGCCGGTCGGCGATCGGCCGCATCAGCGGTGAGTGAAAGGCCCGGGAGACGCGCAGGCGACGGGTGAGGACCCCCTGCGCTTCGAGGCCGAGGACAGCGCGCTCCACGGCGGGGACGGCCCCGGAGAGAACCTGAAGCCCGGGACCGTTGTACGCGGCCACGGCGAGCGCCCCGTCGGACTCCGCCACCGCCGCAGCGACCGCGTCCTCGTCACCGCGGACGGCGATCATGGCGCCCGGCTCGGTGAACGTGCCCATGAGACGGCCTCGTTCGGCCGCGAACCGTACCGCCTCCCGAACCGTCAGCACCCCGCTGACACAGGCCGCGCCGATCTCCCCGACGCTGTGCCCCGCGACCGCGTCGGGCGCCACGCCCCACGTACGCAGCTGACGCGCGAGCGCCACACCGGAGGCGACGAGGAGCGGCTGCGCCACCTCCGTCGCGGCCTGGGCGACGGGGTCCGCCTCCGGATCCAGCGCCCAGTCCAGCAGGGTCCGGCCGCACAGCGGACCGAGGAGCGCGGATGCCTCGTCCATCGTGTCCCGGAACACCGGCGCCGTGCGGTACAGCGCCCGGTCCCGGCCGGGGAACTGCGTACCCTGCCCGGGAAACAGGAAGACCACACGCGGCCGGGAACGGACGACGCTCCCGATGCGCCTGCCGACCTCACCTGTGTCCGTGTCCGTGTCCGTGTCCGTGCCCGTGTCCGTGCCGGTGCCGGTGGGAGCGGAGACGATGGCGGCGAGCCGTTCCCGTAGATCACCGTCCGCGACGACGGCGAGCCGGTGCGGCCCCTCGTCCCGGGACGTGCTCGCGGTCCGGCAGACGTCGCCCGCACGCAGCTGCGGACGGCTTTCCAGATGCGCAGCGAGCTGAGCCACGGCGTCCCGCAGCCCGCCGTCACTGCGCGCCGACAGAGTCAGCAAGTGGGGCCCCTCGACGGCGACTTCACCAGGCTCACCCGGCGACGCCGACAGCGACGGCGACGACGACAGTGCAGGCGGAGCCTCTTCGAGGACGGCATGGGCATTCGTGCCGCCGAAGCCGAACGCGTTGATCCCCGCGACGAGTGGCCCGGCGGACGTCCAGTCCCGGGCCGCGGACACCACGGAGAAGCCGGCGGGAGCGAGGCCGGGCGAGGCCGGGGAGTGGTGGAGCGACGGCGGCAGTCTGCGGTGGCCCAGGGCCAGGACGACCTTCACCAGCGCGGGCAGCGCGGCGGCGTTCAGCAGATGCCCGATGTTCGTCTTCACCGAACCGAGCAGCCGGGGCTCGCCGTCGGGCCGTACGGGAAACGCATGGGCCAGCGACCGCAGTTCGATCGGGTCACCCACGGCCGTGCCGGTCCCGTGGGCCTCCACATAGGTCACCGCCGCGGGATCGACGCCCGACGCTTCGTACGCCCGGGTGATGGCCTCGCGCTGCCGCAACGGATTGGGCGCCATGAGGCTCATCGACCGGCCGTCGTTGTTGACGGCCGTGCCCCGGACCACGGCGAGTACCGGATCGTCCGCGAGGCGGGCCGCGTCGAGGCGCGTCAGGACGACGGCCGCGCCGCCCTCGCCGGGTACGAAGCCGTCGGCGTCGGTGCTGAAGACGCGGCTGCGCCCGGTGGGGGACAGAGCCCCCGCCTCTTCCAGCAGCCGGTGCGGGGCGGAGGTGAGGTGGAGGTTGACGCCGCCGACGACGGCCAGGTCGCACTCGCCGTCCAGGAGGCTGCGCCGGGCCAGGTGCAGGGCCACCAGCCCCGAGGAGCAGGCGGTGTCCACGGCGAGCGCGGGGCCGTCGAGGTCGAGGCTCTGGGAGACCCGGGCGGCGATGAGCGAGGGCAGGTTGCCGGTGAGTGCGGTGGGCGGCGGAGAGCCGTCGGCGGAGGCCCGGTCCAGGACCTCCCGGTAGCCGCTGTCCCCGACCGCCGCGAACACACCGATCCTGCGCCCGCGTCGGCGGGGCCCCGCGTACCCGGCGCGTTCGAGGGCCTCGTGGGCGAGTTCGAGGAAGAGCCGTGCCTGCGGGTCGAGTGCGCGCGCCTCCTCCTCGCCGATGCCGAAGTAGCCGGCGTCGAAGGCGGCGGGGTCGTCCAGCAGGGCCGCCCAACGCTTCCGTGGAGCGGACGGCCGTGCCTCCGGACGGTCGTGGCCGTCGTCCCAACGTTCCCGCGGTACGGGGCCGACGGCGTCGTGCCCGTCGACGAGCAGGTCCCAGAAGGCCTCGGGGGTGTCGGCGCCCGGGAACCGGCACGCCATCCCGATGACGGCCGCAGCGGCGGTGGCCGGGGCGGCGGCGGCCGGAGCGGGGCCGGTCGCGTCCGCCCCGTATGCTCCTCCGGCCCGCGGCACGGCGCTCTGCACGGCCTCCGGGGCGGACGACGGCAGACCGGGGGCAACCGTCAGAAGGTGACCGGCGAGGGCCGTCACCGTGCCGTGGTCGCGGATGACCGCGGGCGGCAGCGTCACACCGAACGCGTCCTCCAGCGCCACCAGCACCTCCATGGCCTTGAGCGAGGTCCCGCCGAGGCTCCCGAACGGCTCGTGCACCCCGATCGACTCGGCGGACCGGCCCAACACCCGGGCCCACACCTCCCGCACGACCTCGACGGTCTCCGCGGCCGACCGGGGCACCTCCGCACGCCCGCCGGGAGCCGCAGACGGGGCGACCCCTCCGCCACCCACCCTCTGCTCGTCCGCCCCCCGCTCGCCCGCCTCGAACCGCTCCCGGAGCAGCCGGCGCTGCAGCTTGCCGCT
>MUNB01000116.1 GCA_002154345.1 Streptomyces griseus
TGTCTGCTGCTTTGTCTGCTGTTTCGTCCACCGCTGCTGCCGCCACTTCGGCCGCATCGGTCCCACGTGCCCGTTCTGTACGCGCGGGAGTTACGCACGGGAGTCTAGGGCCTGCTAAACGGAGCGTAAGCAGCCGCGTCGGGCATCAGGTGGGGTTATCCCTACTTCGACCCGCCCATGAGCCCCATGGTGTGCGCGGGTGCGGCCCGGCAGGCTGTGGGTATGACCATGAGCCCTTCCGTTCCGGACCCCGGCCGGCTGCCGCCCGCCCGCTTCGCCATCGACCGGTGGACCTGGCGGGAGATCGCCCATCTGCTCGCCAATCTGCCGTTGGCCGTCGTCGGGTTCGTCTACACGGTCCTCGTGATCGCCGTCGGCGTCGGGCTCTCCGTCACGGTGATCGGTCTGCCGCTGCTGGTCGCCGGGCTCCAGGGCGCCCGGCTGCTGGGCCGGTTGGAGCGGCGGCGGGCGCGCGGGATGCTCGGCGTACGGGTGGAGGAGCCGAGTCCGTTGGCGCGCGGCCACCGGGACCAGGGGTTCTTCGCCCGGCTGTGGGCGGGGCTGAAGGACCCGGTGGGCTGGCGGGCGTTGCTGTACGGGTTCATCCGACTGCCCTGGGGGGTGCTGACGTTCGCGGTGACGCTGGTGAGCCTGTTCGTCCTGTGGCCGGTGCTGCCGTTCGTCGCGCGGGGGCTGACGACGGTGGACCGGGCGATGGTGCGCGGGCTGCTGTCGCCCTCGGACGAGCTGGAGCGGCGTATCGCCGAGCTGGAGTCGGACCGGGGCGTGGTCGTGGACACCGCCGCCGCCGACCTGCGCCGCATCGAACGCGACCTCCACGACGGCGCCCAGGCCCGCCTGGTCGCCCTCGCCATGGGGCTCGGCCTGGCGAAGGAGAAGCTCACCGACGACCCCGAGGCCGCCGCCCGCATGGTCGACGAGGCCCACGGCGAGATCAAGGTGGCCCTCCAGGAACTGCGCGACCTGGCCCGCGGCATCCACCCCGCCGTCCTCACCGACCGGGGCCTGGACGCCGCCCTCTCCGCCATCGCCTCCCGCTGCACGGTCCCGGTCAAGGTGACGGTGGGGCTTCGGAAGCGCCCGGCGGAGGCGATCGAGGGGATCGCGTACTTCACCGTCTCCGAGCTGCTCCAGAACGTCAGCAAGCACAGCGGCGCGCGGTCGGCCTCCGTCGACGTGTGGCGTTCGGCCGACCGGCTGATGCTCCAGGTCACGGACGACGGCGGGGGCGGAGCACGGACGGACGGCGGCGGTACGGGACTGGCGGGGCTCGCCGAGCGCCTCGACGCGGTCGACGGGGTGCTCGTCCTGGACTCGCCGGAAGGCGGGCCGACGACCGTCACCGCCGAGCTGCCCTGGCGCGACCGGGCCGCCTGACCGGCCGTGTGTGCCCGATACCCGGGCCGGGCCCCGCCCCGCCCGGCCCGGGGGTGGGGAAAACCCCCGGTCGGATACGGAGAGGGGCCTCATGGTGCGGGAGGCGGCCGGCCAGCACTCTTGAGGGAGAACGGTCCGTGATGACCGGCCGCCCCCGGCGCCACCACGCCGCACGCCCCACGCACCACTCCCCCCGCACCCACATCCACACCCACACACCACCGCACAGTCCACTGAGAGACTGAGAACAGAGACGGAACGGACGGAACTCATGGCCACGGCATACGGACCGGACACGCGGGACCGGGAGCATCAGGGTTCCGGCCCCGGCTTCACGGCGAAGACCCCGGCCAAGCACTTCCTCCCGGCGCCGCTGCGGGCCCCGCTGGAGGCCCGTGCCTGGCGCGAGCTTCTCTACGCGCTGCTGAGCTTCCCGCTCAGCACGGTGATGTTCGTCTTCGCGGTCACCATGACGTCGATGAGCGCGGGCCTGCTGGTCACCTTCATCGGGATTCCGGTCCTCGCGGTCGGTCTCGCCGTCTGCCGGGGCTTCGGCGCGCTGGAACGGCACCGGGCGCGCGGACTGCTGCGGGTGGAGGTGGCGGATCCGGAGCCGGTGCGGGGCAAGACCGGCGGCCCCATGTCGTGGATGGGCGCGATCCTCAAGAGCGGGGCGTCCTGGCGCCACCTGCTGTACGCGCTGCTGCACTTCCCGTGGGCGACGTTCACGTTCGTCGTGGCGATCTCGTTCTGGACGTACGGCCTGGCGGCGCTGACGTACCCGCTGTGGTTCTGGCTCTTCCCGGTGTTCGGTGGGCAGGGCGGCCTCCAGCTGTACGGGGACCGCACCCATCAGGAGTACCTGGACTCGCCCGGCGAGCTGGCGGTGACCGGAGCGGTGGGCCTGGTGCTCGTGCTGGCGGCGCCGTGGATCGTGCGGGGGCTGCTGAGCGTGGACCGGCTGATGGTGACCGGTCTGCTGGGCCCGTCCCGGCTGGCCACCCGGGTCTCCGAGCTGGAGTCGGACCGGGGCGTGGTCGTGGACACCGCCGCCGCCGACCTGCGCCGCATCGAACGCGACCTCCACGACGGCGCCCAGGCCCGCCTGGTCGCCCTCGCCATGGATCTGGGCCTGGCGAAGGAGAAGCTCACCGACGACCCGGAGGCCGCGGCCCGCATGGTCGACGAGGCGCACGGCGAGGTGAAGGTGGCCCTCCAGGAGCTGCGCGACCTGGCCCGCGGGATCCACCCCGCCGTTCTCACCGACCGGGGCCTGGACGCCGCGCTCTCCTCCATCGCCTCGCGCTGCACCGTGCCCGTGACGGTCGAGGTGGACCTGGACTCGCGGCCCGCGCAGGCGATCGAGGGGATCGCGTACTTCACCGTCTCCGAGCTGCTCCAGAACATCAGCAAGCACGCCCGGGCGACCCGGGCCACGGTCGATGTGTGGCGGGCGGCCGACCGGTTGATGCTCCAGGTCACGGACAACGGCCGGGGCGGGGCGTCGTCTGCCGCGGGCGGCGGCCTGGCCGGGCTGACGGAGCGGCTGGACGCGGTGGACGGCGTCCTGGTCGTCGACTCCCCGGCCGGCGGTCCGACGACGGTCACCGCCGAGCTGCCCTGGCGGGGCTGAGACCCCGGCCCCGCCGCCCTCCTCCGCCTTCCGGCTCTCCCCTTCAGCCGCGCCTCTCACCTGTGCCTCTCACCTGTGCCCCGTCGCCCGGACCCTCGGTCCGGGCGACGGGGCGTGTCGCGTGGGTTATCCACAGGCCCCCCATCCGTGTCCGGGTCCTGGGATGCTTGAGCGGTCGGGGCGCGGTGCGCGGTGGTCGGGCGTGGTGCGTGCGAGGTCGTGGGGAACGCGGCATATTCGGAACAGTGGGGGACTCGCAGTCGTGGAGAACGTGGAGAACAGGGTGCGCGTGGTCATCGCCGAGGATTCGGTCCTGCTCCGGGAAGGGCTGACCCGTCTGCTCACCGATCTCGGGCACGAGGTGGTCGCCGGGGTCGGGGACGCGGAGGCGCTGCTGAAGACCGTGGCGGAGCTCGACGGGCAGCAGGCCCTTCCCGATGTGGTGGTCGCCGATGTGCGGATGCCGCCGACGCACACCGACGAGGGCGTGCGTGCGGCGGTGCGGCTGCGGAAGGACTATCCGGACATCGGGGTGCTGGTCCTCTCCCAGTACGTGGAGGAGCAGTACGCCACCGAGCTGCTGGCGGGCAGCAGCCGCGGGGTGGGGTATCTGCTGAAGGACCGGGTGGCCGAGGTCCGCGAGTTCGTGGACGCCGTGGTCCGGGTGGCGCAGGGCGGGACCGCACTGGACCCGGAAGTGGTGGCGCAGCTGCTGGGCCGCAGCCGTAAGCAGGATGTGCTGGCCGGGCTGACGCCGCGCGAACGGGAGGTCCTCGGTCTGATGGCCGAGGGCCGGACGAACTCCGCCGTCGCCCGGCAGCTCGTGGTGAGCGACGGGGCGGTCGAGAAGCACGTCAGCAACATCTTCCTGAAGCTGGGGCTCTCGCCCAGCGACGGGGACCACCGGCGCGTCCTCGCCGTGCTGACCTACCTGAACTCCTAGCGATCTGACACCCTGTCAGATATCGATGGGGGGGGTGGCGACCGCGGCACCCGCAGCACTCCAGGGGCGCGCCGGGAGCGCTCCGGGGGTATTGCGCGGGCCCGGGGGTGTCCGGCGAGCGCCGGACGGGCACCTCTGATCAAGAGACGACCGAGGAGCGGGGACGACGGCGGGTCCACCAGGAAACGACCGGGGGGCGGTAGAGACAACCGCGGGGCTTAGGACCAAAGACGCAGAGCACAGCTGTCTCCATCCCACGATCGGGGGCCTGAGAAAGGTGACAAACCACACCGAAAGGGTGTCTCAAAACAGCGTCCACCATATGATCGGTCCCTGGAGAGCCACCTACGCGGACGTAGGGTGGCTTCCGGGATCGCCGGCTGGCCGGACGGTTCCGAACCGCCGCCCCAAGGGAGGTCCAGTTCAGTGACGAGCCAGGTCAGTAGCGCGGCAGAGAAGGCCGATGAGGCCAACGACGCCGTCCTCGGGGGTCAGCGAGCCCCCCTGTCAGGTACGACGGGAACCACGGGCGGCGACGGCAAGGAGGTCCGCCGCCTGGATCGGGTGATCATCCGTTTCGCGGGTGACTCGGGTGACGGTATGCAGCTCACCGGTGACCGGTTCACCTCGGAGACCGCCACCTTCGGCAACGATCTCTCCACCCTGCCGAACTTCCCGGCCGAGATCCGTGCACCCGCAGGCACGCTGCCGGGGGTTTCTTCCTTCCAGCTCCACTTTGCCGATCATGACATCCTCACCCCCGGCGACGCCCCCAACGTCCTGGTCGCGATGAACCCCGCCGCCCTGAAGGCGAACATCGACGACGTACCGCGCGGCGCGGAAATCATTGTGAACACCGACGAGTTCACCAAGCGGCCGATGGCGAAGGTGGGCTATGCCACCAGTCCGCTGGAGGACGGTTCGCTGGAGGCCTACAACGTCCACCCGGTGCCGCTGACGACGCTGACGCTGGAGGCGCTGAAGGAGTTCGGGCTCCCCCGCAAGGAGGCCGAGCGCTCCAAGAACATGTTCGCGCTCGGGCTGCTGTCGTGGATGTACCACCGGCCGACCGAGGGGACGGAGACGTTCCTGCGGCAGAAGTTCGCGAAGAAACCGGAGATCGCCGAGGCGAATGTGGCGGCCTTCCGGGCCGGGTGGAACTTCGGCGAGACGACCGAGGACTTCGCGGTCTCCTACGAGGTCGCCCCGGCGTCGCAGGCCTTCCCCACCGGCACCTACCGCAACATCTCGGGGAACCTCGCCCTGTCCTACGGCCTGATCGCCGCCGGGCAGCTGGCGGACCTGCCGCTCTACCTGGGGTCGTATCCGATCACCCCGGCCTCGGACATCCTGCACGAGCTGTCCCGGCACAAGAACTTCGGTGTGCGGACCTTCCAGGCCGAGGACGAGATCGCCGGTATCGGTGCGGCGCTCGGTGCGGCGTTCGGCGGGGCGCTGGGCGTCACGACGACGTCCGGCCCCGGGGTGGCGCTGAAGTCGGAGACGATCGGTCTGGCGGTCTCCCTGGAGCTGCCGCTGCTGATCATCGACATCCAGCGCGGCGGACCGTCCACCGGGCTGCCGACCAAGACCGAGCAGGCGGATCTGCTCCAGGCGATGTACGGGCGCAACGGCGAGGCCCCGGTCCCGATCGTGGCCCCGCAGACCCCGGCGGACTGCTTCGACGCCGCGATCGACGCGGCCCGGATCGCCCTGACGTACCGGACTCCGGTCTTCCTGCTCTCCGACGGCTATCTGGCCAACGGTTCCGAGCCCTGGCGCATCCCGGAGACGGCGACCCTGCCCGATCTGAAGACCTCCTTCGCCACCGGTCCGAACCACACCCTCGCCGACGGCACCGAGGTCTTCTGGCCCTACAAACGCGACCCGCAGACCCTGGCCCGCCCCTGGGCGGTCCCCGGGACGGCCGGCCTCGAACACCGCATCGGCGGCATCGAGAAGCAGGACGGCACCGGCAACATCTCCTACGACCCGGCCAACCACGACTTCATGGTCCGCACCCGCCAGGCCAAGGTCGACGGCATCGAGGTCCCCGACCTCCAGGTCGACGACCCGGCCGGGTCCGCCACCCTGGTGCTCGGCTGGGGGTCGACGTACGGGCCGATCACCGCCGCCGTACGCAGGCTGCGGGCCGCGGGGGCGCCCATCGCCCAGGCCCACCTGCGCCACCTCAACCCCTTCCCGAAGAATCTCGGCGAGGTGCTGAAGCGCTACGACAAGGTCGTCGTGCCGGAGATGAACCTCGGCCAGCTCGCGATGCTGCTGCGGGCCAAGTATCTGGTGGACGCCCACAGCTACAACCAGGTCAATGGAATGCCGTTCAAGGCAGAGCAGCTCGCCACGGCTCTCAAGGAGGCCATCGATGCCTGACACCGACGAACTGCGGCACAACGAACTGCTGCAGCTGGTGCCCAAGGCCGAGGCGAAGCAGTCCATGAAGGACTTCAAGTCGGACCAGGAGGTGCGCTGGTGCCCCGGCTGCGGCGACTACGCGGTCCTCGCCGCCGTCCAGGGCTTCATGCCGGAGCTGGGTCTCGCGAAGGAGAACATCACCTTCGTCTCCGGCATCGGCTGCTCCTCCCGCTTCCCGTACTACATGAACACCTACGGGATGCACTCCATCCACGGCCGCGCCCCGTCCATCGCGACCGGGCTCGCCACCTCCCGCCGCGATCTGTCGGTGTGGGTGGTCACCGGTGACGGCGACGCGCTGTCCATCGGCGGCAACCACCTCATCCACGCCCTGCGCCGCAACGTCAACCTCAAGATCCTGCTGTTCAACAACCGGATCTACGGGCTGACGAAGGGCCAGTACAGCCCCACCTCCGAGCTGGGCAAGATCACCAAGTCGACGCCGATGGGCTCGCTCGACGCGCCCTTCAACCCGGTGTCGCTCGCCATCGGCGCGGAGGCCACGTTCGTGGCGCGCACGGTCGACTCCGACCGCAAGCACCTCACGAGCGTGCTGCGCGCGGCCGCCGAGCACTCGGGCACGGCGCTGGTGGAGATCTACCAGAACTGCAACATCTTCAACGACGGCGCCTTCGAGGTCCTCAAGGACAAGGAGCAGGCCGCCGAGGCCGTCATCCGCCTCGAACACGGGCAGCCGATCCTCTTCGGCTCCCAGGAGCCCAAGGGCGTCGTCCGTGATCCGGCCACCGGTGATCTCCGGGTGGTGGCCGTCACGGAGGAGAACCGCTCGCAGATCCTCATCCACGACGCCCATGCCGCATCACCCACGACGGCGTTCGCGCTGTCGCGGCTCGCCGACGCGGACACCCTGCACCACACCCCGATCGGGGTGCTGCGCAGTGTGGAGCGGCCCGTCTACGACACGCTGATGTCGGACCAGCTGGACGCCGCCGTCGAGCGCGAGGGCAAGGGCGACCTCGCCTCGCTCCTCGCGGGCAACGACACCTGGACGGTCGTCGGCTGAGCCACGGCGGAGCGGTACGGAACAGCAGAACCGAACCAGAACGGAACCAGAACGGAACGACCGGAAGCGGAACTGCTTCCGGGCCGGCCCGGGTCCGGTCCCTCACGGGATCAGGCCCGGGCCTCGTCGTATGCCTCGCGTGCCGCCTGCACCGCGTCCACCTGGCGTTCGGTCCAGCGGGCGAGCGCCCACACCTGCTCGGCCGCCTCGATGCCGATCGGGGTGAGCGTGTAGTCCACCCGCGGCGGGATCACCGGCTTCGCGTCCCGGTGGACGAAGCCGTCGCGCTCCAGCGTCTGGAGGGTCTGGGCCAGCATCTTCTCGCTGACGCCGCCCACCGCGCGGCGCAGTTCGCTGAAACGGTGCGAGCGCTCCAGCAGCGCCGCCAGCACGAGGACGCCCCAGCGGCTCGTCACGTGCTCCAGGATCAGCCGGGACGGACACATGCGCTGGTTGACGTCCGGACGACGTGATGTGTCTACGCCTACGCCCACGTTTGAACTTACTCCCATACCCGTACCTTACTTCAAAGTGGGTACTTTCTTACAGTTAGCGCTGTGCGTAGGGTTGCAATGACCCAAGGGCGGAACCGCCCGGCCCACCACCATCGGAGAACCCTCATGAGCATCGTCGTCACCGGAGCCACCGGCGCACTCGGCCGTCTCGTCGTCGACACCCTGCTGACCACCGTTCCGGCCGGCGAGGTCGCCGCGGTCGTGCGCGACAAGGAGAAGGCCGCCGCGCTCGCCGCCCGGGGCTTGGAACTGCGCATCGCGGACTACAGCCGCCCCGAGACCCTGGCCGGAGCCTTCCGGTCCGGTGACCGGGTGCTGCTGATCTCCGGCAGCGAGGTGGGCCGGCGGGTGGCGCAGCACGCGGCGGTCATCGACGCGGCGAAGGCGGCGGGCGTCGCCCAGCTCGCGTACACCGGCATCCTCGGCGGCCCTGACGCGGACTTCACGCTGGCCGACGAGCACCGGGCCACCGAGCAGCTGATCCTCGACTCCGGACTGCCGTACACCTTCCTGCGCAACGGCTGGTACACCGAGAACTACACCGCCAACCTGGCCCCGGTCCTGGCGCACCACGCGGTCGTCGCCAACGCGGGCGACGGACGCATCGCCTCCGCCTCCCGTGCCGACTACGCCGCCGCCGCGGCCGCCGTACTGACCGGGGACGGCCACCTGAACACCGCCTACGAGCTGAGCGGCGACACCGCGTGGTCGCTCGCCGAGTACGCCGCGCTGCTGTCCGAGCTGACCGGCGAGGAGATCGCGTACCAGAACGTCCCGGCCGCCGCGCACCAGGAGGTCCTGGTCGGCGCGGGGCTGCCCGAGGGCTTCGCGGCGATCCTCGTCGACGTGGACGAGGCGATCGGGCGCGGCCGCCTCGCGGGGACGAGCGGTGACCTCGCCCGGCTCATCGGCCGCCCGACGACGCCGCTCGCCGAGACCGTGCGCGCCGCCCTGTCCGCCGCCTGAGCCCCGACGCACCCCGGCCGCACCTCCGCACGCCCCGCCGCACCCAGCGCTGTCATGAGTGTTTCCGTGAGACGGCTATGACACGAAGCCCTTCCGGCGC
>MUNB01000117.1 GCA_002154345.1 Streptomyces griseus
CTGCGGGAGCGGATCGAGAAGCGCAAGGCGGAGACAACCGCGCCCATCGCCGCCGGCACCGGTCTCAGCGGTACGGCCGCGAGCAGCTCGGCGGCCGTACCGCTGAGACCGGTGCCGGCGGCGATGGGCGCGGTTTTCTCCGCCTTGCGCTTCTCGATCCGCTCCCGCAGCTCGCGCTGGGCGGCCAGCTCGGCCTGCGCCTCCGAGAGTTCGGGGACGGCCGGTGCCTCGGCGGTGCCGTCGGCGGTCACGGCATCGGCCTCCAGGTCCCCGGCGGACTCCTCGGCAGGCGCGTCCTCGACGCCGTCGGAACCGTCCTCGGCGTCGGCCGGGCCGGTCTCCGCGTCGGGCACCTCGGCCGGGCGGTCCTCCGCCGCGGCCACGTCGGTGCCGGACACCTCGGGGCCGGACACCTCGGCCGCGGGCTCCCCGGCGCCGGCCGCGTCGCCCGGCGGCTCGGTGGCTCCGGGCGCTTCGGGCGCGTCGGCGTGCGCGGAACCCTCGGCACCGGTGTCCGGCGGGGACACGGTGTCCTGTGGTGTGTCCGTGCCGACGGTGCCGGGGGTCTCCCCGGGAAGCGCAGTCACAGCGTGCTCCAGTCGTGATCGGGATAGCGGTGCACGGGCGCCGACACATCGTCGAGCGCCTGGCAGATCTCGTAGGGAAGACTAAGCGCCTCCACCGACAATGCCTCCGCGAGCTGACCGGCGTTGCGCGCGCCGAGGATCGGCGCCGCCACCCCGGGCCGGTCCCGCACCCAGGCGAGCGCCACATGGAGCGGGCTCGTCGCCAGACCGTCCGCCGCCGTCGCCACCGCGTCGGTGATCCGGGCCGCCGCGTCGTCGAGATACGGCTCGACGAACGGCGCGAGCCGCTCGGACGCGCCCCGGGAGTCGGACGGAGTGCCCTGGCGGTACTTCCCGGTGAGCACACCGCGCCCCAGCGGCGAGGACGGCAGCAGCCCGATGCCGAGGTCCAGCGCGGCGGGCAGCACCTCGCGCTCGATGCCCCGCTGGAGCAGCGAGTACTCCATCTGCGTACTGGCCAGCCTCGTGCGCACCCCGGGCGCGGCGAGCTGCCAGGTGGCCGCCTTCGCCAGCTGCCAGCCGCAGAAGTTCGACACGCCCGCGTAGCGGACCCGGCCCGAGGAGACGGCCAGGTCCACCGCCTGAAGGGTCTCCTCCAGCGGGGTCGCCGGATCGAAGGCGTGGACCTGCCACAGATCCACGTGGTCCGTGCCGAGCCGCTCCAGGGACGCGTCCAGGGCGGCCAGGAGGTGCCCGCGCGAGCCGTTGACGCGGCGGTAGGGGTCGGGGACGTTTCCGGCCTTCGTGGCGATGACCAGATCCTCGCGCGGCACCAGGCTGCCGACGAGCCGCCCGAGCAGGTATTCGGCCTCGCCGCCCCCGTACACGTCGGCGGTGTCCACCAGGGTGCCGCCCGCGTCCCAGAACGCCTTGAGCTGGTCGGCGGCGTCGTGCTCGTCCGTGTCCCGGCCCCAGGTGAGGGTGCCGAGCCCGATCCGGGACACGCGAAGGCCGGTACGGCCGAGATGCCTCTGCTCCATGGGCGCTGAGATTACTGGCCATGGCCCCACCGGGTGCAGGGCCTGTGGACAACCCGAGGTCCGCCGGGCCTGCCGGATCGCCGCCGCCCGCGCTAGAGTCCGGAGAAAGGGACGTTACTGATCAGTAAGGGGAGCGGCTATGCGGCTCGGCATCAATCTCGGTTACTGGGGCGCCGGCATGGACGGCGACAACCTCGCCGTCGCGCAGGAGGCCGACCGGCTCGGCTACGACGTCTGCTGGGCGGCCGAGGCGTACGGCTCCGACGCCCCGACCGTGCTGACCTGGGTCGCGGCCCAGACCGAGTCGATCGACGTCGGCTCCGCGATCATGCAGATCCCGGCCCGGCAGCCCACCATGACGGCGATGACCGCCGCCACCCTCGACTCGCTCTCCGGCGGCCGCTTCCGCCTCGGCCTCGGCGTCTCGGGCCCGCAGGTCTCCGAAGGCTGGTACGGCGTGAAGTTCGACAAGCCGCTGGCCCGCACCCGCGAGTACGTCGAGATCGTCCGCAAGGCGATGACCCGCGAGCGCGTCTCGTACGAGGGCGCCCACTGGACGCTGCCGCTCCCCGACGGCCCGGGCAAGCCGATCAAGCTCACCGTGCACCCCCAGCGCGAGCACATCCCGCTCTACATCGCCGCGATCGGCCCCAAGAACCTGGAGCAGACCGGCGAGATCGCCGACGGCGCCCTGCTGATCTTCCCCTCCGCCGAGCACCTGGAGGAGACCGCGATCCAGCCGCTGCGCGCCGGCCGCGAGAAGGCGGGCAAGACCATGGAGGGCTTCGACGTCAGCCCGACGCTGCCGCTCGCCGTCGGCGACGACGTGAACGGCCTGGCCGACATGTTCCGTCCGTACACCGCCCTGTACGTCGGCGGCATGGGCAGCCGGAAGCAGAACTTCTACAACCAGCTCGCCCAGCGCATGGGGTACGAGAAGGAGGCCGCCGAGATCCAGGACAAGTACCTCGGCGGGGACAAGGCGGGGGCGGCCGCCGCCGTTCCGCACCAGCTGATCGACCAGACCGCGCTGCTCGGCCCCGTCGAGCGGATCGCCGAGCGGATGCAGGCGTACGCCGCCGCCGGGGTCACCACGCTCAACCTCGCCCCGGCCGGCTTCACCCTGGAGGAGCGGCTCACCGCGCTCCGCGCCGGCACGGACGCCCTGGAGCGCTCCGGCCTCGCGTAACGCCCGCGGGCAGCACTACGGCCGTGGTGGGGGCTCGGGGGTCTTCCCCGCCACGGCCGTCATCCGGAACAACGCGCCGCACGCCCAAGGGTTACGCCGCGCGGCGGGCGGGGCTCGTGACGGTCGCCGTGTGCGGTCGGTGACCGTTCCGGTTGCCGACCGCCGTACGGCGCATTTGACTCTTCCTGCGGACAACTGCTCCGCGGACGTGAGCTCCGCGGGCAACGGGTACGGAGGTGGCCGTCATGCTCTCAGCGCAGACCCTGTTCCAGGAGATCCTGGACGACGACGAGTCCTACCGGCTCTTCTGTTCCATCGCCGCGAGCGGCGAGTCCCAGGGCGGCTGGGAGAACGCCCGGATCGCCGCCCTCGTCCCGGAGGGCCGCCGCGAGCTGGCCCCCAGGATCGTCCGGCACGGCGCCGACGAGGACAAGCACGGCCGGATCTTCAACGCCCTCCTGAAGAAGCGCGGGCTGCCGCCCGTCGAGGTCCCGCCGGAGACCGACTACACGATGCTCCTGGAGCAGCAGGGCATCGGTCTCGCCCACTCCCGGCTGCGCGGCGAGGAGCGGCTCACCGAGCGCGACATCATCACCTATCTGGCCCACAGCCGGATCACCGAGCAGCGCGCCTCCGAGCAGATGCAGCTGCTGCGCCGGTACTTCGCCGACCACCCCGACATCGGCCGCGCGGTGAAGATGATCTCCAACGACGAGGACAACCACCTCGCCTACTGCCACGAGGAACTGCTCGCCCTCGCGCGCGAGGGACACGGCCGGACCATCCAGCGGATCATGCGCGAGTGCGCCCTGGCCGAGATCCGGGTCTACCGCGACGTCAGCCTCGCCGTGATGGCCGCCATGGGCCGCATCCTCGGCTGGTCGCGCCCCAAGGCCGCCGTCCTCGCCGCGGGGATCCACACGGTGTACGCGTACGAGCGCCTGATCGGCTGGCGGCGCATGGTGACCCTGGAGATGCCGGAGCGCCGCAACGCGCTGGGCAGCCCCGCCGCACCGGAACACGAGTACGCCTGAGAGTTCCTCGGCCCGCGACCGGCCCGCGACCGCCGGGCCTCAGAGCCAGCCGCGCCGCTTGAACAGCCGGTGCAGACCGAACACGGCGCAGACCATCAGCGCGATCACCGCCGGATAGGTCCACACCCAGTGCAGCTCCGGCATGTGGTCGAAGTTCATGCCGTAGACCCCCGCCACCATCGTCGGGACGGCGGCCATCGCCGCCCAGGCGGAGATCTTGCGCATGTCGTCGTTCTGCCGCACGCCCATCTGCGCCAGATGCGCCGACAGGATGTCCGAGAGCAGCCGGTCCAACCCCTCCACCTGCTCGTTGGCGCGCGTCAGATGGTCGGCCACGTCCCGGAAGAACGGCTGCGCGTGCTCGTGGACGAACGGCACGCCCGCACCCGCGAGCCGGGCCATCGGCGCCGTCAGCGGACCGGCCGCCCGGCGGAACTCCAGCACCTGCCGCTTGAAGGTGTAGATCCGGGCGGCGGTGTTCTTCGAGTCGCCGGAGCCGGTCGGTGCGAAGACCTGCGTCTCCAGCTCCTCCAGGTCGACCTGGAGTTCGCCCGCCACCTCCATGTAGTGGTCCACGACCGCGTCGCTGACCGCGTACAGCACCGCCGTCGGACCGTGCTTCAGGACCTCGGGCTCGGACTCCAGCCGCCGGCGCACGGCCGCCAGCGGGGCGCCCTCGCCGTGCCGGACCGTCACCACGAACGCGTCCCCTATGAAGACCATCAGCTCGTCGGCGCTGACCGTGTCGCTCTCGGGCTCGTAGACGACCGGCTTGAGCACCGCGAACAGCGAGTCGTCGTACACCTCCAGCTTGGGCCGCTGGTGCGCTCGCAGCGCGTCCTCCACGGCCAGCGGGTGCAGCCCGAACTCGTCGCGTACGCGGTCGAACTCCTCCTCCGTCGGCTCGTGCAGCCCGATCCACAGGAACGCGTCGTGCGAGGCGCGCGCCTCGTCCAGGGCGTCGGAGAGGTCGTCGGGCCGTTCGGTACGGCGCCCGTCCCGGTAGATGGCACAGTCCACGATCACGGCGGGCATTCTTCCCCGTGAACCGCCCCCGCGCACCTCGGACGTACGCTGGCGGGTATGCCCACGCTGATCCTCGTACGCCACGGACGCTCCACCGCCAACACCGCCGGAGTGCTCGCGGGCCGCACCCCCGGCGTCCTCCTCGACGAACGCGGCGCCGCACAGGCCGAGGCGCTGCCCGCGCGGTTCGCCGGCCTGGCCCCGGTCCTCGCCGTCAGCAGCCCCCTGGAGCGCTGCCGCCAGACGCTCCAGCCGCTCCTCGACGCCCGCCCCGGTCTGCCCCTGCACACCGAGGACCGGATCAGCGAGTGCGACTACGGCCACTGGTCGGGGCGGAAGCTGGCCGAACTCGCCGACGAGCCCCTGATGTCCGTCGTCCAGCAGCACCCCTCGGCGGCGGCCTTCCCGGGCGGCGAGTCCATGCGCGCGATGCAGGCCCGCGCCGTCGACGCCGTACGCGACTGGAACGAGCGGGTCGAGGCGGAGCACGGCGAGGACGCCACGTACGTCATGTGCTCGCACGGCGACATCATCAAGTCCCTCGTCGCCGACGCGCTGGGCATGCACCTGGACCTCTTCCAGCGCGTCCACGTCGACCCCTGCTCGGTCACCGCGATCCGCTACACCCGGCTGCGCCCCTTCCTCCTGAGGCTCGGCGACACCGGGGATCTCGCCGCCCTCGCGCCCCGCGAACAGTCCGTCGGGGCGGACGCCGCCGCCTCGCCCACCGGTGACGGCACGTCGGACGCGGCGGTCGGGGGCGGCGCGGGCGCGCCGTGATCGCTCCGGGCAGTAGGGTGGACGCGCCGTAGCGCCGCCCAACCACCATCGAAGCTCAAGGGAGCAGGACGTGTCCCGTCAGGTGTTCCTCTACGACCCACCGGACCGATTCGTGGCCGGTACGGTCGGGTTGCCTGGCCGCCGTACGTTTTTCCTGCAGGCGTCCTCCCAGGGCCGGGTCACCAGCGTGGCGCTGGAGAAGACCCAGGTCGCCGCGCTCGCCGAGCGGATCGACGAACTGCTCGACGAGGTCGTGCGCCGCACCGGAGGCAATTCGCCGGTGCCCGCGGTGGCCCCGACCGACGTCTCCGACACCGCGCCGCTCGACGTGCCCGTCGAGGAGGAGTTCCGGGTCGGCACCATGGCGCTGGCCTGGGACGGCGAGGAACAGCGCATGATCGTCGAGGCGCAGGCCCTCGTCGAACTCGACGCGGACTCCGAGGACGACCTCGCGGAGGCCGAGGAGAAGCTCCTCCAGGACGAGGAGAACGGTCCGCCGATGCTCCGCGTCCGGCTCAGCGGCGCGCAGGCCCGCGCGTTCGCCAAGCGCGCCCTGGACGTCGTCAACGCCGGACGCCCGCCGTGCCCGCTGTGCAGCCTGCCGCTCGACCCGGAAGGACACGTATGCCCGCGCCAGAACGGATACCGTCGCGGAGCCTGACGGACACCGAGCTGCTCACCCTGCTCACCGAGGGCGCGATCACCGTCCTCGGGCAGGTCGGCGGGGCGTCCAACGCGGTGCTGCACTGCACGGTGGCGTACGACGGCGAGGAGCGCACCTGCGCGTACAAGCCGGTCGCGGGCGAGCAGCCGCTGTGGGACTTCCCCGACGGCACCCTCGCCCAGCGGGAGGCCGCCGCGTACGAGATCTCCCGGGCGACCGGCTGGGACCTCGTGCCGCCGACCGTGCTGCGGGAAGGGCCGTACGGGCAGGGCATGGTCCAGCTCTGGATCGACGGCCCCGAGGACGGTGAGGACGCCCCCGAGCTGCTGGCGCTCGTCGAGGGCGAGGAGCCGGGCGATGGCTGGAAAGCCGTGGGCTTCGCGGACGTGGGGGAGGGGAAGACAGCGCTCCTCGTGCACGCGGACGACGCCCGGCTGCGGCGGCTCGCCGTACTGGACGCGGTGATCAACAACGGCGACCGCAAGGGCGGCCACCTGCTGCCCGCGCCCGGCGGGCGGCTCTTCGGCATCGACCACGGGGTCACCTTCAACGCCGACGACAAGCTGCGCACCCTGCTCTGGGGCTGGGCGGGCGAGCCGCTGACCGAGGAGGCCCTGGCGGTGCTGGGGCGGCTCGCGGCGGAGCTGGCGCCGGACACTGCCCTCGCCACCCGGATGGCCGAACTCATCACGGCGGCCGAGCTGGAGGCCCTGCGGGAGCGGGTCGACGGGCTGCTCAAGGGCGGAGTGCACCCACGGCCGAGCGGCCAGTGGCCGCCCATTCCCTGGCCGCCGGTGTAGCACGCGCCCGACGGCGACCCCGCCTTGTACCTCCTGCCAGCGGTTTCCCGCAAGAAGGCCTCTTCGGACAGGTTTCCGGTGCCGGTTCGTATCCGGAAGCATCGTCCGGTTACGCTCATGACATGCATGCCTGGCCCGCTTCTGAGGTCCCCGCCCTGCCTGGCAAGGGCCGCGACCTTCGGATCCACGACACCGCGACCGGCGGACGGATCACCCTTGACCCCGGTCCCGTCGCCCGCATCTACGTCTGCGGCATCACGCCGTACGACGCGACCCACATGGGTCATGCGGCGACCTACAACGCGTTCGACCTCGTTCAGCGCGTGTGGCTCGACACCAAGCGGCAGGTTCACTATGTCCAGAACGTGACCGACGTGGACGATCCGCTGCTGGAGCGGGCCGTGCGCGACGGTCAGGACTGGACCGAGCTCGCGGAGCGCGAGACGGCGCTCTTCCGCGAGGACATGACCGCCCTGCGGATGCTGCCCCCGCGGCACTACATCGGAGCGGTCGAGGCGATACCGGGCATCGTGCCCCTCGTCGAACGCCTCCGGGACGCGGGCGCCGCCTACGACCTGGACGGCGACATCTACTTCTCCGTCGACACCGACCCGCACTTCGGCGAGGTCTCCGGCCTCGACGCCGAGGCGATGCGCCTGCTCTCCGCCGAACGCGGCGGCGACCCGGAGCGCCCCGGCAAGAAGAACCCCCTCGACCCGATGCTCTGGATGGCCGCCCGCCCGGGCGAGCCGAGCTGGGACGGGGGCTCGCTCGGCGCGGGCCGCCCCGGCTGGCACATCGAGTGCGTCGCCATCGCGCTCGACCACCTCGGCATGGGCTTCGACATCCAGGGCGGCGGCTCCGACCTCGCCTTCCCGCACCACGAGATGGGCGCCTCGCACGCCCAGGCGCTGACCGGCGAGCACCCGTTCGCCAAGGCGTACGTCCACGCCGGCATGGTCGGCCTGGACGGCGAGAAGATGTCCAAGTCCCGGGGCAACCTGGTCTTCGTCTCGGCCGTGCGCCGCGACGGCGTGGACCCGGCGGCCATCCGCCTCGCCCTGCTCTCCCACCACTACCGCTCCGACTGGGAGTGGACCGACCAGGTGCTCGCCGACGCCGTCGAGCGTCTCGCACGCTGGCGGGCCGCCGTCTCGCGCCCCGACGGGCCGTCCGCCGACGCGCTCGTCGAGGAGGTCCGCGAGGCGCTCGCGGACGACCTGGACAGCCCCGCCGCACTGGCCGCGGTGGACCGCTGGGCCGCGCTCCAGGGCGCGGAGGGCGGTACCGACGAGGGCGCGCCCGGCCTCGTCTCCCGTACGGTCGACGCCCTCCTCGGAGTCGCGCTCTAAGAGGTTTCCCCGCCCGCAGGATGGCTCGAACCGGCCTCGGACTTCTCTACGAAGTTCGGGGCCGGTTCCTTTTTGTCCATGGTCATGTGCTCGAAGTTGCGCTAAAAGCTCACTATGCAAACATCAACGCGCATGAGAGCGGCAGCAGTTGCTGCGCTGCTCGGACTGTTCGCGGTCCTCTCGGGACCCGGCGGGGCCCACGCCGACGAGGCCCCGCCGGAGAGCACGGAGACCACCACGGTCGGGGACGTGACCGGATTCCGGGCGGACGGGGCGGTGTACCGGCTGACCGCCGGGCAGGCCGAGGCCCGGGTCAGCTTCGTCTCGAAGGAGACCTTCCGGATCGAGCTGGCCCCCGACGGCAAGTTCACCGACCCCACCGGCGACGACATCGTCCTGCCCCAGGGCGATCCGCCCCGCACCCGCTGGAAGGACCGCGGCGACCGCTACGAGCTGTCGACGGACGAGGTCACCCTGCGCGCCTACAAGAAGCATCTGCGCTTCGCCCTGCACCGGGCCGACGGCAGCCGGATCTGGTCCGAGGCGAAGGGCCTGAGCTGGACCGGCGAGCAGACCGTCCAGACGCTGGCCCGGGGCTCCGCCGAGCAGTTCTACGGGGCCGGGATGCAGAACGGCCGCGGCAACACCTCCCACCGCGACAAGACCGTCGAGGTCGCCGTCGACTACAACTGGGACGACGGCGGCCACCCCAACTCCGTGCCGTTCTACCTCTCATCGGCCGGCTACGGCGTCTTCCGCAACACCTACGCCCCCAACACCTACGCGTTCACCGACCCGGTGACGACCGGTGCGCAGGAACAGCGCTTCGACGCCTACTACTTCGCGGGCACCGGGGCCGACGCCGCCAAGGACGTCATCGGGCAGTACACCGACCTCACCGGAAAGCCGTTCCTGCCGCCCGTCTACGGCATGGAGATCGGCGACGCCGACTGCTACCTCCACAACGCCAACCGGGGCGAGCGCCGCACCCTGGACGCGCTGAAGGTCGCCGACGGTTACGTCGAGAACGACATGCCGAACGGCTGGATGCTCGTCAACGACGGCTACGGCTGCGGCTACGAGGACCTGGAGGAGACCGCCCAGGGCCTGAAGGACCGCAACATGGAGCTCGGCCTGTGGACCGAGGACGGCATCGAGAACCTCGCCGCCCAGGTGAAGGCCGGGCAGCGGGTCGCCAAGCTGGACGTCGCCTGGGTCGGCGAGGGCTACAAGTTCGCCCTCGACGGCTGCAAGGACGCCTATCAGGGCATCGAGGACAACAGCGACGCCCGCGGCTTCACCTGGGCCCCGGAGAGCTGGGCGGGCGCGCAGCGCTGCGGAGTCCAGTGGTCCGGCGACCAGTCCGGCACCTGGGAGTACATCCGCTGGCAGATCCCGACCTACGCGGGCGCCACGATGTCCGGACTCGCCTACACCACCGGTGACGTCGACGGGATCTTCGGCGGCAGCGCCAAGACGTACACCCGCGACCTCCAGTGGAAGATGTTCCTCGGCACCACGATGACCATGGACGGCTGGGCCGCCACGGACAAGCAGCCCTTCCGCCACGGGGAGCCGTACACCTCGATCAACCGCGACTACCTCAAGCTCAAGGAGTCGCTGCTGCCCTACCAGTACTCCTACGCGCACGAGGCGACCAAGACCGGGGTCGGCATGGTCCGTCCGCTGGTCCTCGAATACCCGGACGACCCCAAGGCGTCGACGGAGGCCGCGAAGTACGAGTTCCTCTCCGGCGAGCACTTCCTCGTCGCGCCCGTCTACCAGGACACGACCGAGCGCAAGGACATCTACCTCCCCGAGGGCACCTGGATCGACTACTGGAGCGGCCGCACCTACGAGGGCCCCACCACCATCGACACCTACGGCGCCCCGCTCGACACCCTGCCGCTCTTCGTGAAGGCCGGCGCGGCCGTCCCGATGTGGCCCGGCATCCGCTCCTACCGCGACCGCACCGCCGACTCCCCGCTCGCCTGGGACGTCTACCCGCAGGGCAACACCTCCTTCACCCTGTACGAGGACGACGGCGTCACCCGTGAGCACCGCGACGGGAAGTACGCCACCCAGCGCGCCGACGTCCGGGCCCCGAAGCACGGCGCGGGCGACGTCTCCGTCACGATCAACGAGAGCCGGGGCGGCTTCACCGGCAAACAGACCGCCCGCCCCTACGAGTTCACCGTCCACACCGGCTCCGAGCCCCGCGCGGTGAAGCTGGACCGGACACTGCCCGAGCTGACCTCCAAGTCCGCGTACGACCAGGCCCGGCAGGGCTGGTGGTACGACCGTGACGACCGGGGCGGCGTCGTGCACGTGAAGACCGCGCCCCTGAGCACCGCGAAGAAGTTCACGGTGAAGCTGCTGGGCACCAGCGCGGTCGGCGGCAAGAAGGCCTCGGCGGCCGCCGCCCTCACCGTCCCCGCGGGCCAGGAGGCCGGAGCCGGAACGCCCGGCACGGTCCGGGTCGACGTGACCGCGGGCAGCACCGCCCTCACCGACACCACGGTCACCCTCCAGGCCCCCGACGGCTGGCGGACCGCCACCGCGGAGGTCCCGGGCAGCATCCCGGCGGGCGCCACCCGACGGGTCGAGGTCGCCCTCACCCCGGCGAAGGACGCCCAGGTGCGCGAGACCACGCTGACGGCCCTGGCCCGCTACCGGGCCGCCGGTGACGCCCGCACGAGCCGGCAGCGGCTCGCCGTCTCCGTACTGCCCCCGGCACCCGAGGGCGAGGCCTGGGCGAGCGATCTCGTCTGGCTCTCCGAGACCAACGGCTACGGCCCGGCCGAACGCGACCGCTCCAACGGGGAGTCGGGCGCGAGCGACGGCAGGACGCTGACCCTTGCCGGAAAGACGTACGAGAAGGGGATCGGCACCCACGCCGACTCCGACATCGCGCTCCATCTCGGCGGCCGGTGCACCGCGTTCACCGCCGACGTCGGCATCGACGACGAGATCGACGGCTACGGAGAGGCCGCGTTCTCCGTGGAGGGCGACGGCACGGTGCTGTGGACCTCGCCGAAGCTGACCGGCGCCTCGGCGACCGTGCCGGTGGACGTGAAGCTCGACGGCGTACGGCAGGTGAGGCTGAAGGTCACCGACACCAACGGGTCCAAGACCGGGGACCACGGCGACTGGGCGGCGGCCAGGTTCCACTGCGCCTGAGCCGTGGGCGCGCATGAACAGGGGCGCCGCACGGGATCATCTCCCGTGCGGCGCCCCGCTGTTCGTCATGCCGCCGTACCGCCGCGCGGTCACTCCTCCTCGGGAGCGCCCCCGGAGCCCTCGCCGGAGCCCTCGTCGGACTCGTTGCCCGACGCCTCATCAGGACCCTTCTGGCCCTTGTCGTCGGAAACCTTGCCCCGCCCGGACTCCGGACGCGGCGGCTTCGGCGGGCGGGTGCGGCCGCCGGCGGGATCGCGCAGATACGGCACGTCCCCGCTCTCCGTCGCATGCCCGCCCGGCCCCTGCCCGGGACCGCCGTCCCGTCGCCGCAGATAGCGCTCGAACTCCCGGGCGATGGCCTCGCCGGACGCCTCGGGCAGCTCCGCGGTGTCCCGCGCCTCCTCCAGCGTCTGCACGTACTCCGCGACCTCGCTGTCCTCCGAGGCCAGCTGGTCCACCCCGAGCTGCCAGGCCCGCGCGTCCTCGGGCAGCTCGCCCAGCGGGATGCGCAGCCCGATCAGGTCCTCCAGGCGGTTCAGCAGGGCCAGCGTCGCCTTCGGGTTCGGCGGCTGCGACACATAGTGCGGGACCGCCGCCCACAGGCTGACCGCGGGCACCCCGGCATGGGTGCACGCCTCCTGGAGGACCCCGACGATGCCCGTGGGGCCCTCGTACCGGGTCTCCTCCAGGTCCATCGTCCGCGCCAGGTCCGCGTCCGAGGTGACCCCGCTCACCGGCACCGGCCGGGTGTGCGGGGTGTCACCGAGCAGCGCGCCCAGGATGACGACCATCTCGACGCCCAACTCATGGGCGAAGCCCAGGATCTCGTTGCAGAACGACCGCCAGCGCATCGACGGTTCGATGCCCCGCACCAGGACCAGGTCCCGGGGCTTCTCCCCGCCGATACGGACCACGGACAGCCGCGTCGTCGGCCAGGTGATCTTCCGCGTCCCGCCGTCCAGCCACACCGTGGGCCGGTTGACCTGGAAGTCGTAGTAGTCCTCGGCGTCCAGCGCCGCGAACACCTCGCCCTTCCACTCCCGGTCCAGATGACCGACCGCGGTGGAGGCGGCGTCCCCGGCGTCGTTCCAGCCTTCGAACGCGGCCACCATGACCGGGTCGATCAGCTCGGGCACCGACTCGAGCTCGATCACCCGGGCCTCCTTCCGATGTCTCCATACGTACGGAGCAACCTTACGGCTTCCGGGGCCCCCGGCCGCAGCCCTCTTGCACGGCCGGGTGAACCCTGCCACCAGGAGTGGATCATCGGCCGGATCAGTGCATCATGGCCCCCGCGTCACGGCGGCCGGCCGGTTCCGTGTCATCGCCACAGGGTGGACGGCGCCTCCCGCCGCACCACCGGGGCGATCTCCTCCGCGAACCGCTGGAGCGTCTCCAACTGCTCCGGCCGGCTCAGCCCGAAGCCGTCCACGGTGATCGACTGGAGGTCGTGGCGGTAGACCTCGTGCCAGCCGAGGATCTTGTCGACGATCTGCTGCGGACTGCCGATCAGCTGCGGGCCGCCCTCGATGGCGTCCTCGATCGTGCGGAACGGGGTGTTGTACCCGGCCTTGCCCGCGAGATGCGGTTTGAAGGTCTGCCGCACCTTCGCCTCGTACAGCTCCTTGTACTGCGCGACGGCCGCCTGCGAACTGTCCGCGATGAGCAGCCCGCCGGAGCCCGCCGCCACCTTGGCGTCCGCCGGATCGTGCCCGTACGCCTCGAACCGCTCCCGGTAGTGCGCGATGAGCTTGGCGTACGCCTCACGCGGCTGGATGGCATTGGCCGTGAACAGCGGATCGCCGTGCTTGGCCGCCAGCTCGGGGGAGTTGAGGCTGGTCGCCGAACCGTGCCAGACACGCGGCAGCCCGTCGTACGGACGGGGCACCGTCGTCACGTTCTTCAACGGCGGCCGGAACTCGCCCTCCCAGTCGACACCTTCCTCGGTCCACAGCCGGCGCAGCAGCTCGTACTTCTCCTTCTGGAGATCCCACTGCCGCTCCTCGTCGAGCCCGAACAGATCGAAGTGGCCCGCCTCCGCGCCCTTTCCGACGACCAGTTCGACACGGCCCCGGGAGATCTGGTCGAGTGTCGCGAAGTCCTCCGCCACCCGGACCGGGTCGAGGATCGCGACGACGGTCACCCCGGTGAGCAGCCGGACGGTGCTCGTACGGGCGGCTATCGCGCCCAGCACCACGCTCGGGCTGGAGGAGAGGAAGGCCCCGGCGTGCCGTTCGCCGACGGAGTACGCGTCGAAGCCGAGCCGCTCCGCCACCGAGGCCGTGTCGATCACCTCTTCGAACCGGTCGGCGGCGGAAGGAAGGTCACCGGTCAGCGGGTGCGCGTCGTGACCGATCAGGGAGAGCACGGAGAATCTCATGAACTCCACTGTGCTCGCGGCACATTGCACACGTATGGCGGGAGTGTGGCGCGTGTGACGGGCGTCCGCGCACACGGACGGAGGCGGCCTCCGCGAGGAAGCCGCCTCCGTCTCCGTACCCGTGGGGGGTGGTCGCGGTCAGTCCCGGTCGGCCAGCAGCTTCTCGACGCCCTCGCGGACGTCGTCCGTCGCCAGCCCCCGGATCGTCAGCGTGGTCCGGCGGCGCAGCACGTCGTCCGCCGTCTCGGCCCACTCGTGGTCGCGGGCGTAGGCGACCTGCGCCCAGATCTCCGGGGCGTCCGGGTGGACGCGCTCGGCCAGCTCCGGGTTCTCGTTCGCCAGCCGGGCGATGTCGAAGGCGAGCGAACCGTAGTGCGTGGCCAGGTGCCGGGCGGTGTCCGGCGCCATGCGCGGGCCGGGGGCCGGGCCGTCGATCAGCAGCCGGTGCGCGACCGCGTTCGGGTTGGCGATACCGGGCAGCGGCAGCTTCCGCGGCAGCCGGTCCATCGGCTCCATGTCCTCGGCCAGCGGGTGCCCGGGCAGGGCGGCCAGCTTGTTCATGACCGTACGGCCGATGTGACGGAAGGTCGTCCACTTGCCGCCCGCGACCGACAGCATTCCGCCGCGGCCCTCGGTGACGACCGTCTCGCGCTTGGCCTTGGAGGTGTCACCCGGACCGCCGGGCAGCACCCGCAGACCGGCGAAGGAGTACGTGATCAGATCGCGCGACAGCTGCTGGTCCCTGATCGAGAACGCCGCCTCGTCGAGGATCTGCGCGGTGTCCGCCTCGGTCACCGCGACGTCCGCCGGATCGCCCTCGTACTCCTCGTCCGTCGTGCCGAGGAGCAGCATGTCCTCCCACGGCAGCGCGAACGTGATGCGGTACTTGTCGATCGGGGTGGCCAGCGCCGCCCGCCACGGCCGGGTCCGCTTGAGGACCAGGTGGGCGCCCTTGGAGAGGCGGATGGAGGGGGCCGCGTTCGGGTCCTCCATCTTCCGCAGGTGGTCGACCCAGGGGCCGGTGGCGTTCAGGACGAGCCGGGCGTCGACGCCGAACTCGGTGCCGTCGGTGCTGTCCTTCAGCTCGGCGCCGGTGACCCGGCCCCGGGTGAAGCGCAGGCCCGTGACGGCCGCGTGGTTGAGGACGACCGCACCCGCGTCGACGGCGGCGCGGACCGTCATCAGCGCCATGCGGGCGTCGTTCATCTGGTCGTCGCGGTAGACCGCGACGGCCTTCAGATCGTCGGTGCGCAGCTCGGGGACGTCGCGCTGGGCCTTGGCCGGGGAGATGACATGGCCGACGCCGTCGCCGAACGCGGAGAGCGCGGAGTAGGCGAAGACGCCCGCGCCGAGCTTGGCCGCGCCGTGCGGGCCGCCCTTGTAGACCGGCAGGTAGAAGGTGAGCGGGTTGGCCAGGTGCGGGGCCACCTCGCGGGAGACCGCGCGCCGCTCGAAGTGGTTCTCCGCGACCAGCTTCACCGCACCGGTCTGGAGGTAGCGCAGGCCGCCGTGGAGGAGCTTGGAGGAGGCGGAGGAGGTGGCGCCGGCGAAGTCGCCGGCGTCCACCAGAGCCACCCGCAGCCCGGACTGCGCGGCATGCCAGGCGGTGGAGATGCCCAGGATGCCGCCGCCGATGACCAGGAGGTCGTACGTGGCCCGGGACAGCTGGTCCCGGGTCTCGGCGCGGCTCGGCAGCGAGCCGGAGGCCGGGTGCGTTCCGAGGGCGGGAACGCTCTGCAGGGTGGTCATGGTGATGCTCCTCGTCAGCTTTCTTCGTCCTCGATCCAGCCCATGGTCCGTTCGACGGCCTTGAGCCAGCTCTTGTACTCGCGGGCACGGGTGTCCGCGTCCATGCGGGGGGTCCACTCGGCGGCCCGGCGCCAGTTGGCGCGCAGCGCGTCGGTGTCCGGCCAGAAGCCGACGGCGAGACCGGCGGCGTAGGCGGCGCCGAGGCAGGTGGTCTCGGCGACCATGGGGCGCACCACGGGCGCGTCCAGGAAGTCGGCGAGCGTCTGCATCAGCAGGTTGTTGGACGTCATGCCGCCGTCGACCTTCAGCGCGGTCAGCTCGACGCCGGAGTCCTTCGTCATGGCGTCGCTGATCTCGCGGGTCTGCCAGGCGGTGGCCTCCAGGACGGCACGGGCGATGTGCGCCTTGGTGACGTAACGGGTGAGGCCGGCGATGACGCCCCGGGCGTCGGGACGCCAGTAGGGGGCGAACAGACCGGAGAAGGCGGGCACGAAGTACGCGCCGCCGTTGTCCTCGACCGAGGAGGCCAGCGTCTCGATCTCGGCGGCCGACTTGATCAGGCCCATCTGGTCGCGCATCCACTGCACCAGCGAACCGGTGACCGCGATGGAACCCTCCAGCGCGTACACCGGGGGCTTGTCGCCGATCTGGTAGCCGACGGTGGTGAGCAGCCCGTTGTACGAGTTCACCGGGGTGCCACCGGTGTTCATCAGCATGAAGGTGCCGGTGCCGTACGTGGACTTGGCCTCGCCCTCGGCGAAACAGGTCTGGCCGAACAGCGCCGCCTGCTGGTCGCCGAGCGCGGAGGCGACGGGCACGCCGTCGAGGATGCCGCCCTTGGCGTTGCCGTACACCTCGGCGGAGGAGCGGATCTCGGGGAGGACCGCGGCCGGGATGCCGATGGAGGCGAGGATCTTCTCGTCCCAGGCCATCGTGTGCAGGTTCATCAGGAGGGTGCGCGAGGCGTTGGTGACGTCGGTGACGTGGACGCCGCCGTCGGTGCCGCCGGTGAGGTTCCAGATGACCCAGGAGTCCATGGTGCCGAAGAGGATGTCGCCGGCCTCGGCGCGCTCGCGCAGCCCCTCGACGTTGTCGAGCAGCCAGCGGACCTTGGGCCCGGCGAAGTACGAGGCGAGCGGCAGCCCGGTCTCGCGGCGGAACCGGTCCTGGCCCACGTTGCGGCCGAGCTCCTTGCAGAGGGCGTCGGTGCGGGTGTCCTGCCAGACGAGGGCGTTGTGCACCGGCTCACCGGTGTTCTTGTCCCAGAGCAGGGTGGTCTCGCGCTGGTTGGTGATGCCGATCGCCTTGACGTCGGCGGAGGTGATGCCGGCCTTGACGATGGCCCCGGCGACGACCTCCTGGACGTTCTCCCAGATCTCGGTCGCGTCGTGCTCGACCCAGCCCGGCTTCGGGAAGATCTGCTCGTGCTCCTTCTGGTCGACGGAGACGATCCGGCCGTCCTTGTCGAAGACGATGCAACGGCTGGAGGTGGTGCCCTGGTCGATGGCCGCGATGAACGGCCCGGTGCCGTGGGTGCCGGTGGTGTGTGCGTCGGTCACGGTGTGCTCCCGGAAGTCTGTGAGGTGGTGGAGGGGCGGCTAGGCGAAGGCGAGGTTGTAGAGCCCGCCGGCGAGTGCGCCGCCGACGAGCGGACCCACGATGGGTACCCACGCGTAGCCCCAGTCCGAACCACCCTTGTTGGGCAGCGGCAGCAGGGAGTGCACGATGCGCGGACCGAGGTCGCGGACCGGGTTGATCGCGTAGCCGGTCGGGCCGCCGAGAGAGAGGCCGATGCCGACGACGACCAGGGCGGTGATCAGCGCGCCGAGCACGCCGATGCCGTTGCCCCCGTCGTTGAGGCCCTGGGTCAGGATCGCCAGGACCAGCACGGCCGTCGCGATGATCTCGGTGATGACGTTCTGGACGCCGTTGCGGATCTCCGGACCGGTGGAGAAGATCCCGAGCACCGGGCCGGCCTTCGGGGCGGCGGTCTGGTCGACCATGCCCTCGTCGGTGGACTTGGTCCCGACGATCTCCGGGTCGGTCAGGTGGGCGTGGAACTGCCCGTAGTACACCGCCCAGACCAGCACGGCGCCGATCATCGCGCCGAGCAGCTGCGAGGCGAGGTAGAGGGGCACGTCGCCCCACTCCGTGCCGCCCTCGATGGCCAGGCCGACCGTGACCGCGGGGTTGAGGTGGGCGCCCGATACGCCGCCGGCGAGATAAGCGCCGGTCAGTACGGCGAAGCCCCACCCGAAGGTGATGGCGAGCCAGCCCGCGTTCCGGGCCTTCGAGCTCTTCAGCGTGACGGCGGCACAGACACCGCCGCCGAGCAGGATGAGTACGGCGGTACCTATGGTCTCGCCGATGAAAATGTCGGAGCTGGACACCCGCGACTCCTTTGTCCTTCGTCCAGGGGAGAGCGGATCACCGGTCCCGCCGGTGTTCCGCGCCCCAGATGGGTATCCACGAAGCGTGGGCAGCCCACCTGTAAGGGCTTGACCGGCCCTTGGCACTGTCACACCCTAACGCGTATTGCCGTTAGGCGTTCGACAATGCCGACCGTTGAACGGCAGTGTTTCCCCCGAGTGAAGGAAGCGTCAAGGGTTCTGTGGTGCACGACTCGGTGCGCGACGGGATCGTTACCGGCCGGACCCGGACGTCCCGGGCGCGGCGGTGCTGGGCGCGGGCCTGCCAGGTCTGGGCGCGGGTGTGTCGCCCCCTGCCGGCGTGCGGACCGTGCGGTCGGACGGAAGAGCGGTGCGGCCGGTCAGAAGCGGCCGGCGCCCAGGTCCCGGGAGACCGCACGGGCACAGTCGCGTACGGCCGCGATCAGCTCGGGGCGCAGCGTGCCGCCCGGGGCCACCCGCTCCACCGCCCCGGTCACGGCGACCGCCCCCACCGGCATCCTGCGCCGGTCGTGCACGGGTGCGGCCACGGCGGCCACACCCTCCCAGGTCTCCTCCGCGTCGGCGGCCCAGCCCTGTGCGCGGATCAGGTCGAGCATCGCCTCGAACTCGTCGGCCGCGGTGACGGTGCGCCCGGTGAAGGAGCGGCGCTCCGCCTCCATGACCTCGCTGTGGGCCACCGGGTCGTACGCGGACAGCACCTTGCCCAGCGCCGTGGAGTGCAGCGGCTGCATGGCCCCGACCTCCAGCACCTGGCGGCTGTCGTCGGGCCGGAAGACGTGGTGGACGATCAGCACGCCGTGCTGGTGCAGCACCCCGAGGTGGACGCTCTCGCCGCTGGAGCGGGCCAGGTCGTCCGTCCAGACCAGGGCGCGCGCCCGCAGCTCGTGGACGTCCAGATAGCTGTTGCCGAGGCGCAGCAGCTCCGCGCCCAGCTGGTAGCGCCCGGACGCCGCGTCCTGCTCGACGAAGCCCTCCAGCTGCAGGGTGCGCAGAATGCCGTGCGCGGTGCCCTTGGCCAGCCCCAGCGAGGAGGCGATGTCGGAGAGCCCGAGCCGGCGCTCGCCGCCCGCCAGCAGACGCAGCATCGCGGCCGCCCGCTCCAGCGACTGGATGTTTTTGGCCATCGCGCCGTACTCCTCCACCTCGGTTCGACAATGCTGAACACTATCGGTCGATGCCGACCTGCGCCGGACTCCGGGGGAAAGTGTCCGCCACCGGACCGCACCCGCCGTACCCCGCACAGCATGCAGTCCGCGTCATGGACGTACTGACAGCGCCGGCCGACGTCGGGCTACGCTGGCGAGGTGCGCCTTCCCCAAGAAGGACGCAAAGCCGACAGCCGTCGCATCCCTGGGAGATCATCCATGGCCTCGTTGCCGACACCCGCCGCCGACAGCCGGACCCGCGCAGACGCCCTCCGAGAGGCACTCGCCACACGTGTGGTGGTGGCCGACGGCGCGATGGGCACCATGCTCCAGGCACAGGACCCCACGCTGGAGGACTTCGAGAATCTCGAAGGCTGCAACGAGATCCTCAACATCACCCGGCCCGACATCGTGCGCTCCGTCCACGAGGAGTACTTCGCGGTCGGCGTCGACTGCGTGGAGACGAACACCTTCGGCGCGAACCACTCCGCCGCCAACGAGTACGAGATCGCCGACCGGATCTACGAGCTGTCGGAGTCCGGCGCCCGGATCGCCCGCGAGGTGGCGGACGAGTTCGGTGCGAAGGACGGCCGCCAGCGCTGGGTCCTCGGCTCGATCGGCCCCGGCACCAAGCTGCCCTCACTCGGCCACATCACCTACGACATCCTGCGCGACGGTTACCAGAAGAACGCGGAGGGGCTGCTCGCCGGTGGCTCCGACGCGCTGATCGTCGAGACCACCCAGGACCTCCTGCAGACGAAGTCGAGCATCATCGGGGCCCGCCGGGCGATGGACGCCCTGGGCCTCCAGGTGCCGCTGATCTGCTCCCTCGCCTTCGAGACCACCGGCGTCATGCTCCTGGGCTCCGAGATCGGCGCGGCCCTGACCGCCCTGGAGCCGCTCGGCATCGACCTGATCGGGTTGAACTGCTCGACGGGTCCGGACGAGATGAGCGAGCACCTGCGCTATCTCGCCCGTCATTCCCGTACGCCGTTGATGTGCATGCCGAACGCCGGCCTGCCGGTCCTCACCAAGGACGGTGCGCACTTCCCGCTCGGCCCTGACGGACTCGCGGACTCCCAGGAGCACTTCGTCCGGGACTACGGCCTCTCCCTGATCGGTGGTTGCTGCGGTACGACGCCGGCGCATCTGAAGGCCGTCGTCGACCGCGCCCGCGAGCTGACGCCGACCGAGCGTGACCCGCGCCCGGAGCCCGGTGCCGCCTCGCTGTACCAGCACATCCCCTTCCGTCAGGACACCGCGTACCTGGCGATCGGGGAGCGGACCAACGCGAACGGTTCGAAGAAGTTCCGTGAGGCGATGTTGGAGGCGCGCTGGGACGACTGTGTGGAGATGGCTCGCGATCAGATCCGTGAGGGCGCGCACATGCTCGACCTCTGCGTCGACTACGTGGGCCGTGACGGCGTCGCCGACATGGCGGAGCTGGCCGGCCGTTTCGCGACCGCCTCCACCCTCCCGATCGTGCTGGACTCCACCGAACTGCCCGTCCTGCGCGCCGGGTTGGAGAAGCTCGGCGGCCGGGCGGTGCTGAACTCGGTGAACTACGAGGATGGTGACGGCCCCGAGTCCCGTTTCGCGCAGGTCAGTGCCCTGGCTGCTGAGCACGGTGCGGCGTTGATCGCGTTGACGATCGATGAGGAGGGGCAGGCCCGCACCGTCGAGCACAAGGTCGCCATCGCCGAGCGGCTGATCGAGGACCTCACCACCAACTGGGGCATCCGCGAGTCCGACATCCTCATCGACACCCTCACCTTCACGATCTGCACCGGGCAGGAGGAGTCCCGGGGCGACGGCATCGCGACGATCGGGGCGATCCGCGAGCTGAAGCAGCGCCACCCGGATGTCCAGACGACGCTGGGCCTCTCGAACATTTCCTTCGGTCTGAACCCGGCGGCCCGGGTGGTGCTGAACTCCGTGTTCCTGGACGAGTGTGTGAAGGCGGGGCTGGATTCCGCGATCGTGCACGCTTCGAAGATTCTGCCGATCGCCCGGCTGGAGGAGGAGCAGGTCAAGGTCGCTCTCGATCTGATCTACGACCGCCGCGCCGAGGGTTACGACCCTCTCCAGCGGCTGATGGAGCTGTTCGAGGGCGTCAACATGAAGTCGATGAAGGCGGGCAAGGCCGAGGAGCTGATGGCCCTCCCGCTGGACGAACGGCTCCAGCGGCGGATCATCGACGGTGAGAAGAACGGCCTGGAAGCCGACCTGGATGAGGCACTCCAGACCACCCCCGCCCTCGACATCGTGAACAACACCCTCCTGGAGGGGATGAAGGTGGTCGGGGAGCTGTTCGGTTCCGGCCAGATGCAGTTGCCGTTCGTTCTCCAGTCGGCCGAGGTCATGAAGAGTGCGGTGGCTCATCTGGAGCCGCACATGGAGAAGAGCGACGACGAGGGCAAGGGCACGATCGTGCTGGCCACCGTCCGCGGTGACGTCCATGACATCGGCAAGAACCTCGTCGACATCATTCTCTCCAACAACGGCTACAACGTCGTCAACCTCGGCATCAAGCAGCCCGTCTCCGCGATCCTCGAGGCCGCCGAGGAGCACCGGGCCGATGTGATCGGCATGTCGGGTCTCCTGGTCAAGTCGACCGTGATCATGAAGGAGAACCTCCAGGAACTCAACCAGCGCAAGATGGCCGCCGACTTCCCCGTCATCCTCGGCGGCGCCGCCCTCACCCGCGCCTACGTCGAACAGGACCTCCACGAGATCTACGAGGGCGAAGTCCGCTACGCCCGTGACGCTTTCGAGGGCCTGCGGCTGATGGACGCGCTGATCGGCGTCAAGCGCGGCGTTCCGGGCGCGGCCCTGCCCGAGCTGAAACAACGCCGCGTGCCGAAGAAGGACGTCGCGGCGGTGATCGAGGTCGAGGAGCCCGAGGGTTCGGTGCGCTCGGACGTCTCCATCACCAACCCCATCCCCGAGCCGCCGTTCCGCGGCACCCGCGTCATCAAGGGCATCCCGTTGAAGGACTACGCGTCCTGGCTGGACGAGGGCGCCCTGTTCAAGGGGCAGTGGGGGCTGAAGCAGGCGCGGTCCGGTGACGGGCCGACGTACGAGGAGCTGGTGGAGAGCGAGGGCCGCCCGCATCTGCGCGGCTGGCTCGACCACCTCCAGTCCAACAACCTCCTGGAAGCGGCCGTCGTCTACGGCTACTTCCCGTGCGTGTCCAAGGGCGACGACCTGATCCTCCTGCACGAGGACGGCTCCGAGCGCACCCGCTTCACCTTCCCGCGTCAGCGCCGTGGCCGCCGGCTCTGCCTGGCGGACTTCTTCCGCCCGGAGGAGTCCGGCGAGACCGACGTCATCGGTCTCCAGATCGTGACTGTCGGGTCGCGGATCGGTGAGGCGACCGCCGAGCTGTTCGCCGCCAACTCCTACCGCGACTACCTGGAGCTGCACGGTTTGTCCGTCCAGCTCGCCGAGGCCCTGGCCGAGTACTGGCACGCCCGGGTCCGCAGCGAGCTCGGCTTCGGCGGTGAGGACCCGGCGGACGTCGAGGACATGTTCGCGCTGAAGTACCGCGGCGCACGGTTCTCGCTCGGTTACGGGGCGTGCCCGGATCTGGAGGACCGGGCCAAGATCGCCGACCTCCTCCAGCCGGAACGCATCGGCGTCCACCTCTCCGAGGAGTTCCAGCTCCACCCGGAACAGTCCACCGACGCCATCGTCATCCACCACCCCGAGGCGAAGTACTTCAACGCCCGATAGGGCGGACTTCGCCCCGTGGTCACGCGCCTTTCGCGCACCGCGACGGGACACGTCGTACACTGGTCGGTCCAGTGCAGGCCGGTCGCCCTCCCGCTTTCGGGAATGGCGGCCGGCCTTCTCGTCCCTTACGGAAGGTGTGCCGGATGACCAGTACGGTCCCCGCGTCCTTGACCCGCACGGCCGAAGGCGCCGCCCTGCAGGCGGTCCTTCTCGACATGGACGGAACCCTGGTCGATACCGAGGGCTTCTGGTGGGACGTCGAGAAAGAGGTCTTCGCCGGTCTCGGGCACCGGCTGGACGAGTCCTGGCGGGACGTGGTCGTCGGCGGTCCGATGACCCGCAGTGCCGGCTACCTCATCGACGTCACCGGCGCCGACATCCGGCTGGACGAGCTGACCGTGCTGCTCAACGACGGATTCGAGAGCCGTATCGCGCGCGGGGTGCCCCTGATGCCCGGGGCCGAGCGGCTGCTCGCCGAGCTGGGCGCCTACGAGGTGCCCACCGCGCTCGTCTCGGCCTCGCACCGCCGGATCATCGACCGGGTGCTGGAATCGGTGGGCCGTCACCACTTCGCGCTCACGGTCGCCGGGGACGAGGTCGCCCGGACCAAGCCCCACCCCGAGCCGTATCTCACCGCCGCCGCGGGCTTCGGCGCCGACCCCTGGCGCTGCGCCGTCATCGAGGACACCGCGACCGGTGTGGCCGCCGCCGAGGCCGCCGGGTGCCGGGTCGTCGCCGTGCCGTCCGTCGCCCCCATCGCGCCCGCGGCCGGACGCGTGGTCGTCGGCTCCCTCGAAGAGGTCGACCTCGCCTTCCTCCGCAAGCTCATCACCGGGGCGGGCGGAACGGGCTGACCCAGGGCCTGTCCGGCGGATCAGCCGTCCGTTTGTGAACGAACAGCGGATTTTCTGCTTCCACCCGTGTGCGTTCCGACAACGTTCCATGGATGTGGATCAGTAACGAGGTGCGTATGTGAAGAGGGTGGACACGTGACCTTCCTCACCCGCATGCCGTCCGGGGCCCACCGGGATCGGGTGAGCTGTCCGTAATCGTGTTCGTATGTCGCCCGCCGTGGTCGCCGGGGGAGCGTGAGCCGCCCGCCACGCGGTCGGAGCGGCCACCGGCGGCTACTAACTTTGATTCCTCACCTGCCGGGATGAGGGAGAACGTCCAGATGAACCGCAAGACCCTGGTGCTGCCGGCCGTCGTCGGCCTGCTCGCCCCCGTGCTTGCCGCCTGCGGCAGCGCGGACAGCGGCGCCGGTGGCAACGGAGCCATCGTCGTCGGCACCACGGACCAGGTCGTGGCCTCCAAGGAGAACCCCGCGCCGCTCGACCCGGCCATCGGTTACGAAGCGGGCGTCTGGAACGTCCTGCGGCAGACCGTGCAGACCCTGACCGCGGTGCCCAACGGCGGCGGCGAGCCGGTGCCCGAGGCCGCCCGCAGCTGCACCTTCACCGACACCGCGAACGAGAGCTACCGCTGCACCCTGCGCGCGGGCCTCACCTTCGCCGACGGGACGCCCGTCACCGCCGAGGACGTGAAGCACTCCATCCAGCGCGTCATCGACATCGACTCGGACAGCGGGCCGGTCGGTCTGCTCGCCAACATCGACATGATCGAGACCAAGGGCGACGACCAGGTGATCTTCCACCTGAACACGCCCGACGCGACCTTCCCGTACAAGCTCGCCACCCCCGCCGCGGGCATCGTCCCGAAGGCGCAGTACCCGGCGAAGGAGGCGCGCACCGGATTCCAGGTCGACGGCTCCGGCCCGTACACCATGAAGCCGCAGGTCGAGGACGGCCGGGTCGTCAAGATCTCCTTCACCAAGAACCCCTCGTACAAGGGCGAGCTGAAGGTGCTCAACGACAAGGTCGAGATGGACCTCTTCCCCGACGCCGAGGCCATGGGCAAGGCGCTCGACGAGAAGAAGATCGACATGATGACCCGGGCGATGTCGCCCGAGCAGGCCCACGACATGCTCGTGAAGCCGAAGGAGGGCATCGAGCTCACCGAGATGCCCGGCCTGGCCATCAGCTACCTCGGGTTCAACACCAAGGACCCCGTGGTCAACAAGTCCGTCCGGCAGGCCATGGCGCAGATCATCGACCGGGGCGAGATCGCCGGCAAGGTGTACGGCACCACCGCCGAACCGCTCTACTCGCTGATCCCCTCCAGCATCGCCGGGCACACCAACGCCTTCTTCAACAAGTACGGCGAGCCCAGCACCGCCAAGGCCGCGACGATCCTCCGCGACGCCGGGATCAAGACGCCGGTGAAGTTCACCCTGCACTACACCAACGACCACTACGGCTCGGCCACCGCCGAGGAGTTCAAGGCGCTCCAGCAGCAGCTGAACAGCTCCGGCCTCTTCGACGTCTCCGTCAAGGGCGAGGAGTGGTCGAAGTACCGCCCCGAGCAGAAGCGCGGCGACTACGCGGCCTACGGCATGGGCTGGTTCCCCGACTTCCCGGACCCGGACAACTACACCGCGCCCTTCCTGGACGCGAACAACTTCCTCAACTCGCCCTACCGCTCGCGCGAGGCGCAGAAGGTCCTCATCCCGCAGTCCCGCCGCGAGGCCGACCGCACCGCCGCCGCCGTCACCTACGAGAAGCTCCAGGACATCGTCGCCACCGATGTGCCGGTCCTTCCGATCTGGCAGGGCAAGCAGTACGTCGCCTCCCGCGACGGCATCGCCGGGGTGGAGCGCTCCGTCAGCGCCACCTCCGAGCTCCAGCTCTGGGAGCTCAACCGGCCCAGCGTCTGAGACCCGGCCGGAAAGCCGTCCGGCCCGCCCTCCCGGAAACAGGACGGACGGGCCGGACGGCTTCGTCGTACGGGGACTTCGTTGTGGGGCCGCTACTGCGCGCCGGGGCGCACCAGCCCGCTCTCGTACGCGTACACCGCGGCCTGCACCCGGTCGCGCAGGCCCAGCTTCGTGAGCACATGGCCCACATGCGTCTTGACCGTCGTCTCGCTGACGAACAGATCCGCCGCGATCTCCGCGTTGGACAGCCCGCGCGCCACCAGCTTCAGCACCTCGACCTCACGGTCCGTCAATGTGTGCAGGGCGTCCGGCACCGGGTCCTCGCCGGACGGCAGATGGTCCGCGTACTTGTCGAGCAGCCGGCGCGTGATGCTCGGCGCGAGCATCGCCTCGCCCGCCGCCACCACCCGGATCGCCTGCACCAGCTCGGCCGCCGGAGCGTCCTTCAGCAGGAAGCCGCTCGCCCCCGCACGCAGCGCCTCCACCACGTACTCGTCGAGATCGAAGGTGGTCAGCACCAGCACCTTCGCCGGGCCGTCCTTCCCGGGGCCGGTGATCTGACGGGTCGCCTCCACCCCGTCCATCCGCGGCATCCGGATGTCCATCAGCACCACATCGGGCTGCAGCGCCCGCACCTGATCGATGGCCTGCAGACCGTCACCGGCCTCACCGACCACCGCCAGATCGCCTTCGGCCTCCAGAATCATCCGGAAACCGGTGCGCAGCAGAGGCTGGTCATCGACCAGAAGGACGCGGATCGCCACAGGAACACTCCTTAAGGGCCCTCAAGGGCCACGGCTCGGCCGGCCTCGGCCCGGACCGGTCCCATTCTGCCCTGGCCATCCTCACCCGGGTCCGCCGGGCGGACGGACAGCGGATAGACCGGGGGAGTCCCGCCGAATTCCGGACACACCGCCCGGTGGTCGCACCAGCCGCACAGCTTCGTCGGCCGGGGCCGCCAGTCACCGGTCTCCGTCGCCAGCGCGATCGCGTCCCACAGCGCCAGCAGCTTGCGCTCCACCCGCTCCAGGTCCGCCACCACCGGGTCGTACGTCATGACGTCCCCGCTGCCCAGATAGACCAGCTGGAGCCGGCGCGGCACGACGCCCTTCAGCCGCCAGATCACCAGCGCGTAGAACGTCATCTGGAACAGCGGCCCGTCGGAATACTCCGGCCGAGGCGCCTTGCCCGTCTTGTAGTCGACGATCCGGACCTCACCGCTCGGCGCGACGTCCACCCGGTCGATCACCCCGCGCAGCCGCAGCCCCGACTCCAGCTCCGTCTCCACGAACAGCTCGCGCTCCGCCGGCTCGAGACGCGTCGGGTCCTCCAGCGAGAACCACCGCTCCACCAGCTGCTCCGCCTCGCCCAGCCAGCGCGTCAGCCGCTCGCCCTCGCTGTCCTCCGCGAACAGCTCGCCCAGCTCCGGCCTCGACTCCAGCAGCCGGTCCCACTGGCCGGGGATCAGCGCCCGCGCCCGCGGCGCCGTACGGTCGGCCGCCGGGGCGTCGAAGAGCCGCTCCAGCACCGCATGGACCAGTGTGCCGCGGGTAGCCGCCTCGCTGGGCTTCTCCGGCAGCCTGTCGATGACCCGGAAGCGGTAGAGCAAGGGGCACTGCATGAAATCGCTCGCCCGCGACGGCGACAGGGACGAAGGCGGCCGGGGCGGCCGCGGCACGGAAGTCATGTCTCCAGACCCTACGGCCCGCCACTGACAGTCAGCGGCATACCATCGACGGCAGACCCTCGCACACTGCATGATCGTGGCAAAGGCCACTCACCGAACCGAAGGGACCCCGTGGACGAGAGCGGCGACAGCGGGCGGCCGCAGCCCGGCGCAGGGGGAACGGCCCCCGGCACCGACCCCGACAACGGCAAGCCGAAACGCCCCGCGGAACCCGGCGGCGGCCTGCTCATGGGCCGTCCCTTCGGCGTGCCCGTCTACGTCGCCCCCAGCTGGTTCGTCGTCGCCGCACTGATCACCTGGGTGTTCGGCGGGCAGCTCGACCGCGTGCTGCCCGAGCTCGGCGCCGCCCGCTATCTCGTCGCGCTGTTCTTCGCCATCGCCTTCTACGCCTCCGTACTCGTCCACGAACTGGCCCACACGGTCGCCGCCCTGCGCTACAAGCTCCCGGTCCGCCGCATCCAGCTCCAGTTCTTCGGCGGCGTCTCGGAGATCGAGAAGGAGAGCGAGACACCCGGCCGCGAGTTCGTCCTCGCCTTCGTCGGACCGCTCCTGTCCCTGGTCCTCGGCGGTGTCTTCTACGGCGCGATGCAGTTCGTCGAGCCCGGCACGGTCCCCGGCGTCCTGCTCGCGGGCCTGATGATCTCCAACCTCATCGTGGCCGCCTTCAACCTGCTGCCCGGCCTGCCCCTGGACGGCGGCCGGATGCTCCGCGCCGTCGTCTGGAAGATCACCGGCAAGCCCATGAGCGGCACCATCGCCGCCGCCTGGGTCGGCCGCGGCCTCGCCGTCGTCGTCCTCGTCGGACTGCCGCTGCTCACCCACACCGGAGCGCTCGGCGGCTCCGCCCAGGACATCGGCGGCGTCGAGACCGTCATGGACGCGCTGCTCGCCGCGATCCTCGCCGCCATCATCTGGACCGGCGCCGGGAACAGCCTGCGGATGGCCCGCCTCCGCGAGCACCTGCCCGACCTCCGGGCCCGCACCCTGACCCGCCGCGCCGTCCCCGTCGAGTCCGCCACCCCGCTCTCCGAGGCGCTGCGCCGGGCCAACGAGGCAGGCGCCCGCGCGCTGGTCGTCGTCGACGGACAGGGCAACCCCAAGGGCGTCGTCCGCGAGGCCGCCATCGTCGGTGTCCCCGAACACCGCCGCCCCTGGGTCGCCGTCAGCGGCCTCGCCCAGGACCTCACCGACGGCATGAAGGTCCCCGCGGAGCTGGCCGGCGAAGCCCTCCTGGACCGGCTCAAGGCCACCCCCGCCACCGAGTACCTGGTGGTCGAGGAGACCGGCCAGATCTACGGAGTCCTCTCCACCGCCGACGTGGAGCGCGCCTTCGTCAAGGCCATGGCCCGCCCCGAAGCCTGACGGCCCTGTCCCGGCGGGGGAGCAGCGGCAGGAGGGCCCGGAATCACCGGTAGGCTGGTCACATGTCTGAACCGACCGGTGCCGCCCGCCGACGCGGGCCCTTCAAGGTCGGGGACCAGGTACAGCTCACCGACCCCAAGGGCCGCCACTACACCTTCACGCTCGAAGCCGGAAAGAACTTCCACACCCACAAGGGTTCTTTCCCGCACGACGAGCTGATCGGTGCTCCCGAGGGCAGTGTTGTCCGCACCACGGGAAACGTCGCCTATCTCGCGCTGCGCCCCCTGCTCCCCGACTACGTCCTGTCCATGCCCCGCGGCGCCGCCGTGGTCTACCCCAAGGACGCGGGGCAGATCCTGGCCTTCGCCGACATCTTCCCCGGCGCCCGCGTCGTGGAGGCCGGGGTCGGCTCCGGCTCGCTCAGTACCTTCCTGCTGCGCGCCATCGGTGAGCAGGGCATGCTGCACTCCTACGAGCGCCGCGAGGACTTCGCCGAGATCGCCCAGCAGAACGTCGAGCGCTACTTCGGCTCGCCGCACCCCGCCTGGCAGCTGACCGTCGGCGACCTCCAGGACAACCTCTCCGACACCGACGTCGACCGCGTCGTGCTGGACATGCTCGCCCCCTGGGAGTGCCTGGAGGCCGTCTCCAAGGCCCTGGTGCCCGGCGGCATCCTCTGTGCCTACGTGGCCACCACCACCCAGCTCTCGCGCACCGTCGAGTCCATCCGCGAGATCGGCTGCTTCGCCGAACCGCAGCCCTGGGAGTCGATGATCCGCAACTGGCACGTGGAAGGCCTCGCCGTCCGCCCCGACCACCGGATGATCGGCCACACCGGCTTCCTGGTCACCGCCCGCCGCCTCGCGGACGGCGTCGAGCCGCCGCTGCGCCGCCGCCGCCCGTCCAAGGGCGCCTACGGCGAGGACTACGAGGGACCGGGCAGCCAGAGCCGGGGAGGCTCCGCCGCCGACCGCGGCTGACCCGGACAACGCACCGGCGCCGCCGTGCGGTTCCCCGACCGACCGGGGAACTGCGCGGCGGCGCCTTTTCGTTGAGACCTCATTCGTCGATACCCCGCCGTTCCGCCCGGGTGTGAGGTGTGGCACGATGCTGGCCACCGCTCGGGGGTGTTCCCACCCCCTCACCGGGCTTCCAGGAACCATCAGGAGACATACCGCGTGCAGACCCCCGCGCTCCCGGAGCTCGCCCACACCGCCGCCAAGCCGGTGCACTGGCTCGCCACGGCCGCGGCGATGGCGGGCGTCGTCGCACTGGCCGGGCTGCTCCAGCCCCGTACGGCCACCGCGACCGCCACGGCCCCCGAGCAGCGGACCACCACGCAGCACGGCGCTCCCGTGCCCGCCCCGGACCCGGCCGGGGTGGACTTCCCGCTGGAGTGCGGCGGCGCCGGGACGACGGTCGCGAAACAGGCCCCCGGGGACCTCGACGGCGACGGGCGGCCGGAAACCGTCGCCGTGGTGCACTGCGCCGCCGGATCGGGCACTCCGCCCGGCGGGATCTACGTCCTGACACAGGCGAGCGGGGCCGCACCCCGGGTCGTGGCGACCCTCGTGGACCCCGCTGACAAGAAGACGGTCGGGGACTTCGCCGTACGGAACGGCGTCGTCTCGGCGACCCTCCTCGGCTACTCCTCGCTGGAGGTGCCCCGCTGCTGCCCCGACCAGGAGGAACAGGCCTCCTGGCGGTGGAAGGGCAACGCGTTCGTCCGCACCTCCGGAGACCTCGCCCGCAGCGTCTGAGCGCCGCCGCTCGGCACGGCTCCCGCCGTCCGGGCGATGGGCCCCGGCCGCCTAGTCGGCGTCCGGCCCGTACACCTCGACGCTGTCCTTGACGCGCCGCACATGGATGCAGTCCCCGGGGCACTCCTTGGCCGAATCCACGACGTCCTGGAGGAGCGGCAGCGGCACCGGAGTGGTCGCCCCCGGGTCCTGCAGCAGCTCGTCGTCGGAGCTCTTCACATACGCCAGGCCGTCGATGTCCAGCTCGAAGACGTCGGGGGCGTACTGCACACAGATGCCGTCGCCCGTACAGAGGTCCTGGTCGATCCAGACCTCCAGGTCCTGCGTGCCACTGTCGCCCGGCGAGTCCTGCTGCACGGTCATGTGTCCTGCCGTTCCTGCGTATCCGAACCAAATGGAGCCAAGCCCTGACGGGTGTTGAACAGTTCGACGATACAACCGGCGGCTTTCCGGTGGCGAAGGGTGGGTATTCCCTTGACGTGAGGGAGAGCGCAAGGGTGAAGATCGGACACACCCCGCAGTCTTTGTGATCTAGGGGTTTCAATCACCACCCACCCAGGTAGGGTCAGGAAGCGTCCAGCTCCCCATGGAGGAGGTGAGGACCGTGGCAGCCCACGACGACGACATCAACCGCGGCATCCGGCCCGCGCGAGGGTCCGAGGACCCAGCCGGCCAGGTTGCCTATCTCGAGCAGGAAATCGCCGTCCTGCGACGTAAGCTCGCCGACTCTCCGCGTCACACGAGGATTCTCGAAGAGCGGATCGTCGAGTTGCAGACGAACCTGGCAGGCGTGTCCGCACAGAACGAGCGGCTCGCCAACACGCTCCGTGAGGCGCGTGACCAGATCGTGGCCCTCAAGGAAGAGGTCGACCGGCTCGCGCAGCCGCCGGCCGGCTTCGGCGTCTTCCTGCAGGCCAACGAGGACGGCACCTGCGACATCTTCACCGGGGGCCGCAAGCTCCGGGTGAACGTCAGCCCCAGTGTCGAGCTCGAGGACCTCCGGCGTGGCCAGGAGGTCATGCTCAACGAAGCGCTCAACGTGGTCGAGGCCATGGAGTTCGAGCGGGCCGGGGACATCGTCACCCTCAAGGAGATTCTCGAGGACGGCGAGCGTGCCCTGGTGGTCGGGCACACCGACGAGGAGCGGGTGGTGCGGCTCGCCGAGCCGCTGCTGGACATCACCATCCGCGCCGGCGACGCCCTGCTCCTGGACTCCAGGTCGGGTTACGTCTACGAGGTGGTGCCCAAGAGCGAGGTCGAGGAACTCGTCCTCGAAGAGGTCCCGGACATCGACTACGACAAGATCGGCGGCCTGGGCGACCAGATCGAGCTGATCCGCGACGCGGTCGAGCTTCCGTATCTGCACCCCGACCTCTTCAAGGAACACGAGCTGCGCCCGCCGAAGGGCATCCTGCTCTACGGACCGCCCGGCTGTGGCAAGACGCTCATCGCCAAGGCCGTCGCCAATTCGCTCGCCAAGAAGGTCGCCGAGGTCACCGGGCAGCCCGCGGGGAAGAGCTACTTCCTCAATATCAAGGGCCCCGAGCTCCTCAACAAGTACGTCGGCGAGACCGAGCGGCACATCCGCCTGGTCTTCCAGCGTGCCCGGGAGAAGGCGAGCGAGGGTACCCCCGTCATCGTCTTCTTCGACGAGATGGAATCCCTCTTCCGCACCCGCGGCAGCGGCGTCAGCTCGGACGTGGAGAACACCATCGTCCCGCAGCTGCTCGCCGAGATCGACGGGGTGGAGGGCCTGGAGAACGTCATCGTCATCGGCGCCTCCAACCGCGAGGACATGATCGACCCCGCCATCCTGCGCCCCGGCCGTCTCGATGTGAAGATCAAGATCGAGCGTCCGGACGCCGAGGCGGCGAAGGACATCTTCGCGAAGTACCTCACCCCGTCGCTCCCGCTGCACGCGGACGACCTCTCCGAGCACACCGGCTCGCGGGAGGCCGCCGCCCACGCCATGATCCAGTCGGTCGTGGAGCGGATGTACACGGAGTCCGAGGAGAACCGCTTCCTCGAGGTGACGTACGCCAACGGCGACAAGGAAGTCCTGTACTTCAAGGACTTCAACTCCGGCGCGATGATTCAGAACATCGTCGACCGGGCAAAGAAAATGGCCATCAAGGCATTCCTGGAACAGGGCCAGAAGGGGCTGCGGGTGGCTCATCTCCTGCAGGCCTGCGTGGACGAGTTCAAGGAGAACGAGGACCTGCCGAACACCACCAACCCGGACGACTGGGCCAGGATTTCCGGTAAGAAGGGTGAGCGGATCGTCTTCATCCGCACACTCGTCACCGGAAAGCAGGGCGCGGACACCGGACGCTCCATCGATACGGTGGCCAATACCGGCCAGTACCTGTAATACACGGACCGGCTGCGGAAGTCCTCAGGGACTCCGCAGCCGGTCGCATTCCCCCGTTCCGGCCATGCCGGAGCAATGTCGTAATGGAGCTCCCCACCGGCGCAGAGGCGCTCTAGGCTCTGCGGTACCGCCGAGTCGCGCAGTGCGGTGACGGGCACCGCACACGCACCGGACTCAGCAGCGGTACTTGAGCGTCGCTCCCGGACGGGACCGACGCCGGGCAAGGAGGGCCGCATGACCGTACGGCGAGTAATGGGCATCGAGACGGAGTACGGGATCTCCGTCCCCGGCCACCCCAACGCCAATGCCATGCTCACCTCGTCCCAGATCGTGAACGCCTACGCGGCGGCGATGCACCGGGCGCGACGCGCCCGCTGGGACTTCGAGGAGGAGAACCCGCTGCGTGACGCGCGAGGCTTCGACCTCGCCCGGGAGACCGCCGACTCCAGCCAGCTCACCGACGAGGACATCGGCCTGGCCAATGTCATCCTCACCAACGGCGCCCGGCTGTACGTCGACCACGCGCACCCCGAATACAGCTCCCCGGAGATCACCAATCCGCGTGACGCGGTGCTCTGGGACAAGGCCGGCGAACGGATCATGGCGGAGGCCGCCGAGCGGGCGGCCGCCATCCCCGGCGCCCAGCCGATCCACCTCTACAAGAACAACACCGACAACAAGGGCGCCTCCTACGGCACGCACGAGAACTACCTCATGCAGCGGGAGACGCCGTTCTCGGACATCGTGCGCCATCTGACGCCGTTCTTCGTCTCACGCCAGGTCGTCACGGGCGCGGGCCGGGTCGGCATCGGCCAGGACGGCCACGAGCACGGCTTCCAGATCAGTCAGCGCGCCGACTACTTCGAGGTCGAGGTCGGTCTGGAGACCACGCTGAAGCGCCCCATCATCAACACCCGGGACGAGCCCCACTCCGACGCGGAGAAGTACCGCCGGCTCCATGTGATCATCGGCGATGCCAACCTCTCGGAGATCTCCACCTATCTCAAGCTCGGCACCACGTCCCTGGTGCTCTCCATGATCGAGGACGCCTTCATCAACGTCGACCTCGCGGTCGACCAGCCCGTACGCACCCTGCACCAGGTCTCCCACGACCCGGATCTGCGGCAGCTGATCACGCTCCGCAGCGGCCGGACACTCACCGCGGTCCAGTTGCAGATGGAGTACTTCGAGCTGGCCCGCAAATACGTCGACGAGCGGTACGGCGCGGACGCCGACGAACAGACCAAGGACATCCTGACCCGCTGGGAGGACACGCTCAACCGGCTGGAGACGGATCCGATGAGCCTGTCGGGCGAGCTGGACTGGATCGCCAAGCGGGAGCTCATGGAGGGCTACCGCCGCCGCGATTCGCTGGACTGGGACGCCCCCCGGCTGCATCTGGTGGACCTCCAGTACGCGGACGTACGGCCCGACAAGGGCCTCTACAACCGTCTGGCGGCCCGCGGGAAGATGAAGCGCCTCCTGGACGAGGACGACGTCACCAGGGCCCGTGCGAAGCCTCCGGAGGACACCAGGGCCTACTTCCGGGGCCGCTGCCTGGAGCAGTACGCCGACGACGTGGCGGCGGCCTCCTGGGACTCGGTGATCTTCGACCTGCCCGACCGCGACTCCCTGCAGCGGGTGCCCACCCTGGAGCCGCTGCGCGGGACGAAGGAACACGTCAAGGACCTGCTGGACCGCTGCCGTACGGCGGAAGAGCTGGTCCGGACGCTGTCGGGCGGCTGAAAGGCCTCCGGGCTGGGAATCAATCACCCGAGGCCCGGACGTTGAACAACTACCGGGCCAAATGTCGGACCCCGTGGGTAGGGTCTGATCAAGAGCTTCGATTGCTTCGAACCGAGCGGGGTGAGCTACATGGCGACCAAGGACACCGGCGGCGGACAGCAGAAGGCGACGCGTTCCACCGAGGAGGTCGAGGAGCAGGCGCAGGACGCGCAGGCGTCCGAGGACCTCGCGGAACGCCAGGAGAAGCTGAGCGACGATGTCGACTCGGTTCTGGACGAGATCGACGACGTCCTCGAAGAGAACGCCGAGGACTTCGTCCGTTCCTTCGTTCAAAAGGGTGGGCAGTAGTTCACCGGTGTGAACGTCGGACAGGGGGCGGGGTGGCGGCGTCCGTCGTCACCCCGCTCGCCGGCCGGGCCTGCTCGGCGGGCCGCCGGATCGGTGCGGATAACCCCCGCCGAACATGTGGATCACTCCCGCCGGGCGGGTAGGGTCCGTGGCGTAGTACTTGCTTCAACGGCAATTCGGCCATCGGCAAGTTGGGGGATGATCCTGACTTTCTTGCGCAGGGCCATCGCATACCTGGAGGGAAACGCGTGGAAGCCAACACTCGTAGCACCGGGCGTCTACCAGCTGCCTTCCTGACGCCGGGTTCGTCCTCGTTCATGGACTTCCTGTCCGACCAGTCGCCCGAGATGCTCCCGGGCAACCGGAGCCTTCCGCCGCTCCAGGGGGCCATCGAGGCGCCGCACGGGACGACCATCGTCTCGGCGTCCTTCCCGGGCGGTGTGGTCCTGGCCGGTGACCGGCGCGCCACCATGGGCAACATGATCGCGCAGCGCGACATCGAGAAGGTCTTCCCGGCCGACGAGTACTCGGCGGTGGGCATCGCCGGCACCGCCGGACTGGCCGTGGAGATGGTCAAGCTGTTCCAGCTGGAGCTGGAGCACTTCGAGAAGGTCGAGGGCGCCCAGCTCTCCCTGGAGGGCAAGGCCAACCGGCTCTCCACCATGATCCGCTCCAACCTCGCCATGGCCATGCAGGGCCTCGCCGTGGTGCCCCTCTTCGCGGGTTACGACGTCGACCGCGACAAGGGCCGCATCTTCTCCTACGACGTCACCGGCGGCCGCTCCGAGGAGACCGGCTACGCCGCCACCGGCTCCGGGTCGATCTTCGCCCGCAACGCCATGAAGAAGCTCTACCGCGAGGACCTGACGCAGGACCAGGCCCTCACCCTGGTCGTACAGGCGCTGTACGACGCGGCGGACGACGACTCGGCGACCGGCGGCCCGGACGTGGCCCGCCGCATCTACCCGATCCTCACCGTCATCACCGACGAGGGTTTCCGGAGGCTGACCGACCAGGAGTCCGGCGAGATCGCGCGCTCCGTCCTGGAACGCCGACTCGAGCAGCCCGACGGCCCGCGCGCCGCGCTGCTCTGATCCGGGCCCCGAGCCTCCCCAGACGCACTCGTCACTGACAGAAAGGGACGGATAACCGGTGTCGACGCCGTTCTATGTCTCACCCCAGCAGGCCATGGCCGACCGGGCGGAATACGCCCGCAAGGGCATCGCCCGTGGTCGCAGCCTCGTCGTGCTGCAGTATGCCGACGGCATTGTGTTCGTCGGCGAGAACCCGTCCCGTGCGCTGCACAAGTTCAGCGAGATCTATGACCGGATCGGCTTCGCGGCCGCCGGCAAGTACAACGAGTACGAGAACCTCCGCATCGGCGGCGTGCGCTACGCCGATCTGCGCGGATACACCTACGACCGCGACGATGTGACGGCCCGTGGGCTGGCCAACGTCTACGCCCAGACGCTCGGCACCATCTTCTCCAGTGCGGCCGAGAAGCCGTACGAGGTGGAGCTGGTGGTCGCCGAGGTCGGCAGCGAGGCCGAGGGCGACCAGATCTACCGGCTGCCGCACGACGGTTCGATCGTGGACGAGCACGGCTCGGTCGCGGTCGGCGGCAACGCCGAGCAGATCAGCAGCTTCCTCGACCAGCGCCACCGCGACGGCATGACCCTCGCCGAGGCGCTCAAGCTGGCCGTCCAGGCGCTCTCACGGGAGCCGGGCGGCGGCGAGCGGGAGATCCCCGCGGAGCGGCTGGAGGTCGCGGTCCTGGACCGCACCCGCCCCCAGCAGCGCAAGTTCAAGCGGATCGTCGGCCGTCAGCTGGCCCGGCTGCTGGAGACGGAAGCCGCGGCCAGCACGCCCACGGACGCCCCGTCCGACGCCGAGGACGGCGACTCCACCGATAAGGACACCGGCAGCGCGTCCGGCTCCACGGAGGAGACGGAGAAGTAGGCAGCACCTCAGGTGCCCCCGGGTCCCGGCCCGGGGGCACCGTCATGTCCGGTCGGCGGGCGGCGGCGCCGTGGAGCCGCGTACGACGAGGCGGACCGGCAGACCCCCGGGCCGGGCGGGGCGGCCGTCCAGCACGGCGAGCAGCGCCTCCATGCCCCGCTCGCCGACCTGCTCGGCCGGCAGCCGCACCGTGGTCAGCTCCGGTTCCAGCGCGGTGGCCAGCGCCAGATCGTCGAATCCGGTGACCGACAGCTCGTCCGGCACCCGCAGCCCGAGTCTGCGGGCCGCCTTGCAGGCGCCGGCGGCCAGGATGTCGTCGTCGCAGACGATCGCGGTGGGCCGCTCCCCGGTGGCCGCCAGCGCCTGTTCCACCGCCTCGCGCCCCGCCCGTACGTCCAGCGGGGCCCGTACGGTGCGTACCGTCGCGTCCCCCGCCGCGCCCAGCGCGTCCTGCAGCGCCCCGGCGCGCACGGCGAACGTCCAGGTGTCCACGGCGGACGCCAGATGCAGGAAGCGGCGGTGGCCGAGGCCCAGCAGATGGTCCGTCACCTGCCGCATCCCGTCCGCGATGTCGAGGTTCACATGGGCGGCGGGCCCGGTGTCCGACGGATCGCTGTCCAGCATCACCAGCGGCAGATCCGCCCCGTGCAGCGCGCCCAGCGTTTCGGCGGCCATCGAGGACGCGATGACGCCGTCGAGCGCCGCGCGGGCCGAGGCGAACGGGTCCCGGGCCGGTCCCGTGCCGTCGGGCGAGGGGTAGAGCACCACGCCGAAGTCGTGCTCGGCGGCGAGTGCCGCGGCCCCGGCGTACACCCGGGCGAAGAACTCGTTGGTGAGCGCCGGAACCACCAGCAGCGCCGTCCTGGTGCTGCCGAGCCGCAGACTGCGGGCCGCCAGATTGGGCCGGTAGCCGAGCTCCGCCGCCGCGTCCCGGACCCGCTGGGCGGTGACTTCCGACACCCGGCCGGGCCACTTCCCGCCGAGCACCAGCGAGACCGTCGCCTGGGAGACGCCCGCCGCACGGGCCACGTCACGGCTGGTGGGCCGGGCGGGGACGGGCTGCTGCGCGCTGGTCACTCGTGCCTCCGTGCGGGATGTTCCGTAACGCCGCGAGGTGGACCCGCGAACTGCGCACATGGTACGTATGAGCCTCGACGTTATACGTAACACCCCGGCGGGCCGCGCGGCCCGCCGAGGCGGAGAGGGGCGGGAATGGCCGCGGGATATCTGGACATCCTCCGGGCGCGGCATGCCGCCCGGCTGCTGACGGGCACCCTGGTGGGGCGGCTGCCCAACGGCACCGCGCACATCGCGATCGTGCTGTTCACCCGGGCCGAGGGCGGCAGCTACACCCTGGCCGGCGCGCTCGCCGCCGCGTACGGTCTGGCCACCGCCGTCGGGCAGCCGCTGCTCGGCCGCGCGGTGGACCTGTACGGGCAGCCGCGCGTCCAGCTCCCGGCCGCCGTGCTCTCCGCGCTCGGCATGGCCCTGCTGGCCCTCACCGGCCTCGGCTCGCTCCCGCTGGCCTACCTCGCCGTCATCATCGCCGGAGTCGCCACACCGCCCCTGGAGGGCGGCCTGCGGGCCCTGTGGCCCAGCGTCCTCAAGGGCGAGGGGCAGGTACACCGGGCCTACGCCATGGACGCCGTCGCGCAGGAGATCATGTTCACCGTCGGACCGCTCCTGGTGACGCTGCTCGTCTCGCTCTGGTCCCCGGCCGCCGCCCTGCTCGTCATCAACGCCATCGGCGTCCTCGGCGCGCTCTCGGTCGTCCTCTCCGAGCCCTCGCGCACCTGGCGCTCCGCACCCCGCGAGGCGCACTGGCTCGGCGCCCTGCGCTCGCCCGGACTCCTCGCCCTGCTCGGCGCGTTCTTCTTCGTCGGACTCGCCCTCGGCTCCATCACGGTGGCCGGAGTGGCCTACGCCGACGACCACGGCCGGGAGTCGGTGTACGGCTGGCTGATGGCCGCCCTCGGCCTCGGTGCGCTGATCGGCGGCCTGGTCTACGGGGCGCGGCAGTGGGCCGGTGCGCCGGAGAAGCGGCTGCGGGTCATCGTCGGGCTGCTGGCGCTGGGCTATCTGCCGCTGACGCTCACCCCTTCCGTGCCCGTCATGACCGCCTTCGCGGCCCTCGCCGGAGTGTTCCTCGCGCCGGCCATCGCCTGCTCCTTCATCGTGGTCGACCGGCACGCCCCGCGCGGCACGGTGACCGAGGCGTTCTCCTGGCTCGTCACCACGTTCGGCGTAGGCGCGGCGGCCGGTACGGCCGTCGCCGGACCGGCCGTCGAACTCGGCTCGACCGCCTGGAGCTTCGCCGTGGCGGGGGCCGGGGGAGTGGCCGCCCTGGTGGTCCTCCTGGCCACCGGGAGGGTACTGGCGGCTCCCGCCCGTACGGCCGCCGTCGTGACGGGATCGGAAAATGATCGAAACGGTGCCGTCGAACCCGGTTTCAGCTCGGGCCATAAGGCGTAATGTTCAGTCATGGACCGCCGCATTTTCGGGCTGGAGAACGAGTACGGCGTCACGTGCACGTTCAGGGGACAGCGCCGACTGTCACCTGACGAAGTGGCGCGCTACCTCTTCCGCCGTGTTGTGTCATGGGGCCGCAGCAGCAACGTCTTTCTGCGGAACGGCGCCCGCCTCTACCTCGACGTGGGATCGCATCCGGAATATGCAACCCCCGAATGCGACAACGTGACCGAACTGGTCACGCACGACAAGGCGGGCGAGCGCATTCTCGAAGGCCTGCTCGTCGACGCCGAACGCCGCCTGCACGAGGAGGGAATCGCGGGCGACGTCTATCTCTTCAAGAACAACACCGACTCGGCGGGAAACTCCTACGGCTGCCACGAGAACTACCTCGTGGCCCGGCACGGAGAATTCTCCCGGCTCGCGGACATCCTCATTCCGTTCCTCGTCACCAGGCAGCTGATCTGCGGCGCGGGCAAGGTGCTCCAGACCCCGCGCGGCGCGGTCTACTGCGTCAGCCAGCGTGCCGAACACATCTGGGAGGGCGTCAGCTCCGCGACCACCCGCTCCCGGCCGATCATCAACACCCGCGACGAACCCCACGCCGACGCCGAGCGGTACCGCCGCCTCCACGTCATCGTCGGTGACTCCAACATGTCCGAGACGACCATGCTGCTCAAGGTCGGCGCCACCGACCTGGTGCTCCGCATGATCGAGGCGGGCACGGTGATGCGCGACCTGACCCTGGAGAACCCGATCCGGGCGATCCGCGAGGTCAGCCACGACCTCACCGGGCAGCGCAAGGTGCGCCTGGCCAGCGGCCGGGAGGCCTCGGCCATCGAGGTGCAGCGGGAGTACTACGAGAAGGCCGTGGACTTCGTCGAGCGCCGGGGCATCCGCACCGGCACCGTCGACCAGGTCCTGGAGCTGTGGGGCCGCACCCTGGACGCGATCGAGGCCGAGGACCTCGACCGGATCGACACCGAGATCGACTGGGTCATGAAGTACAAGCTCATCGAGCGGTACCGGGCCAAGCACAACATGACCATGTCGAACCCGCGGGTCGCCCAGATAGACCTCGCCTACCACGACATCCACCGCCGCCGTGGCCTCTTCTACCTCTTGGAGCGCAAGGGGCAGACCGCCCGCATCTGCAACGACCTGAAGATCTTCGAGGGCAAGTCGGTGCCCCCGCAGACCACCCGGGCTCGGCTGCGCGGCGACTTCATCCGCCGGGCCCAGGAGCAGCGGCGGGACTTCACCGTCGACTGGGTCCACCTCAAGCTCAACGACCAGGCGCAGCGCACGGTGCTGTGCAAGGACCCGTTCCGCTCCGTGGACGAGCGGGTGGAGAAGCTGATCGCCGGCATGTGACCAAGGGCGACCCGCATCACGGCCCCGGCCCCCAGGACCCACCGGTCCTGGGGGCCGGGGCCGTCCGTGCGAGGTCCGGCTCCAACCGAATCGGAGGGCCTAGAGTGTTACGGGACCGAATCACCGTGCCCCCTGAGATCTGAGGAACCAGTGCGCCGAATTGCCGGCCTTCTTCTCGCCCCCCTCCTGCTGCTGTCGGCAGTGGCGTGCGGCAGCGACGACAAGGCCTCCGACTCCGCCTCGTCCAAGAACGGCGTCCCCGCGATCACCGCGGGCGCCAAGGTCGGAGAGAAGCCCACCCTCTCCAAGGGCGAGGGCGACCCGCCCAAGGAGCTGAAGACCGAGGTCATCAGCGAGGGCGACGGCGCGAAGCTCAAGAACGGCGACGCGATCCAGGTCAACTACCTCGGCCAGGCCTGGGACTCGACCAAGCCGTTCGACAACAGCTTCGACCGCAAGCAGCCCTTCGACCTGACGCTCGGCGCCGGCATGGTCATCCAGGGCTGGGACAAGGGCCTGGTCGGCCAGAAGGTCGGCAGCCGCGTCGAGCTGGTCATCCCGCCGGAGCTCGGCTACGGCGAGCAGGGCCAGGGCGACATCAAGCCCAACGCCACCCTGGTGTTCGTCGTCGACATCCTGAAGGCCACCCAGATCCCGGCCTCCGCCAAGGGCACCGAAGTGGCCCAGGACAACATCGACCTGCCCAAGGTCGGCGTGAAGACCGACGGCAAGGCTCCGACGGTCACCATCCCCAAGAGCGACCCGCCGAAGAAGCTCGTCTCCAACTACGTCCTGGAGTCCGACGGCGAGGTCGTCAAGGAGTCCGACAGCGTCGTCGTGAACTACGTCGGCATGATCTGGAAGGGCGCCAAGGAGTTCGACAACACGTACACCACGGGCAAGACCCAGACCTTCCCGCTGTCCCAGGTCACCCTCAAGGGCCTGAAGAGCGGTCTGATCGACAAGAAGGTCGGCAGCCGTGTGCTGCTCGTCATCCCGCCGGACCAGGCCTTCGGTGACCAGCAGCAGCAGGCCATCCCGAAGAACTCCACCCTGGTCTTCGCCGTGGACATCCTGGCCAAGGTGTAAGACTGTCCCGGTTGCCCAGTTCATCAGTAAGAGGAGCAGTTCAGTGAGCATCGAGAAGCCCGAGGTCGACTTCCCGGGCGGCGAGCCGCCGGCCGATCTGGAGATCAAGGACATCTGGGAGGGCGACGGCGCGGTGGCCCAGGCGGGCCAGAACGTCTCCGTCCACTACGTGGGCGTGTCCTTCTCCACCGGCGAGGAGTTCGACAGCTCCTGGAACCGCGGCACCCCGCTGCAGTTCCGGCTCGGCGGCGGCCAGGTCATCGCCGGCTGGGACCAGGGCGTGCAGGGCATGAAGGTCGGCGGCCGTCGCCAGCTGACCATCCCCGCGCACCTCGCCTACGGCGACCGCGGCGCCGGCGGCAAGATCGCCCCCGGTGAGACGCTGATCTTCGTCTGCGACCTCGTCGCGGTCTGATCCGTTCCGGTTCCACGCAGGAGGGCCCCCGCCGCACGGCGGGGGCCCTCCTCGCTGTCCGGCGGCGCGTTCCGCCGCTCCGCGGTCCGCGGCCCGGCTTTGGTCCCGACCTCCCGGGGCGGTACGGTCGACGGTCGTAGCGACAAGAGAAAGGGCGTCGATGGCGATTGCCAAGGCCGAGCGGTTGATGAACCTCGCGCTGTGCCTGCTGGGGACCCGGCGCCCGCTCAGCAAGCGCGAACTCCGCGGATCCATCGAGGCCTACCTCGAAGCGGGTTCCGACGACTCCTTCAACCGGATGTTCGAGCGCGACAAGGACGATCTGCGCGAACTCGGCCTCGTCATCGAGACCGTGGAGAACCTCGACGGCGACACCGGCTACCTGGCCCGCCGCGACAGCAACCGGCTGCCCCCCATCACCCTGGACGCCGAGGAGGCCGCCGCCCTCGGTCTCGCCGCCAAGGTCTGGCAGCAGGCCCGCCTCGCCGGAGCCGCCAGCGGCGCCCTGCAGAAGCTGCGCGCCGCCGGAATGCCCGAGGCCGAGGACGCCTACGAGGTGCACAGCGCCCTCGAACCCCGCATCCCCGTCCACGAGGCCGCCTTCGAACCCCTGATGCTCGCCTGCCGCGACCGCCGCCCCGTCACCTTCGACTACCGCAAGGCCAACTCCGCCCGCGCCGAACAGCGCCAGGTCGAACCCTGGACCCTCGAATGCTGGCGCGGCCACTGGTATCTGGCCGGCTGGGACCGTGAGCGCGGCGCCGAACGCGTCTTCCGGCTCTCCCGCATCACCGGCAAGGTCCGCTCCCGTGCCGGAGCCTTCAGCGCCGAGGTGCCCGACGCGGTCACCGTCCGCGAGACCGTCGAGAGCTGGGCCGGCGAGACCGCGACCCGGACCGCCCGGATCAGGCTGCGCGCCGGAGCCGGCTACCCGCTGCGGTCGCGCGCGAGCGCCGTCCGGGAACGCGGCGACGGCTGGGACGAGCTGGAGATCCCGTACGGACACGGCCTCGACGCCTGGCTCGTCGAGTTCGGCCCGGACGTCGTCGTGGAGGAACCCGCCGATCTGCGGGCCGATGTGGTGGACCGGCTCCGCGCCGTGGCCAAGGACTAGGGGCAGGGAAAAAACGATGGCCACGAACGCGATCGACCAGACCCGCCGGATGCTCTCCCTGGTGACGTATCTGCGCGAGCGCCCCGGCGCCCACGTCCAGGACGTGGCCCGGGCCTTCGGGATCACCGAGGACGAGCTGATCTCGGACCTCGACGTCCTGCCGATGTGCGGCACCAGCTTCCGCGGCGGCGACCTCCTCGACATCGACACCGACGGCGACCGCATCTGGTGGCACAACCCGGACGACGTCGCCGAGCCGCTCCGGCTCGCCGCCGACGAGGCCACCGCGCTGCTCGTCGCCGCCCGTGCCGTCGCCACCCTGCCCGGACTGCGCGAGAGCGACCGGGACGCCCTCGTCCGCGCCACCGCCAAGCTGGAGACGGCCGCCGGCGAGTCCGGTGCGGCCAGCTCCCGGCTCTCGGTGACCTTCGAGGCCGAGGGCGGCGTCTTCGCCGACGTCGACCGGGCCATCTCCGAGCGCCGTCGGCTCTGGCTGCGCTACTACTCGCCCGCCCGCGACGAACTCACCGAGCGCGAGGTCGACCCGATCCGGCTCTTCGCCGTCGGCCACACCTACATGGAGGGCTGGTGCCGGCTCTCCGAGGCCCGCCGGACCTTCCGGCTGGACCGGGTCGCCGAGATCCGCCTCCTCGACGCCCCCGCCGCCCCGCCCGAGCTGGAGCTGCGCGACCTCTCCGCCGGGCTGGTCCAGCCCGCCGCCGAGGACCCGGAGGTCGTGATCGAGGTCGGCACCGGCGGCCGCTGGGTCGCCGAGTACTACCCGCACGACTCCGCAGAGGAACTCCCCGACGGCGGCCTGCGGATCACCCTGCGCACCCCCGACCCGGCCTCGCTGCGCCGGCTCGCCCTGCGGCTCGGCGGTGACGGCCGCATCGTCACCCCGCCGGAGCTCGCGGACAGCGCCCGCGCGGCCGCCCGCGAGGCGCTCGCCGCCTACGAGACCGCGGTCTGAGGGCCCGGGAGAGGGAGACGACGATGAACCGGACGACCCTGTTCCCGGCCGCCACCGGAGTCCGCCCGGAGGCGCTGTCCGCCACCGGGATACGCCCGGCGCCCCGGCCGGGCACCAGCACCGGTCCCGTACCCGTACCGGTTCCCGCCGCCGTGCGCTTCCGGGCCGCCTGCCCCGACTGCCGCGGGCGCTTCGAGCTGGCCGCCGCCGCACTGCGCCTGGCGATCGGCGCCACCCGCCGCACCACCTTCTACACCTTCACCTGCCCCGAGTGCGGCGCCTCGGTCCGTAAACCGGCCGGGGAGCGCATCATCGAACTGCTCACCGGCGGCGGCGTACGGACCCTGCGTCTGCACACCGCCCTGTAGCTCCCGCCCCCGGGGCCGCCCGACCACGGCGCCCGCGGCAAGCCCGTAGGAAGAGGCACCGCCGTATGTTCTGGCCCATGCTCGCCATCGCCCTCGGATTCCTGGGCATCGCCGTGCTCGGTGTCCTCGGCATCAAGGTCTTCGTCGAGGCCCGGCGTCTCGGCCGCCAGGTCACGGTCACCACCGAGCGGATCAACCGGGCGTCGGAGGACCTGGAACGGGCCGCCACCCGCCTCGCGGCCACCGGTGACGGCCTGCGATAACGGTCCCGGGGGCCTGATGTTCGACCGCACCGGGGGGTACGCTGCATGGGTCGGCCCAGGCAGGGAGGTGCGGGCCGCAAGCCGGAGTACGCACGGGCATTGCCTCGCGTTTACTCCCGCGGGTTACGATCGCTGCCAAGCGCAATGATCGGACGTATGCCCGGTCGAACGGGTAGCGAGCCCACCTCCAGCCGCCTCAGTGAGAAGGAAGTCGCACATGATCGGCAATCTGAAGCCCCTCGAGATCGTTCTGATCATCGCTGTCATCCTGCTGCTCTTCGGTGCCAAGAAGCTTCCCGACATGGCGCGTTCGCTCGGCAAGTCGGCCCGCATCCTCAAGAGCGAGGCCAAGGCCATGAAGAAGGACGACGCGGCGACCGCGACGCCCACCACGGAGACCGTCGACGACACGGTCCCCCCGCAGTCCACCACCGCGCGCACCATCCAGGCCGCCCCGGGAGACGTCACCAGCTCCCGCCCGGTCAACGAGGCCAAGCCCACCACCCAGAGCTGACCGCTGACGCGCTCCGCCGACAGCCGCCGCACGAGACGAGGGAAGTGGGTTGCTCAAGTCTGCCCGCAAGCAGGAGAAGGACGACGAAGGGCGGATGCCCCTCCTCGATCACCTGCGTGAGCTGCGTAACCGGCTGCTGAAGGCCGTGCTCGCGATTCTGATCGCCGTCATCGGGGCCGCCTTTTTCCACAAGGAGATCTTTGAGTTCCTGATGAAGCCGATCCTCGACTCGGTCGGCTGCAAGAACGGTGTCCAGACGATGGTCAACGGCCGCCCGTGCGCGGAGATGACCACCAACGGTCTGCTGTCACCCTTCACCATCGCGCTCAAGGTGTCCCTCATGGCGGGTGTTCTCCTCGCCACGCCCGTCTGGCTGTACCAGCTCTGGGCCTTCGTCGCCCCGGGTCTGCACAAGAAGGAGAAGCGGTATTCCCTGGGCTTCGTGGCCGCGGGTGTCCCGCTGTTCACCGCCGGGGCCTACCTCGCGTACACCATCCTGCCGCAGACGGCCGAGATCATGCTCGGCTTCACGCCGGACAACGTGACGAACCTCCTGCCGCTCGACGACTTCCTCGACCTGATCACCCGCATGGTGATCGTCTTCGGTCTCGCCTTCGAACTGCCACTGCTGCTCATCGCGCTCAACATGACCGGGGTCCTGTCCGGCGTCCGCATGCTGCGCTGGTGGCGCGGCATGATCGTCGGCCTCACCGCCTTCGCGGCCATCGCCACCCCCGGCGGCGAGCCCATCTCCATGCTGCTCCTCGCCGGGCCGCTCGCGGTGCTCTACTTCATCGCCGTCGGCTTCTCGCTGCTGAACGACAAGCGCCGCAACCGCAACAACCCCGACGCCGAGCTCAGTGACGACGAGGCCTCGGATCTCGATCTGACGCCCGAGCCTGTTGACCGGGTGGAGAATGTTTCCCCCTCCTCCCGCCCTGCTGCTCTGCCCGGGCAATCCACCGGTGAGGCAGATGGCCCTGGATCGCACCGACTGAACGGTTACGACGACATCACGTAGTAGCTCGTGGTTATTCGCGTAGTCCCCCCCTGTTGTTTTTCAACGGAGGGGGACTTTCGGTCGCCGACACTGCGTAAGATTCAGGCAAGCGATGCTAGCTGCGTTGTCAGGATCAAGCTTATATGTGTGCTAGTCTTGACGGCGGTTTGCGCGTGCGGCTAGGCCTTTGAATTCATAGTCGTCCAGTATGGTCCTATTTCTTTGCCCTTCACCTTGTAGAGGCGAAGGGTGACCTCTGTTCCTTCTTTGATGTCACCGGTCTTCCACGGTGAGCAGTATGGCGATTTATGGCCACGTGTGGTCGCGATTCGATCGGTGGTTCCATCGCGATTGATGTCGAGTTCGAGCTGGATGCCCCAGCCGTCGTCCTCGTCGTCGCAGGCCTTGATCGCGTCACCTGGCGTGTTGCCGGAGGGGTCTGCGCTCCAATACCCCTTCCCGCCGCCGTCCTTGAGGGTCATGGTAATCGCCGCCCATGCCTCCCCCTGCATTCCGATCACCAGTGCGCATGCTCCGGCCACGCTTACTGCTCCTCGGGCCGCTCTGCTTCTCAACTTCATTTTTCTCCTTATGGATTCGATTTCGTACTATGGGCGGTGACGATATTAAGTAGTGCAAGGGTGCGGCACAAGCTTGTGTGAAAATAGTGGCCGAACTGTGCCCAGGCGTTGCCTAGTTCACTGAGAAAGTTGGTCTAGTGGTCCGTTGTGCGCGCGTCATGCGGCTCACAACCGCACCATCAAAAGGGGTTCGACGACATCACCTGACCTTGTAGGGTCCGGAAGGGTGACCAGCGAGATCACCCTCTTCGTCAATCCCACCGCAGGACGCGGCCGGGGCGCGCACGCCGCGCAGCCGGCCGCTTCCGCGTTGCGGGACGCCGGATTCTCCGTCCGTACGGTGCTGGGCGAGGATGCCGACGACGCCCTGCGCCGGGCCCGTGAGGCTGTCGCGGCGGGGACCGGGGCGCTGATAGCCGTGGGCGGGGACGGGCTGATGTCCCTCGCCCTCCAGGCCGTCGCGGGGACGAGTACGCCGCTGGGCGTCGTCGCCGTCGGCACCGGCAACGACTTCGCCCGCGCGCTGGGGCTGCCGATCCGCGACCCGGCCGTCGCCGGACGGCTGGCCGCGCGGGCGCTCAAGGAGGGCGGCCACCGCGACATCGACCTCGGCCGGGTCGGGGACCGCTGGTTCGGCTCCGTCCTCGCCTCCGGGTTCGACTCCCGGGTCAACGACCGGGGCAACCGGATGCGCTTCGTCGGCGGACGGTTCAAGTACGACCTCGCGATCCTCGCCGAACTGGCCGCCTTCAGGCCGATCCCGTACCGGATCCGGTTCGACGGGGGAGAGGCCCGCGAGATCGAGGCCACGCTCATCGCGGTGGGCAACGGGACCACGTACGGCGGGGGCATGCGGATCTGCGCCGACGCCGAGATGGACGACGGGCTCTTCGACGTGACCGTGGTGGGGGAGTGCACCCGCACCACGCTGCTCAAGGTCTTCCCGAAGGTCTACCGGGGCACGCATCTGAGCCACCCCGCCGTCACCGTGCACCGGGTCTCCTCGATCGAGCTGGCGGCGGCCGGGGTCACGGCGTACGCGGACGGCGAACCGCTGGGCGCGCTGCCGCTCACCGCCACCTGCGTACCGGGCGCCGTGCGGGTGCTCACCGGGCGCTGAGCGGGGTGCCGGGCCGGGTGCCGGGCGAGGGGCGGATCCAAGGGCATTTAAAGATCGCGCTGAGTGTCAGAGGTGGCGGGTAGGCTCGTAGCCAAGATGACAGAGGACCTCTCACCAGCTGAGCGATACCAGGCATCCCGGGCCCGCGCGGCCGAGATGGCGACGGCCCTCGGGCCTTTCCGGGAGATGTACGAGTTCGGCCTCGACCCCTTCCAGATCGAGGCCTGTCAGGCCCTTGAGGCGGGCAAGGGGGTGTTGGTCGCGGCCCCGACGGGGTCGGGCAAGACGATCGTCGGCGAGTTCGCCGTGCACCTGGCCCTGGAGCAGGGCCGCAAGTGCTTCTACACCACGCCGATCAAGGCGCTCTCCAACCAGAAGTTCGCCGATCTCGTCAAGCGGTACGGCGCGGACAAGGTCGGTCTGCTGACCGGCGACAACAGCGTCAACTCCGAGGCGCCGGTGGTCGTGATGACCACCGAGGTCCTGCGGAACATGCTGTACGCGGGCTCCCAGTCGCTCTCCGGGCTCGGCTATGTGGTCATGGACGAGGTGCACTACCTCTCCGACCGTTTCCGGGGCGCGGTGTGGGAGGAAGTGATCATCCACCTGCCGGAGTCGGTGACGCTGGTCTCCCTGTCGGCGACCGTCTCCAACGCGGAGGAGTTCGGCGACTGGCTGGACACCGTGCGCGGCGACACCGAGGTGATCGTCTCCGAGCACCGCCCGGTGCCGCTCTGGCAGCACGTGATGGCCGGCCGCAAGATGTACGACCTCTTCGAGGAGGCGACCGACCACGGCGGCCGGGGCGCCGGACGCCGCGAGGTCAACCCGGACCTGGTCCGCCTCGCCCGGCAGGAGAGCCAGAACACCTACAACCCGCGCGACCGCCGCCGGGGCAAGATGGTGCGCGAGGCCGACCGCGAGCGCGAGCGGCGCCAGCGCAGCCGGATCTGGACGCCGGGCCGCCCCGAGGTCATCGACCGGCTGGACAACGAGGGCCTGCTGCCCGCCATCACCTTCATCTTCAGCCGGGCCGGCTGCGAGGCCGCCGTACAGCAGTGCCTGTACGCCGGACTCCGCCTCAACGACGAGGACAAACGGCGGCTGGTCCGCGAGATCGTCGAGGAGCGCACCGCCTCCATCCCCGGCGAGGACCTGCACGTCCTGGGCTACTACGAATGGCTCGAAGGGCTGGAGCGGGGCATCGCCGCGCACCACGCGGGCATGCTCCCGACCTTCAAGGAGGTCGTCGAGGAGCTGTTCGTCAAGGGGCTGGTGAAGGCCGTCTTCGCCACCGAGACCCTTGCGCTCGGCATCAACATGCCCGCGCGCTCCGTGGTGTTGGAGAAGCTCGTCAAGTGGAACGGCGAGCAGCACGCCGACATCACCCCCGGCGAGTACACCCAGCTCACCGGCCGGGCCGGGCGTCGCGGCATCGATGTCGAGGGCCATGCGGTGGTCCTGTGGCAGCGCGGCATGGACCCGACGGCGCTGGCCGGCCTCGCCGGGACGCGTACGTATCCGCTGCGCTCCAGCTTCCGCCCCTCGTACAACATGGCGGTCAACCTGGTGCAGCAGTTCGGGCGGCACCGCTCGCGGGAGCTGCTGGAGACCTCGTTCGCCCAGTTCCAGGCCGACAAGTCGGTCGTCGGGATCTCGCGGCAGGTCCAGCGCAACGAGGAGGGCCTGGAGGGCTACAAGGAGGGCATGACCTGCCACCTCGGCGACTTCGAGGAGTACGCGCGGCTGCGCCGCGACCTCAAGGACCGGGAGACGGAGCTGGCCAAGCAGGGGGCGGCGCAGCGGCGGGCGGCGGCGGCCTCCTCGCTGGAGAAGCTGAAGTCCGGCGACATCATCCATGTGCCGACGGGGAAGTTCGCGGGTCTGGCGCTGGTGCTGGACCCGGGCCTGCCCGCCGGGCGGGCCAACGGGCACCGCGGGTTCGACCACCACGACGGGCCGCGTCCGCTGGTGCTGACCGCCGAGCGGCAGGTCAAGCGGCTGGCCTCGATGGACTTCCCGGTGCCGGTCGAGGCGCTGGACCGGATGCGCGTCCCGAAGTCGTTCAACGCGCGCTCGCCGCAGTCCCGGCGCGATCTGGCCTCCGCGCTGCGGTCCAAGGCCGGGCACATCGTGCCCGACCGGCACCGCAAGGGGCGGGCGCCGGCCGCCGACGACCGGGAGATCGCCCGGCTGCGGACCGAGCTGCGCGCCCACCCGTGCCACGGGTGCGACGAGCGGGAGGACCACGCGCGGTGGGCCGAGCGCTACCACCGGCTGCAGCGGGACACCCGGCAGCTGGAGAAGCGGATCGAGGGGCGGACGAACACGATCGCCCGGACCTTCGACCGGATCGTCGCGCTCCTGACCGAGATGGACTATCTCCGGGGCAACGAGGTCACGGAGAACGGGCGGCGGCTGGCCCGGCTGTACGGGGAGCTGGACCTGCTCGCCAGCGAGTGTCTGCGGGAGGGGGTCTGGGAAGGCCTCAACCCCGCCGAACTGGCGGCCTGTGTCTCGGCGTTGGTGTACGAGGCGCGGCAGGCCGATGACGCGGTGGCTCCGAAGCTGCCGTCCGGGCCGGCCAAGGCCGCCATGGGCGAGATGGTGCGGATCTGGGGGCGGCTGGATGCCCTGGAGGAGGACTTCAAGATCAACCAGACGGAGGGGGTCGGACAGCGCGAGCCCGATCTCGGCTTCGCCTGGGCGGTCTACATGTGGGCCTCCGGCCGGACGCTGGACGAGGTGCTGCGCGAGGCGGAGATGCCGGCGGGGGACTTCGTACGGTGGTGCAAGCAGGTGATCGACGTGCTGGGGCAGGTGGCTGCGGCGGCTCCTCGGGATGCGGGGGCGGGGGCTTCCGGGG
>MUNB01000118.1 GCA_002154345.1 Streptomyces griseus
CCCCGTGTACGCAGAGGCCTAGTGCCTGTCTGCACGCCAACTTCCCACCCGCGCCCGCCCGGCAGATCCGTACGACCGGCACGCCCGGCGCTTGAGCCGACCGGATGAACTTTGCGGGGCGCCGGGCGTGACGGTCGTACGGATCTGCCGGGCGGGCTCGGGTGGGAAGTTGGCGTGCAGACAGGCCCTAGGCCTCGGCGTACACGGGGAGATGGCGGCGCCGACCCAGACGCGGGTGATGGAGCTGACGTAGCGAGCCCCGCACCGGTCCCTCGGCACGACCAGCTGGCTGCCGTCCGGCTCCAGCGGCCGGCCGTCCATGCGAGTGGCGAGACTTCATGAAGCATGCCAAGAAGGCGGGCAAGAACGGCGCGGTGGAAATACTCGGGATCGCCGGAGCGTTCGTGAGCTGGATTCGGCGGGCGAGGCCGAGCAGCCGGGTCTCCGGAAGGCTCTGCACCTTCTCGACCAACGCGCGACGGCCACCGATGGGCAACTCGTCCGGGAATGGGTCACCCAAACCCTGTCCCGTGCGGGAGTGAACCCCGCACAGGATCATGTACGGGCGGTGAAGGTGCTCAGGGAGACGATTCCCGGACTCGGGCTGCGCGCGGGCAATGACCTGGTGAAGTCCGTGCTCCCGTGAGAAGCCCGTTACCGGCACTGAGAGAGGGCGCTCGACGCCCTGCTCCNNGTCGGGGTGGCGGGATTTGAACCCACGACCTCTTCGTCCCGAATTAGGATGTCGGGAGTTCCGAGGCTGATCCGTAACGCTCTGACCTGCACTGTAGCAGTGCGAACATGCAGGTCAACGGCGCGAGTTCAAGGAGCGCGCCCAAGGGGGCGACATCTGGCCGACTTCTCGCGCACCTCTCGACAACACCTCAATCCTCGAAGCTGACACCCAGCTCACACCCAGAAGCGGCACAAGTACCTCAGAAGTATCCGCAGGTCAGGTGTCGGGTGCGGTCACGTCCGACACCCGGAAACCCGCCCCCCACACCCAGCCCCCACACCCCGGCCAGCTCAGCCCAGCGGCCACAGGACGATCGCACGGACGGCATCCTCCGGCGCCTCGTCCTCCTCCGTGTACGCGGGGTCGGCGGCGATCTGCTCGGGCGTCATGAACGCTTCCGCGCTGCCCTCGACGTCGTCCACGTACATGGCCTCGGCCGCCCCCGCGAGAGGGGAGACGCGCTCGCCCGTCACGTCCTTCTGGAGGATCACCGGGGTGTCGTCGGGCAGGTCGCTGAACTCCTCCAGGAGCGCACGCAGCGCGGCCAGCGTCACCGGAACGTCTTCGTCGTCACCGGGGTCCGGGACGGGGGTGCTCGTCGCCATGCGGCGACCCTAGCGGCCTCACCCGACACCCGGCGTGACGAAGGCCCGGCAGCCACCTGCCGAGCCTTCGTCACGCACGGCGGGCTCACCCGCCACCGCTCACCGACTGCGCTTCCACTTCCGGCGCAGGCGGCGCGCGCCCGAGCAGTCCGTCCCGGCCCGGCACGCACAGCACCCCACGGTGTGTCCGATCAGCACCCGGTACCAGTGGTCGACGCGCGGCACCGCAGGCCGCACTATCACTCTCGCGACGTCAGCCATCGGTGGCCGGCCTCAGGATCATCGGGTCGTACGTCGGCGACTCGTCCGCGTGCTTGATCGTCGCGTCGATCACCTCGTACCCCCACCGCGGGTACGCGTCGCGCGCGGGCTGGTTGTCGACGATGCACGTGAGCGTCGTCCACGGCTCCGCCCGGGACAGGAGCATCGCGTCGTGCAGCGCCTTCCCGATGCCCCGGTTGGTCGCCTGCGGCAGCACCATCAGCTCCCGCAGCCAGAACACCTCGCCGGCGTCGGCGGCCTTCTTCACCTCGTCGGGCAGGGCGTCCGCGATCGATACCCACCACGCCCGCTCGGGCGGCAGCGTCACCCCGTGCACGTACCCGACGAGCTGCCCGTCGTCGAGGCGCGCGGTCAGCAGCGAGAAGCCCTCCATCTCGAAGGCCGCAGTAAGCCGGCCCTCGAAGGTCTCCACGGAGAAGAACGGATCGTCCACGTACGGAGGGACGCCGTACACCTCCGCGTACACGGCCACCAGCTCGTCGACGATCTCCTCCGCCGACCGACCCGTGCGCAGGGTCAGCGTGAGGCTGGGCGTGGCGTGCGTGGGCATACCTGATGTCTCCTCGGTCATGCGATGTGTTGGGTGAGCATCTCGGCCGTGCTCCGGGCCGCCGGAACGTCCCGGTGCCGGTCGAGGGTGTCGCGTACGACCACCAGCTGCTGCCGGGTCCGAGTCGACGACTGGCCGCCCTCGATAAGGCGCAGCGACTCCTCAGCAGCACTGGTCGTGCGGTCGAAATCACGGTCCAGGGCGGCAGCACCCGCCAGCCGGACCAAGCACATGCCGCGATTGCGGGAGTGCTCCGTCTTCTGGAGCGACGATGACCGCTCCAGCAGCTTCACGGCCCGCCGGTGCTGCCCGAGGTCCGTACGGCTCATCCCCTCCAGGCACACCATCTCGGCCTCGTTGAGGAACACCGTCCACTCCGGGTCCAGCTCGCTCGGCCCCTGATCGAAGGCCCGCCAGGCCCTCTTGATGCTGTGCGAGGTGTTCATCTCGTCGCCGAGGCGCGCGTACCCCTGCGCGGCACGGATCGCGAGGAGCGCCGTGACGCGCGGCGTCGCCTCCCACTGCGAGGCGTACTGCTCAGCGGTCCTGATGAACCGCACAGCCTCACGCGGCTTCTGAAGGTCGACGGACTGGCGGGACATGTTCGACAGCGTCCGGGTGGCCAGCGCGTGATCGCCGCCGAGGAGCGCCGTGTTCAGCGCCTCCGAGAAGTGGATCCGGGCCTCTTCCTGGCGCCCCGCGTCGTAGCAGTACCAGCCCAGCGACGTCGTCAACTGGCCTGCGATGGCGTGGAGTTGGAGCCCCGCCTCCTCGGTGTAGACACCGTGGTCTATGGCGTGGTGCACCCAACCCAGCTGCATCTTCGCCATGCGCCAGAGCCGGTCTCCGCCGAAACGCTGGTCGATAGCGTCGAGGTCGGAGGCAGCCGACACCAGCTCAGCGATCTCCTCCTCCCCGATCCTCAGCTCACCGGACGCAGCGCGACCTGGCGACGGGTTGAGCCAGGGCAGGCCGACGACGGCGGCCCCGGCGGTAAGGGCAGTTCGACGTTTCACATCCCCGATCATCGCGGCCTCAGCCGCTGAGCTGTCAACCACCAGTCCGGCCTCGGCGACGAAACCGAGCGACTCCGGACCCCGCCCGAAAGCGGCACGCAACGCGGTCGCCTGGTCTGGGCGAGGCCACCCGGGAGACGACGATTCCCAGCGCCGCCACGTGCGGACGCTCACCTCGTATCCGGGATTCCCTAACGCCTCCTGGCCGGCGTCGCTCACTCCCTGAGCTGCGATTTCCTGCGAGTACCACCCTTTCGCCACCCGGGCTGAAAAGAGGTCTCGATTCGCTGGAGTTCTCATCCGACTGCCCCCTGACATCGGCTTCCTTATAACCGTAGGCCGTAACGCCTACCGAGCACCTGAGGTGTCGGAAATCACCGGCCGTTCACCGCCCCGAGGCCACTGAGTGGCCGCTGAGTGGCCGGTCGATGGCCTCGTGCGGATGGTCGACGAGCAGTGAACTGGACGCATCGCGGCGGAGGCCAGCCCCCAAACCGGCCTCCGCCGCTGATGCCCCCCCCTGACGCACCCACCCCGGAGACCGCCATGGCTAGCCCGTCGGCGAACGCCGCCCAGCAGGGAGCAGCCGCAGCCGAAATGGCCAGCGACAGCGACCTCGCCCTCACTCTCATCAGCGCCGGTGCCGTAACCGGCACCACGGCCACCGAAGTCCGCGACCGGTGCCGTGCCCACATCCGGGCACTCATCGAACCGGCCCAGCTCTACGTCAACGCCCTCGCGGACGGCCGCGCCAAGGACATCGCCCAAGCCACCGTCGAGCACGCGAAGAAGGTCGCCGAAGACACCGGCGGCGACCCGGAAGCCACGCTGAGGCTCCTCGCGAAGTCCGTCTCGATCCTCCTCCGCTACGCCGCCCACCAGAGGAAGCCGACATGACCCTCAGCCCCTCCCGGACGGCCCCCGCGCGCAGCCCCCTCGGTCTGCGCGGCCTCCGCGCCGCCGTCGCCTGGACACACCGCGCCAGCGCACAGGCCCGCGCGGCCGCCCTCCTCGTCGAGCACCGCCAGGCCCAGACGGAGATCGTCCGCAACCCGCACCTCAACCACGACTGGGCGAACGCCATCGTCCGGTCGCCGCTGCTCCTCGACTCCGTACGCGCCGCGATCGGCCCGAACGTCTCCGTCGAGAACACCTTCTTGGTCATGAAGTGGCCCGGCCGGGACTTCACCGTCCCCTGGCACCAGGACGGCATCGGCAGCCGCGTCGAGCTCGACCCTCGCCGGTCGCTCGCCGCATGGATCGCCATCTCGGACGCGCCCGCAGCCGCTGGCTGCCTCGACGTCATCGCCGGATCGCACCTACGCGGCTATCTGCCGTACGGGCCGGAGGCGGACACCGGCCAGGACCGCGGCCGGGCAGACGCGGTGAGCGAGGAGCCCGAAGGGCTCCCCGTCAGCATCCCCGTCAAAGCAGGCAAGGCCCTCCTCATGGACACGCGCCTCCTGCACCGCTCGTGCCCGAACACCACCGACCGCGTCCGTATCGCGCTCAACGTCCGGTACGTCGCCCCCGACGGCATCGTCCGCCGAGACCCCACATGCCCCAGCCTCCTCCCGGTCTCCGGGAACGGCTGGCCGTCAGCACCCACCGAAGGAAGGGATCGCCCGTGAGCATCGTCAAGGAGTTCATCGATCAGAACGCCCCGACGCGCGTCCGCGTCCTGAACGGAGAGGACACCGACGCCGACCGGCGCGGCGACAAGAAGTCCGTCGCCCGCAGCGAGTGCACCTACTACTGCCCCGACGAGGCCACCGCCCGCCGCTGCATCGACGCCCTGGAGGAGTCCGACAAGCGGCTCCGCGAGCGCCCCGAGGAGCTGATGCTCTGGGACTGGCAGGCCACCTACTTCGAGGCCGAGCAGGACAACCCGAACGGTGGCGGCACCGTGATCCTCGGCGTCGCCTGGTACGACCAGGAGTTCTTCGACGACCGCCGCGACGCCTGGTTCGGCACCATGCACCAGCGGATCTACCAGCAGCTCGGCATCCCGCTGGAGAACATCGAGGTCTCCCACTGGACGCGCCTCACCGCGTAGCGCACTGACCGCCGGGCCCCGCCTCCTCCTCCGAGGCGGGGCCCGGTTGCGTTCAGTCCCGCACCAGCACCTTCGCGGGCTCCTCGTCCGGCGCACCGGCGCCGCGCCGGACGAGGAGAACCGCACCGGCACCGGCGACGACGACCAGGGCGACGCCGCTCAGCGCGAACGCGGCCACCGGATTCTTCTCGGCCAGCCCGGGGATGACGAGCATCGACGCCGTACCGGCGGTCCGGATGACCGTGAGGTCCACACTCATCAGTCGCAGCCGAGCAGGCCGCGGGAAGGCAGCCAGGTGCGTGCTCAGGGCCACCTGAAGGAACGGGTTCACCACGCCGAGCAGGGCGGAGACGACCAGCAACCCGGGCAGAGAGCCGACCAGAGCAACCGACGCCAGCACGCAGCCGGACGCCGCCCAGAGACCGCAGTAGAACGCCGTCCGGTTCTCCGGCAGCCGCAGATTCCCCGCAAAGCCGTTCGCGACGAGAGCCCCGGCACCGGTCGCGGCGAGCGCCGCACCGTACGCGGCAGCACCCGCGTCCAGCCGCGCGGCGAGGAACGCCGGCAGCACGAGCGCGACCGCGTGCGCGAAGATCCCCGCCCCGTGCACACCGATCGCGACGGCCGTGTCCGGCCGCGCCCGCAGCAGCACGCGCGCCCGTGGCCGCTCCCCGGCCGGCCCGGACTCCTGCCGGTCGAGAGCAGGCAACACCGTGCGGGACGCCAGAGCGAGGAGCGCCACGGCGGACGCCAGGAACGTCAGCCCGTCGAACCAGAACAGCGACCGCTGCGGGACGACCGCCAGGAGCAGGCCGGCCGCACCGGGCCCGGCGATCCGGGCGATCCGCCCGGTCAGATCCATCAGCCCGACCACGGCCTGGACGTCACGCTCGTCGACCAGCTCGGGCACCAGCGCACCGAAGTTCGGGTCGAAGAGGGCGCCGAACACGCCGAGGAGGACCGCGCAGGCCAGCATCCCCGGAACGCCGACGGCCTCCCACGCCAGCGGGAGGGCGGCGACGAGCAGGGCCCGGCCGACATCCACGGCCGCGAGGCTCCGCAGCGTCGCGAACCGGGCAACGACCCGGCGGCCGACCGTCCCGAGCACGATGTACGGCACGGACTCGGCGATGGCGACGAGCCCCATCGCGGCGGCCCCGGACTCCTGCCAGACGATCCACATGATCGCCATGGCGTAGAGGCGATCCCCGAAGACCGAGAGGCTCTGGGCGCCCCACAGGGTCAGCACTCGCCTCTGCCGCAGCAGCCGCACGTATCCCAAGATCGATCTCCGCCCCAAGGAAGCACGAAGCCCGGCAGCCAGGTGCGGCAGCCGGGAACGCACGACACCCTACGGCACCCTCACACCCATAAGCCCCAGAAGCCTCAAACCTCGAAGGAGAAAACTGTGACGTACGCCCCCGGGATCACGACACCCTTCGCGCCCGGCCAGCGCCGCTGCCCGCAAGAGGCACGTCGGGCCGCGAAGGAGATGTGCGGGGGCCCGGTCCTGACACAGCAGGTCAGCGACCGACGCGGCTCCGCCGTCTGGATCGCGATCGGCCCGGACCGGACAGCAGCCGTGAAGGTCGGCTACGACAGCGGGACGGCGGTGACCGCCCGCGAAGCGCAGGTCCTCGAACGTATGCCGCTCTACCAGGTGATCCACGGCACCACACCCGGCGGGTACTGGTTCACCACGCCGTGGCACCCGGGCCCCTCGACCTGGGACGCCTTCGGCGAAGTCCGGCAGTCGTCAGCCAACTGGTCGGGCGCCCACCGGGCAGCCGTCGACCTCTGCCGCGCCGTCGCAGACCTCCACGCCTCCGGGTGGGTTCACGGCGACCTCCAGGCCGAGCACGCCATCCACACCCCGGCCGGGGTGCGCCTCATCGACCTCTCGTGGGCGTCCGGCCCCGGCTTCCTGCCCCCGGACCAGTTCAGCGGCGGGGTGCCCCACCTCCTGGCCCCCGAACTCGCAGCATCGATCTCGGAAGGGGTGCGGCCTGTCGCGCCCACCCGGGAAGCCGAGGTCTACACGCTCGCCGGGTGCCTCTGGGCCAGCGCCACCGGCCGGTGGCCACTCGACTACGCGTGGGCGGGTATCGATCCGAAGACGATCGGCGCCGACGAGCTCCGACGGAAAATCGCACACGAGCGCCTTCCTCTCGACCAGCATCGCCCCTGGCCTGAGCTGCAACACATCCTTGAAGAGGTCCTGCTCGCCCCCGCCGACGACCGGGCAACGGCCGCCGAGCTTGCCGACCTCATCCTCTACAAGGTCAGCCCGTGACCTGAGCCCGGACGCAAAGACGCCCCGCTCGATGAGCGGGGCGTCCTCGCGGGCCCGAGCAGCAGCAGTAGCTCTGGCCCCCCATAACAATACGCATCGCTTCGGATGCGCTCCGTAACCGCGTCGAGTCCGGCCACACCCACGGGGGAGGGAGCGCGACCGGACTCGTCAGCAGCACCGACTCGGACGGCGCACCCGCGCGGACGACTGGGCGGCATACCGCGCGGACCACCAGTGTCCGCCACGAACACGACCGAGCGCAGGCAAACCGGAAAATGAGGGCGCCCCGGCCCCGGAGCCGTGAGGCCGGGACGCCCAGTCTCAGGACCCGTCCGGCGGACGCCGGTCCGTCGTATCGCGGTCGGGGCACAGGTTCGTCAGGCGACGGTTCGCCTCGTCGATCGCATCCCTCAGCGACCCGCCGTCGTTCGGGTGCAGCTCGTGCTCCATCCTGCTGAGCCGCAGCTCCATCCCCGTCACCCGCTCCAGCACCCCCGGCCGGGCAGGCACCCCGGGCCTCGGCCCCTCCCCGTACCAGTCCTCTATGAACTGGTCGAGGCGCTGCCACGTCGCCGCCACACCACGACCGAGCCGCCACAGCACGGTCACCACCCCGGCGACGACCGTGACAGCCCCACCCCACAGCAGGACGGCCTCGACCGCCGGAGGCCCGCCCTCCGCGAGGATCACGTGACCACCCCGAAGCCGCGCTTCGCACCGAGCGCCTTCAAGCTGGCCATGCCCGGCTGCCCGTCGGCCGGCTGCCCCGGCATGCGACCGCGGTACCCGAGCCGCTCCTGCCACCCGCTGTACGCGGTGACCGTCGCCGACCCGGCGTGCCCGTCCAGGAACCGCTTCGCGAGGAGCCCCTCGTCGACCAGCGCCGTCTCCACGACGGTGACGCCCTGGTACGACACCGGCGTCCCGGCCTTCGGCGGGTCGGTCCGGAACGCCTTCTGGAGCCGGGACAGGCTGACGACCGGCCGGGCCGGGATCGGCAGCGACCCCGACACCGGCAGCGACAGACGGCCACCGATCCGCGCCCGCATGTCGCCCATGGAGAACCCCAGCGGGTCCGGCTTCCCCGGCTGCCACTCCAGGTGACCGATCACCGACAGCGGCCCCCAGCCGTGCGCCCGGCAGATCGCCGCCGACACCCGCTCGATCGCCCGGAGCTGGGCGGCGGGCCACGGGTCGATCCCGTCGCCGAGGTTCTCGCACTCGAACCCGTAGAAGTGCCGGTTGCCGTCGACGGACGCCTCGTCGTCGACCGGGGCCGGCCGCTCGTCGATGACCGCGCGCAGCACATCAGGGTCGCCCAGCCCGGCGTGGTTCGCCCGCCCGTGCCCCACCAGGTGCACGGCGCCATCCTTCGCGATGACGCCATGGCACAGCGGCCCCGGCAACCCCGCGTACCCGTCACGGCACAGGTTCACGGTGTGGGCCGTCCCGCGCGTCACCGTGTGATGGATCATCACGCCGTGCGCCGGACCCCACAGCCCCACATGGTTCCGGTTCCTGGTCCGCCACCCGGGGGTCTCGACGACCTTCAGTTCCTCGGCCAGGAGCGCCGACAGCAGCCGGTCGGCTGCGAGCGGAGTAGCCATCAGACACGCTCCGGCCAGTGCCAGGTGCCCGGCTGGAGCGGCGCACCGGGCACCGGCTCGGCGTGCGGGCACGGCCCGGCCTCGTGCCCGATCGGGTGGAAGAACAAGCCCGTCGGGTTCTTCACCAGGAGGCCGACGCGGCCCTCCTCGTCGACCTCGGTGATCTCCGCCGAGCGGCGCACCGACGGGAACGCCTGGGTGCCGTCGGGGCGCACCGGCGACCCCTGGCTGACGTAGTGGACGGCCCGGCCAATCGTCGGGACGGGAGCGCTGGACATGGAGACCTCCAAGGGTCGGGACACTGTCCGGACACTGTCCGGACAGCCGTTGAGGACGTGTCCGGACAGACCTCCGGACACGGGAACGTCAGGGCTGTGACCTGCGCGGACACCGTCCCGGACACTGTCCGGCAGGTGTCCGGACAAGGGGCTTCGAGGGGCGTCGGCGGCGGTCATCCGTACAGCTCCACGATCACGATTCCGGGCCCGCCAACCCCGCCCGCCTCGTTCGGCCCGTTGTACGAGAACGACCCGCCGGCACCACCGCCGTAGCCGCGGGCGTTGCCACCGGGGCCAGTCGTCGACCGGCCGTAGCCGCCCGTCCCGAGCTGGCTGTCGCCACCCGCACCGGCAAGGCCCTGGGACGCGCTGATACGGATCGCACCGCCGCCGGGGCTACCGCTGAGCGCGAGCTGCCCCACCCCGGGGGGAGGGCCCACCGTGGCGTTGGCAGTGACGTTCGTGTTGCCGCTATTGGTGTTCGCCGCCCCACCGTTCCCGCCGATAGCAGTCACCAACGTCCCGAAGGAGGACCCGCCGCCGTCGCCGCCCGCGTTGTTCCCGGCCCCGGCCGTACCGCCCGCGCCGACAACGACCGGTGTGCTCGCCCCGAGGGCCGACGTCAGGAGGAGGGACTCGGAGTAACCGCCGCCGCTCCCGCCCGGCCGGGGAATGCTCCCGCCTGCCGCGCTGTCCGCGCCGCCGGAACCGCCACCACCGGCCTGGACGCGCACCTTGGCGCGCACCGCCCACGGGTAGTCCGCCTTCACGAACTGCGTCGTGCCGACCGTCCGGAAGTACACGATCTCCCGCAGCCCCATCATCCCCGGCCGGAGACACATCTGCCCGGCCTCGTTGATGACGATGTACTCGTCGCAGATCGCGATGGGGCCGCCCTCACCACCACCGCCCCACACGTAGATCCCGTCGTCCGAGCCCCACATCGCGGCGTTCGACTCGTCCTCGGACAGCCGGACGCTGATCGTGCCCGAGCTGGGATCCCAATCGATCCCCGGCCCCGGGCGCAGCAACTCCTCCAGGTCCACCGAGATCCGGAACGGGTCCGACGCCGCACCCGTCCCCAGGACACGGATCGGGCCGACGCCCTGCACCGCACAGGAGCAACCGCCCTGGCACCCACACCTAGCCATCTAGTCCTGCCTCTCTGCGTCGTCGCGGCCGTCGCACTCCGGGGACGGCTCTGCGGATCGCGGGGTGATCTGCGCCCCGCCGGGCGCCATGAGGTCGACGTCGAACGTCTCGCCGTCGATGAAGGCGATACCGACGGCTCCGAACCCGTCGGCCGACTGGGCGGCACGGCCCAACGCCCTCTGGGTGGACGTGATCGCCCGCCATGGCCGCTGAGCTGAGCGCTGTCCTGGGAGTGCGGTCACGGGGGGTCTCCTGTGTACGGTTCACCGATCGGGATCAGGGAGACCCCGACTTCCTCGCCCGTCGTTTCGTCCCACTCGACATCGACGTCGGACAGCCGGTACGGCTGGGAAGCGGACGAGCACATGCCGGTCGCGGACACGTCGATCCGCACACCGGGCACAAGCTGACGCATGGTCACCGGGGCGTTGGCCGCGAGGCTCGAACCCTGCGGGATCGAAAGGCTCGTCGGCATCGGATACCGCCCGTTGTACGAGGCGCGGGCGAGCTGCCACATGTCGTACGCCGTCAAGCCCTCCGCCGTCGTCCGCACCAGCGTGTCCAGCCGCCCGTAGACCTGGCTGACGACCCCAGACAGCCCGAAAAGCGTGCCGCTGATCTCCTGGTCGGTCTGGTTCGTCACCCACACCAGCGTCGACCCCGACGTCCCGTCCCGGATGATCTGCACGTCGCCCGCGATGTGGTCCAGCGTCAGCCGGGCCTGCGCCAGGTCCGCCGTGGTCTGCGGCCTGCCCAGCACCAGCGCCCGGCCCACCGTCGTGTACTCCAGACCGCGGGGCACCAGCTCGTCGTTGAAGATCTGGAGGATCGGCACCATCCACGCGCTGGCGTCGTCGGACCCGTCCTTCTCGAACGACGTGTCCACCGGGTCGTCCTCGCGCACGATGTACGGCAGGATCCGCGCCCAGTCCGGCTCGGACGCGAACGTCCCGGCCTCCATGTTCAGCCGGACGATCGTCTGCGCGATCTGCTGGACCGGCCCCCGCCGCTGCGGGTCGGCCGGGTTCGTCGACACATAGCGCAGCGCCGTGATGTTGATGGTGCGGAACAGCCACTCCGTGACGTCCTTGGCCTCCACCGTGAACGTCCCGCGCGACTCGACCGTCCGCGTCACCGGCCCCTGCCACACCAGCTCGGTATCCCGGTACAGCGACAGCTCGTGCGCGTACGGCTCGACCTGCCCCAACAGACCGCAGCACTCCGCCCCGGCCTGCCCCTTCGACACGACGACCGACGCCTCCGACGTGTCGTTCAGCGTCCGGTTCCACCGCACATCGGTCAGCGACTTCACCGACGGAGACGTGAACGGCCGGCTCCCGCCCCGCCAGTGGACGATCGCCCGGTACTCCTGCGGGCACCCCAGGACAGCCATCAGCCCACGTCCGATCGCGGTACGAGGAGGACCCGGGCCCGCGCGTCCGCCGACGTCGTCGCGGCCGTCGACAGGATCTCGATGCACAGCCCGGTCGCGCAGGAGAACACCGGCCACTCGAAGGACTGCCCGAGCGCCCCGTAGAGGATCGGCGCGGTCGTCACCGACCCCTGCGAACCGGCCGCGCAGGTCACCTCAGCCGTCTGCGTACGCCCGTCGACGCGCAGCGTCGCCCCCGGCGGCAGGTACGGAATCTGGATGTCCGTGCACGCCGCACAGGGGTCCGCGACGTCCATGCAGTCCGAGCCCAGCGGGTTCGCCCAGAACCTCACGATCAGGCGGCGCAGCGCGGTCCCGCCGGTCTCCAGCTCCAGCACCGGCACCGCCTCCAGCCACTCCGGCTGATCGGCCGGCGTCAGCGCCACCACCGACCGACGGAACTCCGCATCCCCCGTCGGGTAGCAGGAGTCCACCGGCACGGGGGCCCGCACCGGCAGCGGCGGAGGCGGGCACAGCGGATCGGACAGGCACGGCGTCGGGTCCAAACAGTCCGCGTACACCTCGTCCGGGTCGTACGTCAGCAGCTCCCCGTCTCCCATGGAGATCCAGTCACCGAGCCCGGCCAGCGGCTCCCGGTAGATCCACGGCACCGCGGCGGCCAGCGTGAACGTGACCTCCGCGATGACCCCCTCGTCGAGGTACCGGGTCGACGTCACATCGGGCCCGTCGACCAGGCCGACGCCGTACAGATGCCGCAGCTCCCGCAGCCCGTCCCCCTCAGGGCAGCACGAGAACACCCCGATTTCGTCGCCCATGCACGCCCCCTCACACGGGGCGCCCTGGAGCGCGGCCGCCAACCACTCCAGCGCGTACGGCAGGGCGCACTCGTCCCGGACCAGCAGCAGCACCGTGTAGACGAGTTCGCGGTGAGCCCGCCGGGCGATACCCAGTGCCGCACCGTCACCGACGAGCTGCACCGGCGTCCTCGACCTGGTCGACGTCGAGAACCCCACCGCGTCGACACCCATCACGCCGAGGAACATGGCGGACTCCGGGACCGCCGGGTCGTACCACGGCGCCAGGTCCGTCACCGGGTCGACGTACGGCTCGTCGTTGATCGCCTCCGGCAACCCCGGGCACGGGTCACACGCCGTCAGCAGGCAGTACAGCTCGGCGTACGCCGACGCCCGCGCCGAGTTCACGATCTCCGTACAGCCCAGGTCCATGTAGTCGGGAATCACCGGGTCACACCCCCGCCGCTCTGGCCAACCGGCCGTACAGGTGCTCACTCAGGACGCGCGGGTCCTGCGCGCTGGTCGTGATGTTCCAGTTGTGGGTGACCGGCGCCCCCGCAGCGGCTGCCGCCGCCGCGGGGGCTGCTCCGCCCACCCCGACCCGACCCAGGAGCGCCGCGAGCTCGGCGCGCTCCCGCGCACCGGGCCGCCCCGACCGGGTCAGCGGGGCGACAACCGACGGCACCTCACCCAGGTCGTTCAGCGACGACGAGACGCGCTTCGGAAGCCCGGCGAACTGGCCGGCGACCGTGTCGACGACCGCCCGCGCCACCGACCGCGCCGCCTTCTCCAACGCCACGATCCGGCTGATCAGCCCCCGCTCCAGACCGGCACCGGTCATCTCCCCGATCGCCTGGAACACCCGCGACGGGGACTTGATGCGCAGCGCCGAACGGATGCTCTTCTGCATCCCCTTGGCGATGTCCAACATCAGCTTCTCGATGGCCTTCTGCTGGCCCTTCAACCCGGCCAACAGGCCCTTCCCGGCCTGCTTCCCCGCGTCGAACAGGGCGTCGGCGCTGAACTTCCCGAGCGTCGTCGCCGACGACGACAGCTGAGACTGGAGGCTGTTGATCTGCTTGATCGTCGAAGCGGACTCCCGCGACAGCGCCGCCGCCAGCTCCGCCCCGGCCTCCGGCCCGTACCCGATCAGCTGCTCCAGCAGGTCCTTCCGCAGGCCCTTCTTCTTCAACGCTTCGAGCTGCGCCGTGTACGTCTTGACCTGCGCGACCGACGCCTTCAACCCGGCGATGATCCCGGCTCCGGTGATCTTCCCGGCGTCCTGGGTGAGCCGGTCCAGGGAGAATGCGGCCATCGCGGACTTCGTCGTCTCGACCGCGAACGCCTGCGCATCCTTGACCCGCTGGGCGAGCTTGTCGCGCTCGGCCGCCAGCTTCTGCAACCGGGTGTTCCCGGCCTTGACCATCGACACGAGCCGGTCGTCGACCTTCGTTGCCCGCCCCTTGAAAGCGTTCGTGATCGACGCCGCGACCTTGTCCGTGACCGCCTTGATCTGCGAACCCGTGCCGGTCAAGCCGTTGATGAAGCCCTGCCCGGTGTTCTTACCGATCTCCGCGAACACCTTCGACGGCGAGGCGATGCCCAGCTTCTTCTTCGCCGCGCTGATCGCCGACCCGACGACGTCGCCGGCGGCCCGCACCAGCCGCCCGGCCGCCCCCTTGATCCCGTTGATCAGCCCGTCGACGAGCTGCCGCCCGGCAGTCGTCAGCGCCGACCCGATCCCCGACAAGGCGCTCCGGGCCTTGTTCGGGAGCCCCCGCAGGGTGCTCGTGACGGAGCTGATGAGCGAGGTAACAGCCGAAATCGCTCGCGTCCGGGCGCTGTTGAACATCTCCGCGACCCGGGCGCCGAGCGACGACAGGGCGCTCCCGGCCCGGCTGGGCAGACCCCGGAAGAAGTTGACGACGGCCGTGCCGAACTGGGTCGCCCGGTTCATCGCCCCGGTCGCCGCCGACGACACCACCCGCACGACGGAGTCCCGCAGCGACGTGAACGCCGCCGCGACCCGGCCGGGCAGAGCCCGGAAGAACCCGACGAAGGAGTTGAACGCTGACGTCGCCCAGCTCGTCACCGCCGCCCACCCGGTTACGAACGCCTGCCGCAGCGTGGAGCCCAGCGCGGACAACCCGGCGACGATCCGGCCCGGCAACGACTGGAAGAACGCGACCGTCGCCGTGAACCCGGTGACGAGCCACGACGTCAGCGTGGCCACCGCGGTGGTGAACGCGTTGACCAGGAAGTTCCCCAGTCCCAGCAGGGCGTTCCAGATCATCCCGGGGAGCCGCTGGAAGACGAGGACCAGGCCGAGGACGGCGAGCGTCGCCCCATAGACCGTGTAGTACAGGGCGCCCTTGATCGCGTCGAGGAGGAGCTGCCCCAGCATCGCCAGGCCGGCGACGATCCTCCCGGGCAGCGCCCGGAAGAAGTTCACGACGGCGTCGATCCCGGCCGAGACGCCTTGCTTCGACCGCTCCAGCGCCTCGGTGAAGAACGTCGCCAGCGTCGACCCGAGCGACGACAGGCCGCTCACGGCCCGCTCCGGGAGCTTCCGGAAGAACTCGACGACCGAGTCGATCCCGGACGAGACGCCCGACGTCACGCCGTCCCAGAGGCCGGTGAAGAAGTTCGCCAGCGTCGACCCGAACGACGACAGCGCGCCGATCACCCGCCTTGGCAGCGCCTGGACGAACGTGATCGCCCGGGTCAGCCCGCTGGCCAGGCCGGTGAGGACGCCGACGATCTTCTGGATGATCGGGACGACGACGTTGATGATCGCCCACGACGCGATGCCCGCCGCGAAGGCGAGCACCGGCCCGGCGATACGGACCATCAGCCCGACGAACGGGACCAGCGCGACGATCAGCCCGGCGATCGGCGGCAGCAGCGGGACGAGCGCCTGGACCACCGCGTCGAAAGCGGCGACGAGCGGCGGCAGAACCGGCAGCAGCGACGTCAGGATCAGCCCGACGAGCGGCACCAGCGCACCGACGACCTCAAGGACTGCTGCGCCGACGGTCGACAGCAGAGGCACCAGGCTCTGCGCCATCTGCCCCAGGGCGCCACCGATCGCGGCGGCGACCTCGGTGACGACCGGGATCAGCGGCGTCAGCGCGGTGAGGAGCTGCGCGACGAGCGTGATGATCGGCCCGAGCAGCGGGATGACCGCCGTGAGGGCGGCACCGAAAACCGTCGAGATCAGCCCGCCGAGCTGCGTCAAGACCGGGCCGAGGCTCCCGGCGAGCGTGACGACGAGCGGCGCGACGGCCGCCGCGAGCTGCGCGAAGGCGGGCAGGATCCCGCCCATGAGGACCGGGAGGAGCTGGAGCAGCGGCGGCAGCAGCGCGGAGATCGCGCCGCCGATCGCCCCGCCGAGCTGCGCGGCGATCGGGCCGAGCCCGGCCGCGAGGCCGTCGAACGCCGCGGTGATCGACGGCAGCAGCGGCAGCAGGGTCTCCGCGAGCGCCGAGATGACCGGGCCGAGCGCGGCCCCCAGAACGCTCAGCGCGTTGCCCAGGACCGAGTTCGCCGTGATCGCGAGCTGGGTGATCAGCGGCAACAGCGGCTGGATCGCCGCGCGCACGGCGTCGAAAATCTGCGACAGGCCGGCGAGCTGACCGCCGCCCCCGGCGGCCAAGGCGCCGAAGACGTCTCCGAGGATCCCGCCGATCGACGCGACCAGCGAGCCCAGCTCACGGAAGACGCCGAGCGCGCCCTCGACCCAGGCGACCGCCTGCCCGCCCTGCGCCGCGTTCGAAAGGAACAGCCCGAAGCGAGTACCGACCTCGGCGATGGCGGACCCGAAGCGGGCACCGAACGCCTCCGAGACGGCCCCGCCCATCCGGAGGACCCCGGCGACGACCGGGCCGATGGCGTCGGCCAGGCCCCTCGTCGCCTGGGTCGTCCCCGCGAGGATCTGCTGGACCGAGCGGATGCCGGTCGTCGTCTGGAGGAAGTTCGCGACCCGCAGCGCCGCGAAGCTGAACTCGCCGGCGATCCCGGCCAGCCCTGTTTTCAGGGGCCCGCCGAGGGCCTTCGCGACCGCCGTGATCTGCCCCTCAAGGGGCTTGAAGAACGCGTCCTGGACCGTCGACTTCAGCGCGTCGAACGCCGGCTTGAGCGCCCGGACCTCACGGGCCGCCGCCTGCGCGGCCGGTGACAGGTTCTCAATCGCCTCGGCGAACGACTCCGCGTCGCCGGTCAGCGCCTCCCCGAAGGCATCCCCGACACCGGACAGGGCGAGCTTCAGCGCGCCCATAGCGGCGACCGCGCCGAGCATCACCGCCGGGAGCGCCGCGACGATCCCGACCGCCGGGGCCAGCGACGCGGCGAACGACGCCACCCCGGCCGCAGCGGACAGGGCGGCCGACCCGACCGCCGCGAACCGCAGCGCCCCCGCGAGCGCCCCGCCCACACCCCGGGCAATCCCGGCCAGCCCGGACATCGCCCGCCCGAACCGGTTGACGTCCGGGTCGACATCGACCCGCACCGTCGGCGGCCGGTGCGCGCGAATCCGGGCGTCGAAGCCGTCCAGGTCCGGGACGACCCGAATCGGGATCTCGACCCCGGCCAACGCCGCCCGCAACCGGGCCTCGAACTGGTCGAGGTCCGGGGCGACCGGAATGTTCAGCGACCGGATGTCGCTCAGCCCGGAGAGGAGCCGCCGGTCGAACTCGGAGAGATCAGGCTCAACATCGACGGTGACCGCACCGGCCGCATCCAAGCCCCGCTGGATGTTCCGGCGGATCTGCGTGCCGACGGTCCGCGTACCCCGGTCCAGGGCACGGGAGATACGAGCGGCCAGCTCCTGGGCGTCCTGGACGACACCCTGGTCATCGAGGCGGATCGTTACGCGCCCAGACCCGTAGTCCTCGTCCTCGCCGGCCACCTGGCAACCTCACGAACGTGATGGTTGCCCGGCCCAAAACCAGCGGCATCCGGCGGGACCAGAGGTCCCGCCGCCTGTCCAGACTATCCGGAGCGCCCGGTCAGCCTGTTGTCTTCTTCCTCCACCTGCCGCGCCATCGCCTGCGCCTGCGCCAGCGTGTAACCGCCGGGCTGCGGACGAGCACGCCTCTGCTCCCGGGGCATCCCCTTCGGCGGGGCGTACAACTGGGCCCGGATACGGGCCTCGTGCGCCTCGTCGTCCGCCGCCGCCAGCATCGACGACTCAGCGGCGTTGACCAGCCGCCTCAGCTGCCAGTCGTGGGGGTTGACACCTTGGAGCGCGAGACTCCCGTCCCACGCCTCCCAGCCCTCGATGGCGGCCTCGACGAGCCGGAGGACGACCCAGTAGGGCGCGAGCCGCCGCCGTAGAGCTCCACCACCCACTCCATCAGCTCGACGATGACCCGGTCCGGGAGGCGCAGCGTCCACCGGACGCTCGCCCCGTCCAGGTCGGCCGCCGCCGCCTCGGCCTCAGCCCACTTCGCGTACGTTCCGACGACCTCGCGAGCCTGGACGACATCCGCGCTCAGGAACACCTTCGCGGAGTCCTCGACCATCAGGTCAGCGAGGAATGTCCGGAGGGCGTTCGTCACCCCTCGTAGGGCGGACGGGTCGGCGTCCTCAAGGTTCTCCACGTCGACGCCGGCGCCGCGCTGCGCGTCGCGGAGCGCCATGTACCCGTCCATGAAGTCGTCGCCCATCACCTCCGGCTGGAAGCCGAGGTCGACCGAGCCGACCGTCGCGATGTGCGGCTCTGTGTTCAGTGCAAACGTCTTGTTGGCCACGGGGTGCCCCATCATGCTGTGCTGTCGCCCGGCCCAAAACCAGCGGCGTCGACAGAGAGTATCCGCCAACCCGGGACGAGGTGCCGGGCGGGCGATCGAACCGCAAATTCTCCTCAACTCGGGTTCAACGGGGCATCAAGGGAGGAAAGTGGTCGGCATGAGCATCTTCTCCCGGCGCAAGCGCCGCCCCGCCACCTCGTCCGGCTCCTCCGGCTCGTCCGGGTCGGCGTCGTCCCAGCCCCGCCAGGACACCACCAGCAGCACCTACACCCACTACGACACCGGCAGTTCGTGGGGCGGGTCCTCTTCCGGATCCTCGTCCTGCGGCAGCTCCAGCAGCTCCAGCAGCTCCAGCAGCGACAGCGGGTCGTCGTCCTGCGGAAGCGACTGACGCACAGCACCCGGTCGGTTACCCTGAGTCCTGGGTGCGCCAGCTTCTGCTGGAGCGCCGAGCCCCCTCGTCACGCGGAAGCTGACGAGGGGGCTCGGTTCATTCCAGGTCAGCGGCCCATTCGGAGCGCCCGACCGAGGAAGTTGTTCGGCTTCGTGCCCGGATGCCGGACGTACGCCGCGTAGACGACCCGGCCCCGTACCTCGAACCGAAGCGCACGCGCCCGACGCGGCCGAATCACATGTGGCCTGGTTCCGTCGAGGACCCAGCGCACGGCGGGGTGGTCGCAGATGATGACGCCCTGGAGGCCGCGGGGGCCGTCCTCGATTTTCCAGGCGATGTACCGGCCCATGCTGCCCGGGGCCTCCCGCTCGGCGATGGCCGCGGTGCGCTGCGTCCGCTCGCCGAGCTTCCGGTACGTACGCCCTCCGCGCAGACGAAGCGCACGGGCGATCTTCCCCGGGTCGATCCGTACCTCAGCAGGCATGACACCCCTCCTCGTCTACGGGCGGAGCACGACGTACGTCCTGCCGTGCCGGTCGGTCTCGACATCAGGGACGTCGACCGGGCCCGTGTCGCAGTCCGAGTAGTTGTACGCCTCCACCACCAGGTCCCCGTGCTCCTCCTGCACCTGGGCCAGGCGGGCGATCACCTCGCTGATCAGCATCGTCGTCCTCGTCGTCCGGGATCGAGCAGACCGGGCACGTTACCGGGTCGTGGTCGCGGGCCAGACTCGCCAGTACCTCGCCGGCCAGGTCCCGCTTCTCCGGGCCGAACGGTACGCCCTTCCACGCGAGGGACGGCGAGGCGATCCACCCGCGCCGGTGGGCGACACCACGCCACCACGTCGGCCACCAGCCCCGGCGCATCACAGGGACTCCCCGTCGGGGCACGGCGCGCACCCGGGCAACGCCACGGTCGCCCGCTGCTCCAGCCCCACACAGCCGCCCTCCGGGCCGAGAGTCCGCTGAGCACCCAGCACGAACCGGCGCCCGCGCCGCCGCTGCTCCGTGCCCGGCAGGCAGCACAGCAGCGCTGTGTAGACCGTCACCATGTCGACGTGGAGGACCCGGGCCGCCGTCTCCAGCTCCTCGCACGTCGGCGGGCACCCGTCCTCGGAGAACGTCGGCGCGCACCGCAGCAGCGTCACCACCAGCTCCAGGGCCAGCATCGGCGGAGGCCCGCACCCGCGAACCCCTTGGACGATGCGGGACTCGGAGGGAAACTCCGTGTCGGAAGACGAGTAGATCCGGGCGACGGACACCGTGAGCTGCCCGCCATCGCCCTTGCTGTCGCACGGGTCGTCGCAGGAGTCCCAGGCGACCGCTCCGGGCACCACGCAGGCCCGGCACGCCGGGCATCCCGGCTGCCCGTCCACGGTGCCCGCCGAGGTGTCGAGGGCCTGGCACACGCAGCCGAGAACGGACTCGGCCAGGTCGTGAATCATCAGGGGGGTCAGGGCCACGTCGTCACCCGGGGCTGCTTGTAGTCCGGGCTGTAGACCCGGCTCGGGCTCGTCATCCGGTACGGGTTGGTCATGCTCAACCACATGTCTGTGAGCGGGAGGCCGGTGAAGCCGTCCCGGTAGAGGAGCATCGGGTCCGGCATCTCCATTTCCACGCCCTGCCGGGAGACCCGGGTCAGGTTCCGGTTCGCCCGGCACCCGCACGACCCCGACGCCGGCGCGCACCCCTTGAGGAGGTGGCACGTCAGCTCGGACACGGCGGCAATCGCCGCGTCGTCCAGCGGCAACCCCCACCGGTACGTCACCGCGAACGTGCCCTCTTCGGTGGGCGGCAGGCCCATCGCCTGGCAATCGGGCCAGCACTCGCCGTCCGTACGGACGAGGAGGCCGGGCGCATCCACCCGGTACTGCTCGGGCACCAAGACCTCGCCGTCGACCAGGACCTCAACGACGTCGTACACCGGGCCGGGGAGCTTCACCTCGCACAGCTCCCCGCACGAGCAATCCGACGCGCAGCCGCACACCGACGCGTTCCGCCACTGCCCATCAGTCCCGATGTACGGCACCCACGGGCCCGTGCTCGTGCCCGCCTGGAACGACAGAACCCCGGTGTCGGCGCACGCCCGGCGGCACGGGCGCACCGTGACCGGGCACGGCCCCCAACGACGCCCGGACAGCCCCCAGAGGATCTGGGACGCAACCCGCGTCCACCGCTCCAACGTCTCCGGCTCCATGCCCTCGGGGACTTCGCAGCACAGCTCTGTCGGCCACGGGTCGCACACCCCGATCTGCAACGGCATCAGTGCCGTCCCGGCCGCTCGTAGACGGACGGCTCGGGGAACGCCTTCCGGATGAACTGGCCGACGTGCCCGTTCGCGAAGGAGTCGGGCATCGTCGACAGGAACACGTCCTGCGCCGAGTACCCGGTCGGCGCCCGGTGGAGGATCTTCACGTCCCGGATCTCCTCGCCGCCGAGCCCGGCGAGGTTCCCGTACAGCGTCCGCTTGTGCACGACGTTGAGGTGCTTCCCCACGTCAAGGGCGTGGAGCATCTGCGTCTTGTCGACGGTCATCGGGACGTGCAGCTCGTACGACAGCGGGTCCGGGTGGCCCAGCTCGCCAAGGAGCGCCGCCGTCTCCCGCATCCCCCGCAGGTAGTGCCCCGACGCCCGCGCCGCGTAGTACGCCTCGACCTCACGGACGGGACCGCGGTGCAGGACCGGCACACCCGGCGTCCGGCGCATGACGAAGAAGTCGTCGTTGCACAGCACGAACGGATCGGAGATCAGCGGGTTCTCGCAGGCCCGCCGGACCGCCGCCGTGGTGTTCGCATACTTCGTGCCGCCCTGCCGCAACGGCAGGTGCCGGGCCGTCTTCACCCACTGCGGCATGTAGCCGACGATCCACACGCGCCCGTGCGGGAGGTTAGCCATCCACGACCGCAGCGCGTAGCGCAGCTGCCGGTTGATGGCCCCCTCTCGCACGGGGACGACGATGTCGGGAGCGCCCACGGTCATGACGCCAGGCAGAGGTCGCCCTCGACGGGCGTGTACTCGCCGAGGACCGTCGGGGGTGCCACCGTGGTGACGAACGTGCGCCGGTGGCAGTTCGACCCCAGCGGAGTGAGGAGCGGGCCCGCCGTCCCGGCCGCGTCGGTCGGCATGACGTCGTACGGGCCGACGCCCCACGCCCCGCCGGCCCGGGTCGACCCGGTCAGCGTCAGCGCCGCCTGCTCGGAACCGACCTCCAGGTCACCGAGCATCCCGCCGGTCACCCACGGCATCAGCCAGTAGATCCACGCCCCGTCACCGGCCCCGTCGGTCGTGCACACGTCGTCTCCGAGGACTTCCGCCCACAGCTCGATCGCGAAGCCGCTGTTGCACTGGATCGAGCAGTCGTCGTAGCCGATCGCCCGCCCGTCGTACCCGTAGACGACCGGGTTGCCGGTCGTCAGCTCAATGAACTCGGGGGACACCTCGAAGAAGCTGAGTTCGAGGTCGAAGCCACGGAACGACGGGCACCCGCGCTTGAAGCCGCAGATCCGGCCGTTCGCGGCCTTGTACTCGACGTCCTCGCCGTCCTCGGTGTTCGGGTTCATCGACAACGTCGCGAAGCAGTCGAAGCTGTAACCGTTGTCCTCGCCACAGATGGGGCGGCCACAGCCATCAACCCGGGTGACGCGGATGACGTCCGCATTGGCGATCAGGGGCATCGGGGCCTCCAACAAGCGTGTGTTGGTTGGCCCGGCCCAAAACCAGCGGCATCACGGACGAGTGTAGCTGTGACCGGGCGACGCAACCCGGTCACAACTACGGACTACTTCCCCTTCGCGCGCCGCGCCTTCGCGGGCGCAGCCTGGGGCTCGGGGTCCGCCACCGGCGGGGGCGGAGGCTCGACGGCCGATCCGGTCGCCTCCAGGTACTCCGCTTCTGTGACCTGCCGATACCCCGGAGGGATCGTCACGCCGAAGGGGCCAGGGTCGCCACTGACGGTCATGGCGCCGCCGTTCTCGGACAGGTAGTAGCGCACAGGGAGACTCCTAGCGGGTGAGGGCGATCAGGTGGGTGTCGGTGATCCACTGGTGGATCGTCACGGTGCCGGTCGTGACCCGGATCGCCGGGTAGACGCGGACCGCGTAGCCGGTATGCGGCGGCAGGATCGTGGCCTGAGCCGTCGAGAAGGTGTCACGGCGGCGTCCGGCCGGGCCGGACGGCGTCAGCTCGGAGTACATCAGCCTGCTGGCGAGCGGCCCTCCGTCGATCTGCACCGCGTACGCGAGGTCGAAGATCGCCCCCTCGGTCCACTCGAACTCGACGTGCCCGGTGAACTCGGTGCTGAAGCTGACGCCCCGGCAGGTGCTGAGGGTGTCCGGCTCGTACAGGCCTTCCGACCATGCGGTGTCGTCGATGATCACGACGGTGCCGGTGGCCGGCATGACCGGCGTCCCCATCGGGTGGAGCTGCTGGAGCGTCAGCGCGGCCGTGGTGTGCTCCGGCGGCGTCCACAGGGCGCCGCTGCCCGGGTCGCACTTCAGCGTGGAGTTTGCCGCCGCGTCGCAGTCCCAGTCGTCCGCCCACGGCTGCCCCCCAGCGATCGGGAACGCCGCCAGGGGCGCGGCCGTGGTGCCCTCGCCCTGGAGCCCGCAGCCGATCTCCAGCGGCTCGGCAGCGCCGCCCGGCGGGACGAGGAGACCGCCGTCCGTGCCGTACGACAGCGCGTTCCCGGCGTCGGTCGACGGGCGCGCTGTGATGACTCCGGTGTCCGGGTCGTACCCGGCTCCGTCCCCGGCGGAGAAGCACCCGCGTACGTCCGCGCACTCCAGGCTCAGCCCGTTGGGGCCGGACTGGATCAGCTGGTCGCCGCCGCCGGGCGGGGACGGGTCGAGGATGACCGAGCTGGTGACGACGAACGGATCGGCTGTGGTGCCCGTGCCGGTGACCGCGGTGGCGACGGTCTCGGAGTCGCCGCCCTCCACGACCGTCGTGTCCCCGCCCCCGGGCGGGACGAGGAGCCCGCCGTCCGTCCCGAAGCCGAGCGCGTTCCCGGCGTCGGTCGACGGCCGGGCGGAGATGACCCCGGTGGCCTCGTCGTACGCCGCCCCGTCCCCGGCGGAGAAGCACCCTCGCACGTCCGCGCACTCCAGTGACAGGCCGTCCGGCCCGGACTGGATCAGCTGGTCCCCGCCGCCGGGCGGTGCCGGGTCGAGGATGACGGCGGCGCTCACCCGGATCGGGTCCGCTGCGGTCCCGGTGCCGGTGATCGTCGTGTCGACAGTCGGAGTATCGACTGCCTCGATCACGGTCGGCTCGCCGCCTCCGCCGGGCGCGCCGATCACGTACGGGGCGGTGGTGGAGCCGTCTCCGTCGACGGTCACGCCGGGGCCGGCAGTGACGATGCAGTCGCAGGAGCGTTCGTCGCAGCAGCTCATGGGGCTTCCCCTTCCTGGGGTTCGGTCGCGATCAGATGGACGGTGACGCCAGCCGCCGGGAGAGCGGCGGCCAGGAGGGAGATCCCGAGCAGCTCGACGACGGCGGCACCGTCGGCCTGAACCGTCGTGCCGGCCGGGCTGTTGGCGGTGATGCGGACGGAGCGGAACCCGGCGCCCCCTTCCACGGCGAGGGTGACGACCGGCGGCGCGGTGAACGGCGGGGACCATACGGTGTCCACTTGCCCCGCGGCGTTGGTGACCGCGCGGACCCGCTCCACCCGGACGCCGGGGCCGCCCGGTGTCCCCGGCTCCCCGGGAGTACCCGGCTCGCCTGGTGCGCCTGGTGCGCCTGGTGCTCCGGGAGGGCCGGGGATGGCGATGCTGCCGGTGGTGCCGCTCACAGGTCCACGCTCCGTGTCCAGGCGACGGCCACCGGGCCGTCAACCGCCGACACCGTGAGCGGCCCGGTCAGGGCGGCGTCGGAGTCCCGGGCGACCGACCACCCGATACTTTCCCCAGCGGTCAGGGTGCTCGGCCCGTCCGCAGTGGTGACCTGCCCGGTGCCGTGCGCGACGACGCTGACGGACTGGAGCAGCGGCACCGCGGCCGCGTCCCAGCTCGCCCCCGCCGCGAGCAGCACCCGGTGCGCTTGGACGCCCCGCGCCGCTGGAGCACCCGCCACAGGCCCGTCATCCACCGGAGCCGTCGGCTCGTACGGGCCGGTCATGTCCGGCAGGTAGGTACCGACCGGGGCGAGCGCGCCGGTGCAGCCGTCCACCGAGATCAGCTCGACGTACCGGACATCGCCGATGCCGTCGCCGTCGGTGTCGTCCCACCGGCACGCCTCCACGACGTGCGGCCGGCACGGGCTGTCACAGGTGCCCACCGCCCCGGTCACGGTGTACGGCGTCGCGCCGTCCAGCGCGGTGTCCAGGACCGCCGGGGCGGCTGCTTCGGCCGTGTAGACAAGGTGCCGCAGGAACGGCACCGCGTCCTCGCCGTCGACCAGGTCGCAGAGCTGGAGCACCTCGACGTCCGGCGCGGGCTCCGGGTCCTGCCCCTCGGGGCACAGGCCGATGTGTGTGCCGCCGGGCAGCGCCACCGGCCCCCAGGTCTGCGGGTCCACGTAGGTGACGCCGGCCCGCTCACCGGTCTCTGTGTCGTAGCGGACCTCAGCGAGGATCCGCTGGATGGAGCCGCCGCTGTTGTTGTCGATGACGCACATCGGGAGCAGCTCGACGTCCAGGCCGGGCGGCTGGTCGTCTTGGCAGACGCTGACGGTGCCGATTGGGGTGTACGGCGCGAACCCGTCGAGCGCAGTATCCGTGACGACGACGACCTGTCCACCGCTGCCATAGGTGACGTGCCGGAGGAACGACACGGTGGCGTCGTCCTGGACGTCACACAAGGTCAGTGTCTCGACGTCCAGGCCCTGGCCGCCGCTGCCCCCGCACCCGGTGCCGCACGGGACGAGGTCACCCTCCGGGGCATCCGTCTCCACACCCTGCGGATCCAACCACGAGACCGAGACGCTGCCGTCGCACTCCTGCGTGTAGACCTTCGTGTACTGGATCTCTTCGCATGCCTGCGCCGGGCCTAGGATCCACTGCTGACCCGCGGCGTCCTGGACGGTCATCGCCCCGTACACGGTCTGTGTGCCGCCGGTGGAGCCGACGAAGAACGCGCATGCCGGCTCCGACTTCACCGACCAGACCGCGCCGGTCGGATCCAGGTTGGTGAGGGCCTGCGACCAGTTGAGGTGCATGCCGGGAGCAGCGGCCGTACCGGGGCCGCACGGGCCGCCGTTGAACGCCCGGCCGCCGCCCTCACCGAGGGTCTCCTCGCCATTCACGACCCAGCTCGTGATCATGAGCGGTCCCGTTGTCGGCTGGCACGGGAACTGACCACCGGGGCCCTGGACACTGCCGCACTGGCCGGGGACACCCCCGATCAGCGACGTGTTGTCGTAGCTGGCCTCCGTTCGCGTGACGGCGCCTACGCACTCCGTGGAGAACGCCACCGGGCACGCGGGCTCCTCCGGACAGCATTCACCACCAGACCCGCCGCACGCGACAACGCGCTGCCCGTCCGGGATGGCGTCCTGCCGGGCGCCGGTCTCGTCGAGGTAGTAGACCCGGCCGTCCTCGATCACCTGCGTCCAGACGCGCGGCTCGTAGTCGTACGTCGCCGCGACGTGAAGGATCATCCCGGCCTGGTTCGGGGACGGGCAGGTCACGGCGGGCTGCGTCTCGGTGATCTGGACAACGATCTCGTTCTGACCGGCCCTTCCGCCCGGGACCGTGCTCGGCGTGATCGTCCAGGCAGGCGGGGCCATCGTCCCACCCGGGACGGGCTGCCACGCGCCGTCGTTCAGGCGCCACTGCACGACGTCGTTGTCCGCGTTGAGGACAGACGCCGCGATCCGGATGGAGTCCGGGGAGACATTCGCCGGCAGGTTCCACGACGCCCGGGTGAACCAGGTGCCCGTCACATTCGGGGCGGTCGCCACGTTCGGCGAGCACACGCTCTTGGATGCGTGCGGCGACACCCAGTGCGCCTGATTCGGCGCGGTGTCCTGGACTGTCCACAGGGCGTTGGGCGCCACCCGGTACATGGGGTACCAAGAGCCGTCCAGGACCGGGGACCACTGCCAGTCCGTATCCGCCCCGGCGGTGGCGTTGGCCGCATTCGTCAGGAACTCTGCTGCCCCGGACTCCACCACGCAGATCTGTCGGGTGATGCGGTCCGGGGACGGGCACTTGGCGAGGACCGCACCAGGCGGGAGCTCGACCGGGTCGCCGGTCGTCGGGTCGGTGAGCCGCTGCTCCAGGCGGTCACCGGACTGGTCGTCGTAGACCCGCTCGACGATGACCTGGCCAAGGACGTCGCCGCTGTCCTCGTCTCGGATGCACAGCAGCTCCGTCTCGACATCGACGCGCTGCTCCGGCGGCGCCTGCTCGCAGCACTCCGCGACGGGCGCGCACTGGCCGACCTCACCGGCGACGGTGTACGGCTCGCCATCCAGGGTGGTGTCGTACGTTGCGATGACCTCGCCGGTGTCGCAGTCCACGGTCTGTCGGCGCATGAACTGCACGGTGCGCGGCATGGAGATGTCGAGGCGCCCGCGCACGTTGTTGATGCCGCTGGTGTCCCGCACCTCGATCTCGACCGTGTTCGGCCCGGCCGTGACGGGGATCTGTGCCGTGCCGCTGGTGGCTGGCTGGTTCCACTGCCCGTACATGCCGGCGTCGATGCCGTTGATGCGGACGCGGGCCCCGCCATCACCCCGGAAGCCGACAGACTCCGCGACCGCGACACCGTCCTCGGGGGCGGTGAAAGTCTTCCTCAGGACCCAGCGCACAGGAGCGGCGTCGTAACCTGCCCAGCTCCCACCGGTGCCCGCGTTCTGGTCTGTGCGGGCGCCGAACGCCGGATACCCGAACGGGGCCCCGTTCGGGGCCGGGTACGGCATCGCCGCCTCCGGGCCGGAACCCGCGTTGGCGCCGGTGAACGCAACGACCTCCCACCCGTCCGATCCGGCCACGTTCGCCGGGTCGAACACGGTGATCGCATCGGTGGCCGCGGTGTCGCACAAGAGCGTCGAGGACGTGTCCCGGCAGGGCTGCGGCTCAACCGGTGTGGAGCCGCCGCCACCGCTTGCGCAGGTGGTGACGGTGCCAGCCGGTGTGTACGGGTCACCGGCGAGGCTGGTGTCTGTCGTCGAGGTGACAGCGCCGGAGCAGTCCCGGCACACGGTCCGCAGGAACGGCACCGCCGTCCCCGGCGCCGGCGGCTCGTTGAGCAGGCCCACCTCCATCAGCCCGATCCCGCGCCCCTGGCCCGGGTTGTTGATCGCGGAGAGAGTGACCTCCGAGACGGGCGCGGAGGACACGATCAGCGACTCGTCGACGGCCCCGCCGAGCCCGCAGATCGTGTTCGGCGCCGAACTGACCTCGTGGTTGGGGTGCAGGAACTCGACGGTGAACTCGCCCTCGGACGACCAGCTCAGGCACTCGGACGGTCCGACGTTGAAACCGCGGAGCCCGACGCGGGCGTACACGGGCTGGTCGAAGGTCCACGTCTGGTCACAGGCCGGGGTTCCGCCGCCGCTCGCCGGGTAGATCGTGTAGTGCCCCTGGGGGCCGAGCCAGTGACCACAGGACACGGTCCAGCCGACACCGTTGGCGAGCGTCCCGGACGTCGGTCCGTCCGCCAGCGCCGCGAGGTCAATGGCCTCCCACGAGATGTCCGGGCCGCCGGGCGACTCGTCCGGGACGACGTCGCAGAGGGTCAACGTCTCGCAGGTCGCGCACTCCGAGCTGCCGCCGCCGGTCGTCTCGCACTGCCCGACCTCGCCGGTCGGGGTGTACGGCTGGCCCTGGAGGTCCGTGTCCGTGACCGATACCGTCTCGTCCGTATCGCAGTCCGTGACGATCCGTCGGATGAACTGCGTGGTCCGTGCGCTGACCGCGTCAAACGCGATGTTCGTACACGACCCGTTGAACCGGTACGAAAACGTGGCCGGCGGACCGTCGAACAGCAGGTAGCCGGTGGCGTTGTTTTCGTTCGAGCGGATGACCCCACCGCCGGTGGTGTAGGCGTTGCCCTCCAGCCGGCCCGGGGAGCCCTCCAGCATGGTCAGCGTCTCGCCCGTGTCAAAGTCGAGGACGTTGACACGCAGCGTGGGGAAGGTCTGTGCGACCTCGTCCAGCTCGTACACGAAGACGGTGCCGTTGTTGTACCAACGAGGCCCGTTCGATGCGCAAGACCCGGTGTCGGGCGTGCTGGTGGTGACGCGGACGGTAGCGATTGTGGATGGGGCGTCATTGGGCGACAGCCGGAACAGCCATCCCTGCCCGGCCGGTGAGTCCGGGTCGGCGTCCACAGAGATCTGGTTCCAGACGAGGTCGCTGGCCTCGTCGCACAGCAGGAGCGTGGCTGTGTCCCGGCACGGCTCCGCCTGCTGCGGCTGGCAGACACCGACCGTGCCGATCGGGGTATACGGGGTCGTCCCGTCGAGGAGGGTATCTGTGGCGTCGAGGACGAGGCCGGTGCAGTCCCGGCAGGTCGTGCGGAGGAACGGGACGGTGGCCGGGGTGAGGAGGAACGCGCCGACCGACCGCTGAGAAATGTTGAGGCCGGTGGTGCCGTCGCTCTCGATCGTCAGGGAGGTGACGGGCCCCAGGTGAGTGAACGTGCTCTCGCCGTTGCCGTCAGCCGTCCCGGCGCCCGGAACGGGGCTCAGGGTCCTGGTGGACGCGTCGTACACGTGGAGTGGGGACAGGGCCACGAGTTCGCTGCCCGGCGGCATGATGAGCCGGCCCACGGCTGTGCCGTTGGTGCCGACGCGCGCGGACCAGATGACGGCGCTCGGCCGGTCCAGGGTGAGAACGAACGGGCCCCCTGCGGTGACCGGGAACATGGAGAGCGGGAACCAGTCGGGAACGCTGCTGCTCGTGCCGCTGCTGGTGCTCCAGCCGACGCCGTTCGCCGCGGTGCCCGTCTGCGCCCCGGTACCGGAGGCGAGGACCGGGGCGGGCGTCGCGTCGGCCGGGGTGTCGCACAGGGTGAAGGTCTGGCAGTTCCGGCACTCCGATTCGGCCGGGCAGACGCCTACGGTCCCGGACGGCGTGTACGGCTCCCCGTCCAGGGTGTAGTCGCTGTGTCCGACGACGGCCCCGGTCTCGTCCCTCGCGAAGTCCCGCAGGAACGACACGGTGAGGACCGTGCCGGACTCGTCGTCGTTGGTGTCGCAGAGCTGGAGCATGTCCCGCTCGGGATGCGCCACCCCGGCCGGACAAGTCGTCACCGTCCCCGTGGGCGTGTAGGTGTCGCCGGTGACGGCGTCGACCAGGCGCACCGAAGAGATCGACCCGTCCGCCGCGTACTGGTACTCAACGAGGACCAGTCCCAGGACCGCACCGTCCTCCGCGACGTCACAGAACGTACCCGTGGTGGTGATGCTGCGGGAGTCGCCACACGCCATCGTCCCGACCGGTGGCGCGCCCGCCGAATAGGCGCCCGTGGTGAGGTTGATCCACCCCTCCGAGGTGACCGTGCCCACGCAGTCGCGGACGACAGTTACGGCGATCGGCGTGCCGTCGGCCAGACAGACACCAACGGTCGCGACCGGCTGTGTCGGCGACTCGCACGCCGCAATGTCCGGCCCGCAGCCACACCCGCCGGAGAAGGCGCCACCTACAGCCATCATCAAGCTCCCATCGAGTCGTCGCGATTGTGGTTCGGGCTGATCGTCATCGGCCTCAGTCCCGGACTCGGAGGACCCGCATACGGGTCGCACCGTTGCTGTCGGACCCGCCAGCTTCGGCCGCAGAGAGGACACCGCCGGTCTCGACTGCCATGAGGTGCAGGCGCACCGTCCGGGGGCCGGCGGGGACGGTGTACTCCGTCATGATGTGGACCGTGCCGCCCTGGTGCTCCTGCCCGCCTGGGGAGTTGATCGCCGCGATCTGCGTAAAGCTGGTGAGGAGCTGGCCGCTGGTCTCGTCCTGGAGCCAGCCGATCAGGTAACCGCTGCCGCCCGTCGTAGTACCGAGCGCGTACCGGACATCGGCGTCAACGTGGTAGACGCCTGCTTCGGGGAGCACGATGTCGGAGGCAGGCACCGGAACGTCCTGACCGATGGCGTCCAGGAGATTCTGGTGCTGCGCCTCGGCATTCAGGAACCCGGAGATCATCGACAGACGGGCGCCAACTGTCCAGGTGTCCGGGCACCCCTCGGCGTGAGTCATGTCGACGACCACGGACCGCCCTGTCCCCGCCGGATCAGGGGCAGAGTCGTCGACTGGGGCCAGGTCGGTGCGAGGCACCAGGATCCCATCGTCGGCCTGCACGGCGGCGTTGCACGGGTCGGCGGACAGGGCTGGCGGCCCGCTCTCCGGGACGTACAGGCAGCCCTCCTCATTCTGGGTGAGGGCGTTGTTCGGGTCGGCGGAGACACACAGCGGGGGCGCGCCGCCGCCTCCGTTGCCGAAGATGATCGGCGGGCAGCAGTTGCAGCTCACGACACGTCTCCCATACCGCAAGGACTCACGAAGTTGATGTAGACCGCGGCGCCCTCGGGGACATCCACGGTGAAGGGAGAACAGAGCGCCGCCGGTTCGCACGCGCCCGTTGAGGGCGCAGCCCACGAGAACGCGGACCCGCATTCGTTGATCACGGTCGTGTTCCCGGCGCAGTCCGTGACCGTCACAGGGCCGCAGGCCACCGTGATGGCGAGGGACTCGGTTCCCTCGGGCATGTCCCACGTCTCCGGCCCTGACAGGCCAAGGAGCTGCGGGCACATCGGGGCGGGCCGGCATTCGCCGCACTCGCCGACGTCACCGGTCGGGGCGTACGGCGTCGTGCCGTCCGTCTCCGTGTCGGTCTGCTCCGTGACGACCCCGGTCGTGCAGTCGTACGTCAGGTGCCGCAGGAACGGGACGCTGCTGCCGTCGAGCTGGTAGTCGCACAGCGGGACGACCTTCGTGCCGTCCACGCACGGGCAGTCATCGCAGTCGATCGACTGCCCGACCACGGCGTACGGCGTTGTGCCGTCCGTGCCGGTGTCGGTGGACGCGGTGACCTGGCCGTCACAGTCGTGGACCAGATGCCGCAGGAACGGCACGCACTCCCCGTCGTCGGTGCTGTCGCACAGGCGCAGCACGGTAACCGAGGCACAGCTGCTCGATGGGCACGGTCCGGCCCCGGCGGGGGCCGGACCGGCTGTGAACGCCCCGGTCGCTGGGTCGATCCAGCCCGCCACCTCCGGGGCGCCGGGCTGCGCCCCGTCACAGGCGCAGTCCGAGCGCAGGACCAGGAGCAGCGGTGTGCCGTCCTCCTGGCACAGGGCGACGGAGGTGATCGAGGGGGCGCAGCACGACGGGCCGGGCGTCCCGCCCCCGCCGTTGTCGCACGGGAGAGGCTCAACAGGCATGTCAGCCCTCGTGCTTCTGTCGGACGTGCATGTCCCGTCCCCGCGCGGTGGTGAACTCCCTGTCGCAGCCGTCGCAGCGGAAGCTCCCTTCCGGCTCCGGCTCCGGCTCCGGCAAGGGAACCGCGTCCGGGCCGTACGCCTCTGCCGGGATCTCGGGCAAAGGCTCGCCCGGGACGGCTTCCCGGGCAGGGGATTCCGTGACTGGCCCGCCGGGGCCCTCGCCCGGCCCGAACACCGCAACGGTCGCGCCCAGGCTGGCGAGTTCGGAGCGGGCAGGGCACTCCGGGTGCGGGTGGACCTCTTCGCCGTTCTCCTCGTAGCAGGTCCCGCAGTCCAGCAGCCGCGCGGGCGGCTGCACACCGAGCTGGGCGTCCTCGACCGGGGACACGTACCGGTGCCCGTCGATCGTGGAGCCGATCAGCAGCTCCTCCGGGACGGCCGGGAAGAGATCCGCGGGGACGGCGAAGCTGACGGGGCTGACGGTCCGCCACTTCGGCTTCTGGAGCACCGCGTACCGGGCGAACGCCCGCCGCTGCTCTGGGGTCGGCCGGACCTCGATCATGGGCTTCCTCATGGACACGTAGTCACCGCCACTGCGCAGACCGTGCACGTGGTGCCGACGACGTACGTCCGCTCCACCAACACCTTGCGGTCGTTGTTCCGGGAATTCACGGACGGTCCGGGCCGGTCCGGGACCGTTTCGGGCGGGCCTCGGCGGATCACGACCGGGCCGGTGATGTAGAGCCATGCGGTGCCGGGCTCGGCGGGAATCCCGCCCGGCCCGGTGTTCATCGCGCTGTACCCGGCGCCGATGATCGCGCAGTTCCCCGCGAGAGTCCGCAAGTTGCCCGTCGCGGGGTCCTCCGTGAGGAGGTTGCAGCAGCCGAGGAGGGCGGCTGCCCCGGCGGGGACGTGGAGGACGCCACGGCCGCCGTACGACTCGGCCAGGCACCCTTCCAGCGCGGCGACGCCCTGGGCGACGGACACCGGGCCGGCGGCCGGGGTCAGGTCGACGGCGGTCATCGCCAGCTTCGACGTCCAGAACCCGGCTTCGACGGCTTCCTGCTCACCGAGGGCGAGGGACGCCTCGGCGTGGGCGCGGGCCTCCGCGTACGTCCAGCCGATCGTGGAGCACTTCGCGCCGGCGTACACGGTGATCGGGTCGGCGTGCTCCGTCGTCGGGCTACAGAACTCCTTCTGCGGCCGGGCCCCCGGCGACTCGTCACCGGGTGACTCGTCGTCCAGGCACGGGTCACGCCAGACGTTGACCGGGCAGCAGCCCAGCGACAGCCACTCGGTGCCGAGGAGTTCGTGGGTGTCCTGGACGTCCCGGATTTCGGTGCAGGCACCGAGGATGCCGTGGGGAAGGGGCTCGCCCGTGATGGCCTCTACGTGCTTCCTCATGCCCGCCACGACTCACCTCCGTTCAAATGGGGCGCCGGGGCCCGGGTGTCAGGTCACCGGGGCCCCGGCACGATGCGGGATGTGAGAAGGCGGGTCAGGCGATCGGGCAGTCGATACCGAGCTGCTCGCCGGTACGGCCATCGGGGCAGACCGGGACGGTCACGACGCGGGCCTCGGAGTTCCGGGCGATCAGCGCCGAGCATTCCTCGGTGAACAAGGCCGTGTAGTCGTTCGTCTGGAACTTCGCGCTGTCGTGGATCACGCCGAGGCTGATCTCGCCACCACGGCCGGCCTCGAACGTGCCCGCCGGGTAGAGCAAGAACGGGATGCTGTCCGGCCACGCGGTCGCCGGGTTGGGCCCGCCGATCGAGTCGGGGACGGCCGGGGTCAGGCCGCGCGCCCACTGGATGCTGATGCCGAGCTGGGCGAAGGCGTTGATGACGTCGCGGACGTTGATGTCGCTGATCGGGACACCGTTCTGCCTGGCGATGTCGGCGAGGAAGAGATTCCGCGACCACCAGGGGAACACGACCTCCACCTGGATGTTCGCGCAGAGCGACAGCTTCTCGGTGATGTCGGCGGCCTGGAGCGCGACCGCCGCGAACATCGCGGAGAACGCGCCGAAGGTCGGCGCGATCGTCACTGGGGTCGACGCGGCGACGGCCTGCGTGAACAGTTCCTGCTTGATGCGGATCTCGTGCGCGACCATCGCGAGAGACTGGTAGTAGGCCACCAGCTCCGGGAAGTGACGCTGCGTCAGAATGCCTGCTTCGAGGCACGCGCCGATCGCCTCACACCGCACCTCGACCGGGTCGGGGCACGGGATCCGGAAGCAGGGCTTGACGGCGCCGCTGATGTCGTCGGCCTCGGTGTGGACCCACGTCATCGACGCGACGTCGAGGGACGGCATCGGGAAGTACCGCAGACCACCGCGGGCGAGCTGGATCTCCGGGAGGTCCCACAGCATCTCGGGGCAGGACATCCCCGTCAGCTCGTAGACGGTCTCCGAGGGGGCGCACCAACCGCCGGACGCGACGAGGTCGCCGCCCTGGAGGCGCGCCTGGTCACCGGCGAGGACAACCGCCCGAGTGCCCTCCGTGCCCGAGCTGGAGTCGTTGACGATCAACTCCGGCTGGAACGGCAGCCGGTAGCTGGCGGTCAGTCCCACACCGCCACCGGCGGTCTTGAGCGCGTTCGCGCGGCGGATGATGCCCTCGGTGACGCCCTCCATGTCGAGGGCCTGGCCCGGCGAGTACCCAGGGACGTCCACCGACGCGGTGATCTCCGGCCGGGGGTTCGGGTCCGGCGGCAGCACGCGGGGCATCCGGCGGCGCACCGACGCCAGGTTCAGGGCGGGGCGGCGACCGGACGCGGTGACCGCGGGGGTCTCCGGCTCGGGGGTCGGCTCCGGCTCGGCAGCCTCGGCGGAGGCGGTCTCCTCGACCGGGGCCACCTCGGCGGTGTCCGGGCTGTCGCCGCGCACGGAGGCGGCGAGGGCGTCGATCTCTGCGGCAGCCTGCTCGGCGGCCTGCTGGCGGGCGGCCTGCTCGGTCCGGATCGCCTCGACTCCCGTGCTGAGGGCGCGCAGGGCCTCAAGGTCCGTCGAGGTGATGGTTTCGGCACGGTATCCGGCGTCGAACGCGGCGATGGCCCCGTCCAGAGCGTCTGAGAGCTGCTCGTCGTCGAGGGCGGTGATGTCTTCGGGAAGCTCGAAGTCCACGGATCTCTCCAGTGATCGTTCTTGGAGAGTCCGGCCCAAAACCAGCGACGCTGGCGCACAGCATAGCCAGATGTCCAGGCCACCGCCGGGGGCGGCTTACGCCACGTCAGCTAGTGCCCGGCGCTGCTGGGTGTGTCGCGCCACGGCGGCACACCCAGCACCGGGGGCGACTACACGGTCTTCGCGGGGGCGGTGTGCACCGTCTCGCCGGTCGTCTTGTTCCGGACGATGCTGCCCGGGTACCGCCTCGATACGGCCTTGGACGTTGCCTCGGACGACGGGCCGAACACGACCTTCCCGGCGCCTCCGTCCATGACGACCTCGAACTTCTGCTTCGCGCATGCGCAGCCCATCAGACTGCTCCTTCCAGGGTGGTGGTCTTGCCGGTGGGGAGGCCGGCGCGGGCGGGTGCGATCACGGACGCCGCGAGGCGTTCCGCTTCCTGCCGGGCCTGGGTGTAGCGCTGCTCCTGGCGGCGTTCCATGGCCGCCAGCAGGCCGTCGATGAACCGCTCGCTCGATACGAGCGCCACAGCGATAGCGTCCGTATCGGAGCTACGGGGGAGCCGCGCCCCGGACGCTGTCCGGACGTTGTCCGGGCCGGTGTCCGGACGCTGTCCGGGCAGGTCAGGTGTGGTGGCCGGGGCGGTGTCCGTGTCCTGTCCGGACACGTCCCGGACAGTGCCCGAGACGCGGGCGGACAGCGTCCGGAGCTTGGCCTCCATGTCCTCGACGACAGCGGCGGACGCCGCCAGCGCGAGGTTCGACCGCTGGATGACGGCCGCGACGAGCGGCGAGGAGTGCGCGGGGACCGGGACGTCGAGGACAGCCCGGAGTTCCCACCCGCCACCGCGCTTGCCGCGCAGGTGGTAGCTCGGCTGGCACGCCCTGAACACCGTCTGGTCCCAGGCCGACAGCCACGGGGCACCCGCGCCGGAGAACCACAACCCGCCGCGGCTCATGCCGACGGTCACGATCGCGCCGACCGTCCCGGAGTTGTCGAACTGGCACACCGCGTCGTCGCACTGCGCACCGTCGCCGTCGTGGCCGACGTTCATCGTCATCGCGCCGACCTTGACGGTGCTGCCGTCGTCGAGCTGGAACCGGGCCCGCAGGAAGTGACTGAAGTCGAGGCCCTCCCGGGCGAGCTTCTCGATCGTCAGGTTCCGGCCCGGGTAGGCGGCGTGGGGCACACCGCGCTGGGCAACCCACCCGTAGACCCGGCCGTTCGCGTAGTGGACGCCGCCGGAGTCCGGCGGCAGCTCCTCCGGGGTCGGCTCGCGGAACCATGCGGCGGGCATCGGCGGGAGGTCCTGCATCGCCGCCCACGCCGACGCCACGAGGTTCTTCATCGCCGCCGTCTCCTCTCCGTCGTCGTCCTCGTCGTCGTGGTGGTCGCCGTCGTCGTTCATCCACGGCGGGATGATCGACGGGTCGTCGAAGGTGTCCGCGAGCCGCCCGTACAGGGACTCCACCCGGCCCTTCGCGGCGTCCGCGTCCGCCTCGGGGATGTCGACCCCGCCCCGGGCGCCCTGGAGGGCTGCGGCGACCGCGTACACGCCGGCGGCGACGATCCGCAGCTCCCCGTCGATGACGTCGGCGAACGGCAGCCGGTACGCCCCGGCGGTGGCAGGGTCGGCGTCGTCGTCACGCCACAGGAACCCGGCAGCGAGCCGGTCCGGGTCCACGGTGCCGTCGACGGTCGCCGCGTCCAGGAGGCGGGCCTTGGCCTCGTCGCCGTCCCACGGCCGGTCACGGTCCTCCTCGACGGGAAGGTCGAGCTGCCCGGACGCGGACGCCTCCAGCTCCTCGTCGCTCTTGTGCTGCGGGCCGACGTACAGGCCAGGGGCGAGCCGTACGATCCGCCCGGCCTTCGCCGCACGTGCCAGGTGACCTCGGGCGGTTTCCATTTTCATGCCGAGCGCCCGCGACACCATTCGGGCACCGACCGGGGACGCCGACGACTTCACGAACGCGACGACCTGGAGGTGCGCGGCGGACGGGCCGCCCCCGGCCGCCAGGTCCTCGTCGGCCTCATCGCCGGTGCTGGCGGCGAGTTCCGGGCTGGGGTCGTCGACGAGGACGATCCGCGCGGTGTCGTAGGCGGGCATCGATACGAGCGTCGCGCCGCGCACCCGGGCCCGGGTCACCCGCATCAGCAGGTCGCCGGACGATTCCCGGTGCACGACGGTGCCGTTCTCCTCGTCGTTCGGGTCGCCGGCCGCCGCCGTCACCCTGGCGCCGGTGTCCCTCAGACCGAGGTGGGAGAACGCCCGGGTCACCGCGCTCGCCTCGACCCGCCCACCGGGCCCGGTGAGGATCGTGCCGTACGAACCGGTGTGGGCCAGCGACGCCCCTGCAGAAATCCACCCGGACGTCGCGGACGCGGTCAGCGAGTACGAGCCGTCACGGAGGCGCAGCACGGAGGCGCGGGGCAGCGCGGCCGCGAAGATGACCACCCCGTCCTCCTCGCCACCGTCCTCGGTGATCACGCGGTTCACGAACTCCACGGACACGTCGTCGAGGTCGACGGACACCCCGAGGGGGGCCTTCTCCTCCAGCAGGGTCAGGGCGTCGGCCCCGGCCGGGCGATTCGGGTACAGGACACCGGTGCCGGGGATGCGGTCGCCGTCCCGTTCGAGAGTGAAGATCGCCCCGGCCAGCTCCGCGCCCTGGTGCGCGCCGAGCATCTCGTCCGCGTACTGGAGCGGCCACGGGCCCGCACCCCAGTACAGCGCCCGGGGCCGGAACACGCGGCCGTCGCCGGTCTCCAAGTTCTCGTACACCAAGGCCGTGTCGTCCGGGTTGTGCCACGGGCGCGGCTTCATCGCGCTCAGGGCCTCGGCTTCGGCGTCGTTCGTCACAGGTGCCTCCGGGGCAGGTCCGAGCGGGATGTCGGTGTACTGGCCGGCGAACGCGACCCTCAGCCGGTCGAAGGTGACCGGGCCGAGCCGCTGGTTCATCGCGTTCAGCAGCGACGGGCTACTGGAGTACGCGGCGCACACGTGGGGCTGCCACGGGCTGTGCTGCGTCGGGATGGCCGGCTGACGGTGCATCTCCTCCAGGGAGTACGTCGCCGCCCAGCGGGCCGTCTCCAGCGTCGGCGCGTGCTGCGGCCGGTCGGGGTCGTCGCTCACGGACCACACCCAGCACGGGTCTTCACCGTTGGCGTTCCACTGGTTCGCGCCGAAGGCCCGACCGGCTACGACCTCGTGGATGTCCGGGGCCCGGGACTGGAGCCGACTGATGAGGTCGGCGCGCTGCTCCTCGTCCCAGTCGGCAGCCTCACCGAGGTAGAACAGGGTCAAGTGCAGCTCGCTGGCCAGTTCGGCGCCGGGGGCGGTGAGCGCCAGGCGCTCGGCGTCCTGCACGGCCGGGACGAGCGCGATCATTGCCCCGTTGTGCTCTCCGGCCGACGCGGTCACTGCTGCGCTTGCTCGTCTGTCCACCACGATGTCCTCTGGTCGCCACGTGATTCGGTCCTGGAATGAGCCGTCAGCCGCCGCCCGGATCTGTGCGAGCGGGGCGGGCGGGGTGCCGTACGCGCTGGCGTTCACGGCGTTGATGACCTCCAGCTCGTAGGTGGGCGGCACCGCCGGGTCACCGGACGACACCACCCGCTTCACCCGGAACTTGGTGCCGGGCGGCAGGATGAACTCCTCCTCCTCGCCACCGCCGCCGACCGCGTCGACCGACACCATCTGAGCCCCGGCCGGGACGGTGATCTTGTAGAAGGTGTAGTTCGGGTCGTCCGGGCTCTGCCGTACCGAGACGGGCTCCTCGCGGGCCGACGTCGACAGGAACCCCCGGTCGTGGAACTCGTCGCCCACCGAGAAGTCCTGGCGCAGGTTCTCCGCCTTCCGGTACAGCGTCGTGTCCTCGGTCGTCGGGTCCTGAATGTTGATCAGGTCGTTGATCGCGGCGACGGCATGCAGCAGCTCGTCTCGCCTGAACTCCTGGTACTCGCCGGTGCGTAGCCCGTCGTTGATGTCCCGGTAGCCAGAGCCCGTGTACCAGCGCAGCTCGCGGCGATGCTGGTCCTCGGTGAAACGGTCGCTGCCGAGCCACCCGCCGTTCGCGTGCTGCGTCTTGCGGTTCTTCTTGGCCCGGCCGCCGCTCGGGTGGAGCCGCCGGTACCCCGGGCGCCCCTGGGTGCCGTGGAAGGTGGATCTGTTCGTGGTCACTCGGTTGTCCTCGGATTCCAAGACTTCGGGGCGCGGACGGCCCTTCGCTTTGAAGGCGGCGGCCTGCATTTCGGGGGCGACTGCAAGGCGGCACCGGCAGTTGCAGACCTGGGCGGCCGGGGCCGTCGGATCACCAGGGGTCTGCATGGGCACACCGGCGACGCTGAACGGCTCGGCCAGCAGCCGGATCTGCCCGTCCACGGCCTTGTGGCTGGCCCGGACCTTCGCGTCGTGCCGGGTGACCCACTGCTTCACGACAGGCCGGTCCGGGCCAGTCACCGCACGGGCGGCAGCCAACGTCGCCGTGTTCCACGCCCTCGACGCTTCGGTCTGCGCGACCCGCTGCTCCCGGGCGGGACCGAGCTGCGCACCGTCCCGGGCGAACGCCACCCGCAACCGGTCCCGCAGCTGGTCGATGTCCTCCCCCGCGTCCAGGCCGGCCGCGAGTTCCCGGCGCGCCACCTCGGACAGCCGGTCACCGACCGCGCGCAGGAGGTGTTCCGTCGTGGTGACGTACTGGCCGATCCCTTCGGGGAGCGTCCCGTCGTCGTACCGGCCGGGAAGGTCGTCCCACCCTTCCGGGAGGGTCGTGCCGGTGTCCTCGGCGGCGGCCACCGCAGCCGTCTCGGCGGTGCCCAGGAGACGCCGTACGAGGGTCCGGGTGCGGTTGCCCCACATGCGGGCGATCCGGCTGACGCTGAACCGGGCGGCGACCAGCTCGGTCGCGCCGGCGACGGACGCGGCGAACTCGTCGGCCGTGCCGGTGAGGGCCTGGGCGACGAGCAGGGCGAAGTCGGCTTCCTCCTGGTCGAGCTGGTCGTCACGCTTCCCCATCAGCAACCTCCGGGATGTCGTCGCAGTTCAGGCAGTGCGCCCACCGGGCGACCTGGCGGCGCCCTGCGCGGGTCCGGATCGTCACCACGGACGTGAGGACGGATTCCTGCTCCTTGCACGCCTGGCAGGCCGTGTACGCGGTGCTGATGGCCAACGGCGGGTCCTTCTCGTCGGCCGGGTCCATGTACGAGTCGTCGCGCCAGGCGAGCAGCTCGTCCAAGGAGTCCTTGTCCGGGCACAGCGCGCACCAGCCCAGCACCCGGTGCGCCGCCCTGATGTGCCCCAGCGGCACGTCCGTTGCGTCATCCACGGTCGGTCCTCCTCGGGGGGAGCGGGGCGTCGGGGTCGTCGCAGATCTCGCACCAGGTGCGGTCACCGAGCGCTGACACCCCGTCCGGGGTGAGGAGCAGCAGCCTGGCCGTGAGGAGCGTCCACGCCTTGCAGGTGGGGCACCAGCCGGTTTCCGGGGTGCCGGTGTGGACGACGAACGCCGTCCACGCGCGCGGTGGGCGGGCCACGGGGCCGCGGGGCTTGTTCATGCGGCCAGCCCCAGGCACGGGGCGAGGACGGAAGGCACCAGGTCGTAGTCGTGGCCGATCCCGGCGGCGATCAGGCCGCGTACGTACTCGTCGAGGGACGCGGTCAGGCACTCCGGGTCGACCTGGTGGCGGCGGGCGATGTCGGGGACTCGGGCCCACGCCCCGTCGAGGAGTCGCCACCTGGTCGTCGAGTCGAAGTCGACCGGGAGCAGCGTGTGGATCGTCGCCGGGTCGACGTCCCGGTACCGGGCGCGTTCGGAGCGGGGGCAGGCCGGGGTGTTCCGCAGGGTCTTGCCCGCCGCGGTGAGCGCGCTCCAGATCAGCACGTCGGCGGCGTCGAGGAGGCCGGGGCGCAGGCCGGCTGCGGAGGCGGGCAGCGTCTCCGGCGGTGCTTCGCTTTCGTCGACCGGCAGGTCCGGCTTCGGCGGGGGCGTCTCCTCCGTGTCGTCCGTGCCGTCCGGGCTGGTGGTGTCGGTGGTCTTCTTCCGGGCGGCCAGCTCCTCCGCCGAAGGGGCGTCGGAGTCGTCGAACCCGGTCTCCCGGCGCAAGGCGTCGTCGCTGATGACGCCACGGTCGTGTGCCTGCAAAGCGGTCTCCGACCTGTTCGTACGGACCCTGAGCGGGGAGGTGTCGAACCAGACGAGGACCCGGTGCCAGTCCTCGACGCCGTCCGCTTCGAGGAGGGGGCGCAGCCACTGCTGCGTGAGGCAGTGGCACAGGGTCCGCAGCTTCGGCTCGATCCCCAGCCGGATCGCCTCCGACGTGAGCGCCCAGGCACCCCAGTGGTTCACGTCGCCCAGGCCGAGGAGGATCTCGGCGGGGATCTCCAGGCCCGTCGCGAACCGGCGCACGGCCTCCTCGCGCAACTTCAACGCAAGCTCGTCGAACGTCGACTCAAACGACAGGTGCTTGAAGTCGCTGATGGCCTCGGCGGGGACCTCCAGGATGATCGGGACGGTCGCCGCAGCGGACTCCGGGTCACGGATCGCGGTCTCCGCGATCTCCATGAAGACCTCAAGGAGGTCGTCCTCCGCCCCGCCGGCCGTGCCGTTCGTCGGGAACCGGGTGCCCTTGGGCACGAGCAGCAGCCCGCGCCCGGTAAGCCGGGATCGGGCGATGGCCTTCACGGCGGCGTTCAGGAGGAGCAGCTCCTCCAGGAGGTCCATCGACGACCGGACGGGGCTGTCGGCTTCGATGAACCGTCCCGGGTCCGGCTCCCACACCCGCAGCGCCACGGCGCCTTCGGTGTCGAGGTGGTCGGGGTCGCCTTCCTCGATCGTGATCTCTTCGCCGTCGATCTCGGCGGTGAGCTTCCCGGCCTGCCGCTTGATCTCCCGTACGGACAGGACTCGCCAGTCGTGCCCGTCCTCCGGGGCGTACGGCGACAGCACTTCGGAGTTGGGGCGGACGACGATCCAGCCCTCGCCGGGGATCGTCAGGTGCTTCCCGAACGCGGACAGGAGGTTCGCCTGCCCATCAGCGCCACCGGCGATCTGGTTGACGATCTCGGCTGCGGGGTGACCGGGCGGGACCTGGTCGACCGATCCGTCATCGTCGCGGACACCGGCGTAGAGGCGGGCCCCTGACATGGCGTTACCGATCCACGAGGCGGCGAACCGCACCTCGGGGACCTGGTGGTACATGTCGTACGCGCGGAGCTGCCACCCCTGCGTCTGGTGCTCTTTCCCGCCCCGGATCTTCCTGCTGGTGTACCGGGACGCGGCGGCCGTCAGCGTGCGGCCGGACTGCGCCATCAGTGGCCCTTGAGGGAGTCGTCCCACCGGTTGATCGCGACGGCGGCACCGGCGACGGCGAGCCACTCCAGGCCGTGGATCAGGAGGGGGGCGTCGTGCCACCGGCCGGCGGCGAGGAGGTACGTGGCGAGGACGGCACCGGACACCCACCAGCCGGTGCAGTAGACGCACGAGATCAGCGTCACGACCAGCTCGCGGGCCTTCGACTCGGGCTTCTTCTGGAACCAGCCTTCGATCCGGTCCCGTGCCGGGTCAAGGATCGAGTCGTGGACGAGGAGCTGCGTGCCGCGGTATCCGGCGGCGGCGAGGACGGCGAGTTCTACGAGAGTGAGCAAGAGGAACCCCGATGGCTGATCATCCGGCGAGTGCAGCGGCGGATGATAGACCAACCCGGTGATCACTTCCCGGGGGCGTTGTCCCAGCTCAGGTCCCTGTTCTGATCACAGGGGGCGGGGGGTCAGAACAGGGCGTAGGTGTCCAGCGGGCCGGGCTCGGGCTCGGGTGCGGTCGCCGGGTCCGGGATGTCGAGATCGAACACCATCTGGCGGCCAGCCTCCGGGAGGTCGACGGTGCTCAGCGACTCCGAGCACGACACGAGGAACCCTTCGGGGTCGCGGCGCGCACTCGCGTCGTCGTGCCGCCACAGCCGGCCTTGGGTGAGCGAGCCGGACTTCGGGGCGACGGCCGTAGGGCGTTGGCACTTCGGGCACTCCACGCGGGGCAGCTTCACCCCCTCAGTGTGGCGGACCGGTACGGGCCGTGTGCGACATAGCTGCGACATAAGCCGGAGGGCTGTCCGGTTCCGGCGGGCACGGGTGGCCGTGCCCGCCGGGCCTGCTAGGTGATCAGGGCTCCTTGGTGGCCGCCGTGCTTCCCTGCCGCCGCAGCGAAGGCGTCCATGGCCGCCTTGAGTTCACGGACCGCGTCGGCGGGGTCGGACGGGTCGAGGCGGACGGTGTGATGGCCCTGCCCCTGGTCTTCGGTCACTTCGACGTCGTTGAAGACTCGGCGGACGTTCCGGGCTGCGGCGAGGACGGTCCGGGCGGCTTCGTGGACGACGGGCGGCCCGGCCTGGTGCACGGCTTGGGTCGCGGCGTCGATCTTGTCGGGGGCGGCTACGACGCTGACGGTGATGCGGTGGCGTTGCCGTTCGGCCGGGGACAGGTCGGGGGTGTCGCCGGTCTCCTCGGCGATGCACGCTTCGGTCAGCTCGATGGCCGCGCGGACCGCGCCCCTTGCCGATGTCCAGTAGCTGTGTGTGGCGTCGAGGAACGCCCGGTGGGCGTCGTGCTGGGCGGTACGCGCTACGGCTTCCAGCGCCCCCTTGTAGCCCTGCTTCGCGGCCATGAGGGCGGCGCCTCCGCCGATGAGCGCGCCGAGGAGAGCGCCGCCCGTACCGACGGCGGCGATGGTGAGTTCGGTGTCCATCCGGGGATCGTCCCGGACCGGCCGCGGTGCGGGGCCGGTTTCCGCCAACCTGCTGGGGGCTGGGCTACGGGG
>MUNB01000119.1 GCA_002154345.1 Streptomyces griseus
GCCCTCCTCACCGCCCTCCTCGCCCGCGCCGCCGACCCCGACCGCCCCGGACTGCGCCCCGTCCTCACCGGCCTCCCGATCGCCGGCTTCAGCGGCACCCTGGACGGCCGCTACGAGAAGGACGCCGGAGGCACCGGCCTGATCCGCGCCAAGACCGGCACCCTCAACGGCGTCAACGCCCTCGCCGGAACCGTCGTCGACCGACAGGGCCGGCTCCTCGCCTTCGCCTTCCTCGCCTCCGGCAGCCTCCACGCGACCCAGGCCGAACCCGCCCTCGACGCCCTGGCCACCGCCCTCGCCGGAACGGGCGGCTGACGGCAGGCCCCGGGGCCTGCCGTCAGCCGAAGAGCCCTGCAAGACCGCACCAAGGGACGACAGGCTCACGTACGGTTGACGCATGACGAGCATCGGTGGTGCCGAGATGGTCGACTGGAATCTCGCGGTGGCGACCGCGACCCGGCTCGTGCGGCCCGGGCCCGACATCAGCCGCGAGGAGGCCCGCGCCGTCGTCGCGGAGCTCCGGCGGCACGCCAAGGCCTCGGAGGAACACGTCCGGCTCTTCACCCGGATGATCCCCGAGGGCACCGAACCCGAGGACACCCCCGTCCTCGTCGTCGACCGACCCGGCTGGATCAAGGCCAACGTCGCCGGCTTCCGCGAGCTGCTGCGCCCCCTGCTCACCAAGATGGAGAGCCGCCGCTCCGGCGGGCCCGGCGGCGCCGTCCTCGGCGCGGTCGGCGGCAAGGTCACCGGCGTCGAGCTGGGCATGCTGCTCTCGTTCCTCGCCTCCCGGGTGCTCGGCCAGTACGAGACCTTCGCCCCCGCCACCAGAGACCTGCCCGCCTCCGCGAACGGCGGCGGCAGGCTGCTCCTCGTCGCCCCGAACATCGTCCACGTCGAACGCGAGCTGGACGTCGACCCGCACGACTTCCGGCTCTGGGTCGCCCTCCACGAGGAGACCCACCGCACCCAGTTCACCGGCGTGCCCTGGCTCCGCGACCACCTCCAGGGCGAGATCCAGACGTTCCTCGACGAGACCGACGTCGACCCGATGACCTTCGTGGAACGCCTCCGCGAAGCCGCCCAGTCGCTCTCCGGCGGCCGCCCCGAGGGCGAACAGGGCGAGAGCGACAGCCGCAGCCTCGTCGACATCGTCCAGACCCCCGCCCAGCGCGAGGTGCTCGGCCGCCTCACCGCCGTCATGTCCCTCCTGGAGGGCCACGCGGACTACGTGATGGACGGCGTGGGCCCCGACGTCGTCGGCTCCGTCTCCGAGATCCGGGAGAAGTTCCAGCAGCGCCGCGCCCAGGGCGCCGGCCGCCTCGACCAGGCCCTGCGCAAGCTCCTCGGCCTGGACGCCAAGCTCCGGCAGTACAAGGACGGCGAGAAGTTCGTACGATCGGTCGTCGACGAGGTCGGCATGGACGGCTTCAACCGCGTCTGGACCTCACCGAACACCCTGCCGACCAAGGCCGAGATCGCCAAGCCCGCCGACTGGGTCGCGCGGGTGCACCGTAAGGCCGAATCCTGACCATCAGGCGGCCCGCGGACCCAAATTGGCCCTCCAATCACCCATCCGAGGGACCATAGGGGCATGGGAAGGCGTGCAATGCTCGATGAACAGCTTGCCTCTGTCACCATCGACGCACTCTGAGTGACGGGACTCACGCGTTCCGGCGCTCGACGCTCCTCCCGAACTCCACGAAGGGCACCGGACATGGGTCCCCATCCTGCGGTCGCGGCGATACGCCTGGCGGTCCGCCGCGTACTCCACGACGTACTCACCGAATTCCACCGGCACGCCGACCACGAACGGCCCGCCGAAGCGGCCAGGCGCCCCGCGCACGCCGCCCGCTCCCGCTACGCCGAGGCCGGCACCGCGGGCGCCCCCCGCGCCGCCCTCCCCGAACGGCCCGACACCCCGCTCGTCCTCGTCGCCTGCTCCGGCGGCGCCGACTCCATGGCGCTCGCCTCCGCCCTCGCGTTCGAGGCCCGCAAACTCGACGTCCGGGCCGGCGGCGTCACCGTCGACCACAACCTCCAGCCGGGATCCGGCCTCCGCGCCGCCGAGGTCGTCACCCGGCTCACCGCCATGGACCTCGACCCCGTCGAGGCCGTCGCCGTGCACGTCGGGCGCGAGGGAGGCCCCGAGGCCGCTGCCCGCGACGCCCGTTACGCCGCGCTGGACGCCGCCGCCGAGCGCCATGGCGCCGCCGCAGTCCTGCTCGGCCACACCCGCGACGACCAGGCCGAGACCGTCCTCCTCGGCCTCGCCCGCGGCTCCGGCATCCGCTCGCTCTCCGGCATGGCCGCCGCCTCCGGGCCCGCCGGCCGCTACCGCCGCCCCTTCCTCCAGCTCGACCGGCAGACCGCCCGCAAGGCCTGCCTGGTCCAGTCGCTGCCCGTCTGGGACGACCCGCACAACATCGACCCCGCCTACACCCGCTCCCGGCTCCGCCACGAAGGCCTGCCCGCCCTGGAGAAGGCGCTCGGCAAAGGCGTCGTCGAAGCCCTCGCCCGCACCGCCCAGCTCTCCCGCGACGACGCCGACGCCCTGGACACCTGGGCCGCCGAGGCCGAGCTCTCCGTACGCGACGACACCGGCCGGCTGGAGTGCGCCAAGCTCTACGTCCTGCCCCCCGCGGTACGCCGCCGGGTGCTGCGCCGCGCACTGATCGAGGCCGGGGCGCCCGCCGGCTCGCTCTTCGCCCGGCACCTCGAAGAAGTCGACCGCCTGATCACCGGCTGGCGCGGCCAGCGCGCCATCAACCTGCCCGGCCGCGTCGAAGCGATGCGGCAGGGTGGCAGACTGGTCATTCGGCAGAGCTGACGCGCAAGCGGCTGAAGTGCAGACGAACCGCCGCCGGCCCGGGCACCCCGGACCGGCGGGCCGGGCCGTCGGCAGCACAGAAAGAGACGTGGGTGAACGAGAAGGACATGGGTACCGACCTTCAGTCGGTGCTCCTCACCAAGGAAGAGATCGACGCGAAGCTCGTCGAGCTGGCCGCGAAGATCGACGCGGAGTACGCGGGCAAGGACCTGCTCATCGTCGGCGTGCTCAAGGGCGCGGTGATGGTCATGGCGGACCTGGCGCGCGCGCTGTCCACCCCCGTCACGATGGACTGGATGGCCGTCTCCTCGTACGGAGCGGGCACCCAGTCCTCCGGCGTCGTCCGGATCCTCAAGGACCTCGACACCGACATCAAGGGCAAGCACGTCCTGATCGTCGAGGACATCATCGACTCCGGCCTGACGCTGTCCTGGCTGCTGTCCAACCTGGGCTCCCGGGAGCCGGCCTCGCTGGAGGTCTGCACCCTGCTGCGCAAGCCGGATGCCGCAAAGGTCGCGATCGATGTGAAGTGGATCGGTTTCGACATCCCCAACGAGTTCGTCGTCGGCTACGGGCTGGACTACGCGGAGAAGTACCGCAACCTGCCCTTCGTCGGCACGCTCGCCCCGCACGTCTACGGCGGCTGACCCCGGCCGACCCGCCGGGGAACCCTCACTGCCCGCGGGCCGTTGGAGCTTCGAAAGCAGGTTTCTCCGCCGTACCCGGCAGTCGCGGGTGACGATGCTGGGGTACCGTCCGAAGAACAGTCTTTTCAAACAGCAGCATTTACCTACGGGCAGGAGGGACGGGGCGTCTTCGCTCCGTATGGATGGACGTGAAGCGATACTTCCGTGGGCCGGTCATGTGGATCGTGCTGGCCGTCCTCGCCGTGGTCGTGTTGATGCAGGTCGTCGGCTCGTCGGGCGGCCACAAGACGGTGGACACCGGCAAGGTGATCCAGGCGATCAGCAAGGACCAGGTGGAGCAGGCCAAGCTGACCACCGGTGACGAACAAATGGTCAAGATCGAGCTGAAGAAGGGCCAGAAGCTCGAAGGCGAGTCCGGCAGCAAGTTCCAGGCGAGCTACATCGGCAACCAGGGCGTCGAGCTCGCCGACACGCTCCAGACGAAGTTCGAGGCGGGTGACATCGAGAAGGGTTACACCATCTCGCCGTCGAAGCAGTCCCCGTTCATCTCGATCCTCCTCTCGCTGCTGCCCTTCGTCCTCATCGTGGTCGTCTTCCTGTTTCTGATGAATCAGATGCAGGGCGGCGGTTCCAAGGTCATGCAGTTCGGCAAGTCCAAGGCCAAGCTGATCACCAAGGACACCCCCAAGACGACCTTCGCCGATGTGGCGGGGTCCGACGAGGCGGTCGAAGAGCTCCACGAGATCAAGGAGTTCCTCCAGGAGCCGGCGAAGTTCCAGGCCGTCGGCGCCAAGATCCCCAAGGGCGTCCTGCTCTACGGGCCGCCCGGTACGGGCAAGACGCTGCTCGCACGCGCCGTCGCCGGCGAAGCGGGCGTGCCGTTCTACTCGATCTCCGGTTCCGACTTCGTCGAGATGTTCGTCGGCGTCGGCGCCTCCCGCGTGCGCGACCTCTTCGAGCAGGCCAAGGCGAACGCCCCGGCGATCGTCTTCGTCGACGAGATCGACGCCGTCGGCCGCCACCGCGGCGCCGGCATGGGCGGCGGTCACGACGAGCGCGAGCAGACCCTCAACCAGCTGCTCGTCGAGATGGACGGATTCGACGTGAAGGGCGGCGTCATCCTGATCGCCGCCACGAACCGCCCGGACATCCTCGACCCGGCGCTGCTGCGCCCGGGACGTTTCGACCGCCAGATCGCGGTCGACCGCCCGGACATGCAGGGCCGCCTGGAGATCCTCAAGGTGCACCAGAAGGGCAAGCCCGTCGCGGAGGGTGTCGACCTCGGCGCCGTCGCCCGGCGCACGCCCGGCTTCACCGGTGCCGACCTGTCGAACGTGCTCAACGAAGCGGCGCTCCTGACGGCGCGCAGCGACAAGAAGCTCATCGACAACGAGAGCCTCGACGAGGCGATCGACCGTGTCGTGGCGGGCCCGCAGAAGCGGACCCGGATCATGTCCGAGAAGGAAAAGAAGATCACCGCGTACCACGAGGGCGGACACGCCCTGGTCGCGGCGGCCTCCCCCCAGTCGGACCCGGTCCACAAGATCACGATCCTCTCCCGCGGCCGCGCCCTCGGTTACACGATGGTGCTCCCGGAGGAGGACAAGTACTCCACGACCCGCAACGAGATGCTCGACCAGCTGGCGTACATGCTGGGCGGGCGCGCGGCCGAGGAGCTGGTCTTCCACGACCCGACCACCGGCGCCGCGAACGACATCGAGAAGGCCACGGCAACGGCCCGCGCGATGGTCACGCAGTACGGCATGACGGAGCGCCTCGGCGCGATCAAGTTCGGCGGCGACAACTCGGAGCCCTTCCTGGGCCGCGAGATGGGCCACCAGCGCGACTACTCCGAAGAGGTCGCGGCACTGGTCGACGAGGAGGTCAAGAAGCTCATCGAGACCGCCCACAACGACGCGTGGGAGATCCTCGTCGAGAACCGCGACATCCTCGACACCCTGGTGCTCGAACTCCTGGAGAAGGAGACGCTGGGCAAGGACGAGATCGCGGAGATCTTCGCCCCGATCGTGAAGCGCCCCGCCCGCCCGGCATGGACCGGATCCGCCCGACGCACCCCGTCGACGCGACCCCCGGTCCTCTCTCCCAAGGAACTGGCCCTCACCAACGGCGCCTCGGTCGCCAACGGTTCGGCCACCCCGCCGGAGATCGCCCCGACGGACCTGACGAAGGACATCGCCCCGTCCACCGAGGCGATCCCCGAGGACCGTCCCGAGAGCTAGCCCCGGACCGACTCCGGTGAGACCTCCGTCACGGGGGCCGACCCGGTCCCGGAATGGAAGCCGCGCCCCCCAGGTTTTAGCCTGTGGGGGCGCGGCTTTTCCGTATGCCTGCGAGGTTCGAGCGCAATCCGTGCATCGGACAGCACAGAGGAACGAGGCACAGATGACCGACCCGGTGACGTTGGACGGCCAGGGTTCGATCGGCGAATTCGACGAGAAGCGGGCCGAGGCGGCCGTACGCGAACTGCTGATCGCCGTCGGAGAGGACCCGGACCGCGAGGGCTTGCGGGAGACGCCGGGGCGGGTGGCGCGGGCGTACAAGGAGATTCTGGCCGGTCTGCGGCAGGAACCCGAGGATGTGCTCACCACGACGTTCGATCTCGGGCACGACGAGATGGTCCTGGTGAAGGACATCGAGATCATGTCGCTCTGCGAGCACCACCTCCTGCCTTTCCACGGTGTCGCACACGTCGGGTACATCCCGGCCGACACGGGGAAGATCACCGGCCTGTCGAAGCTGGCCCGCTTGGTGGACGTCTTCGCCCGCAGGCCCCAGGTACAGGAACGTCTCACCACACAGGTGGCGGACTCGCTCATGCGGATCCTGGAGGCGCGGGGCGCGATCGTGGTGATCGAGGCCGAGCACATGTGCATGTCGGTACGGGGCATCCGTAAGCCCGGCGCGAAGACCACGACGTCGGCCGTACGCGGACAGCTGCGCGATGCTTCGACCCGAGCCGAGGCGATGAGCCTCATATTGGCGCGCTAGCCCGCTTTGTCAGTGGTGCCCGATACGCTCCCCGGCCTGTGATGGTGAACAGGCCGGGGAGCGCCGCATGATCGATGGGTTACCGAGCAAGCAGACCGTGAACGCGGTGGGAGGGCGTCTCCAGGCCCGGGAGATCGCCGTCGGCACCAGGCTGTGGACGCTGGACGGGTCCCGCGCGGCACAGACGACGGTCACGGACGTCACGGCCGTCAAGGCGAGGGCAGCCGTGGAGGTCGTCACGAGCCATGCGGCCTTCACGGTCTCCGGGGACTTTCTGCTGGCCACGCCGGGTGGCTGGACCCGTGCCGAGGACGCGACAGGCAGCACCGTCGCGTGGACCCACGCGCGTAAAATCTGCCGCGAACGGCTCACGTTCCGCATGGGATACGCGTTCGGCTATTTCGTGGGGGCCACCTGCGCGGACGGCACGGTGGGCAGGAACTACGTCTCGCTCGTCGTGAACGACGAGGCGTTCGCCACCCGCTACGCGAGGTCCCTCACCGAGGCGACAGGCCTGGAGGCACGGCTTCAGCCCGTCGTGCGGCCCTCCGGGTACCTGGGCCGGGATGTCCCGGTCTTCCGGGTCCGGGTGGTGTCCTCCTACCTCGCCGACGCCCTGCGCCAGTACGCCGGCGGCGACGCGCACCACATGAGGCAGGCGTTTCCCCGGGTCGTGCTGCGGGACCGCGAGGTCTTCGACGGCTTCCTCGACGGATACGCGGACGGTGACGGGTGCCGTGCCAAGCACTGGGCCGGCCGGACCCTGGTCAGCGCCAACGTGCCGTTCCTCGTCGACCTCGCCGAGATCATCGGCGCACGGTTCACCCCGGCGAGGAAGGGCCTCGCATCGCACCTGGTCGTGGTGGACCGCTGGGCGGCGCGCGGCACGTTCCGGCCGGAGCATCACGACGCCGATCCCGTGGAAGCCGACTGGGTGACCGTCGAGTCCGTGCGACCTCGCCCCGCGCCAGGCAAGCCGTTCACTCTGTACGGATACCGGCTCCGGCCGCATCCCACGTTCCTGGTCAACGGGCACCTGGTCCGCGCGGCGACGTGACCGGCGCGGCGAACCCGCGTCCTGCGTTACGCCGCCGCCGTGCCCGTGCCGTCGTGGTCGTTGCCGTCCTCCGGGAGGCGGCAGACGCGTTCCAGGAAGAGGGCGGCCGCGATGACGCCGATGGCGGCGATCACCGCCGCGCCCGCGTAGATCGCCTGGTCGCGGCGGGGCGGGATGTCGAGGTAGCTCAGGAGGAAGACGCCCGTGCCGCCGTACATGCCGGCGACCAGGGCGGCCACCAGGGCGCTCGCCTGGCCGAAGACGACCGCGCGGGCCGCGAACAGGGGCTCCACGCCCTTGGCGCCGGGGCGGCGTTCGCGTTGGGCGCGGAGGCGGGTGCGGGTGGAGAGGGCGGTCGCGAGGAGGATCACCGCGATCACGGCGAGCACGATCGACGCGGCCAGCGGGACGCTCGGCAGGGTGCCGAAGGAGTCCCAGAGGCGGGCTCCGCCCCAGGAGAGGACACCGGCGGCGGCGAAGAGGCCCGCCAGTACCCCGAGCCGTAGTTGCTTCACCGAGTGAGCCGCCCTTCGCGCCGCCTGTGCCCGGTCCGGCCGTGCGCCGGACCACCGTCCGTCGAGCCTAACGATTACTCCGGCAGGCGCAGTTCCAGGTCGGCGCGGGGCAGCACGCTGTCGCGGCCGACCGCCGCGAGCAGCTGGGCCACCGGCCCGGCGCCGGGCAGCTGGGCCTCGGGGTCCACGTCGTGCCAGGGGGCGAGGACGAAGGCCCGCTCGTGGGCGCGCGGGTGGGGGAGCGTGAGCACCGGGTCGTCGGAGAGGACGTCGGCGTACGACACGATGTCGACGTCGATGGTGCGCGGGCCCCAGCGCTCCTCGCGGACCCGGTCGAAGGCCTCCTCGACGGCCTGGCCGCGCTCCAGCAGGGAGGCGGGGGGCAGGGTCGTCTTCACGAGGATGACCGCGTTGAAGTACGACGGCTGGCTGTCCGCCTCGACGCCCCAGGGCTCCGTCTCGTACACCGGGGAAACGGCCTTGACCCGCAGGCCCGGGGTGTCCTCCAGGGCGTCGACGGCCCCCTGGAGGGTCTCCAGGCGGTTGCCCAGGTTGGAGCCGAGGGAGATCACGGCCATCTTGGGGTTGGAGAGCGTGACGTCCGCCGCGTCCACCTGCCGGACGACGGCGGTCGGGACCGGCTGGACGGTCGGGTCGCTCTGCCCTTCGGTGGAAAATGCAGTCATGCTCGGCTCCGGGTGATGGTGATGGTCACGTCGTCGAAGGGGACGGTGATCGGCGCGTCCGGCTTGTGCACCACCACCTCGACCTCCTGGACGCCTTCGTGCTTCAGGCACTGCTGGGCGATGCGCTCGGCGAGCGTCTCGATCAGATCGACCGGCTCGCCCGTCACCACGTCGACGACCTCCTCGGCCACCACGCCGTAGTGCACGGTGCGGGCCAGGTCGTCGGTGGCTGCCGCGGGGCGGGTGTCGAGGCCGAGCACCAGGTCGACGATGAAGGTCTGGCCCTCTTCCCGCTCCCGGGGGAAGACACCGTGGTGCCCACGGGCCTTGAGGCCGCGCAGCGCGACACGATCCACGCGAATCACTCCTGCTGTCGTTGGTCGAGAGGCACCCGGCCGCGTGCGGGCGGCGAGGTGCCTTCTTTCGAATCTACCTGCGAGCACCGACAGTGCTCGCCCGTGGGGGCCATGGACAGCACCTCACCTGGCTGATAGCCGCCCATACCCGGCGTTCGGCGTTCCAACCCCTATCGGTCCCGTACCCACTCGGGAGGGTGTTTCCTCCTCAGGAGGCCGTTTCCTCGTCGTCGTCCTCGTCGGATTCCGTCAGGACGGGCGACCCGTGGTGGGACCAGAGCTTCCAGCCGTCGGCGGTGCGCCGGAACACGTTCGTGGCGACGACCAGCTGGCCCACGAGCGGGCCGAGCGCGCTGCCGTCCTCGGCGGGGCCGCCGCTGAGGATGTTCTCGGTGCAGGTGACCAGCGCCATGTCGCCGGTCATCGAGATGTTGACGTCGGTGAGGAAGAACTGGATGTACTCGGTGTTCGCCATGATCAGGGCGTAGCTGCGCAGCACCTCGCCCCGGCCGGTGAGCACCGGCCAGCCGGGGTGGACGCAGGAGACGGTGAGGTCCTCGCCCGGCAGCCAGCGGTCGGTGAGGTCCTCGTAGTCGCCGCGTTCCAGCGCCTCGTAGAAGCCGGTGTTGGCCGCCTCGACCTCCGCGATGTCGGCGGCGGCCCGTGCGTGTTCCTCGTTCACGCGGCTCCCTCGACCGCGCGCGCGACGCGGACGGCGTCGGCGGTGGCCCGTACCTCGTGGACCCGTACGGCCCAGGCGCCGGCCTGCGCGGACAGCGCGGAGACGGCCGCGGTCGCCGCGTCGCGTTCGCGGGCGGGCGGCGGGGCGGAGCCCGTACCGGCCAGGACATGGCCGAGGAAACGCTTGCGGGAGGCGGCCACCAGCAGCGGGCGGCCCAGGGCGTGCAGCTCGGTCAGGTGCGCGACGAGCGACAGGTCGTGGGCGGCGTCCTTCGCGAAGCCGAGGCCCGGGTCGATCACGACGCGCTCCGGGGCGACCCCGCCCGCGATCACCGCGTCCATCCGCTGCCGCAGCTCGTCGAGGACCTCGGCGACCACGTCCTCGTACACCGCGCGGCTGTTCATCGACTCGCTGAAGCCGCGCCAGTGCATCACGACGAACGGGACCTCGCTCGCGGCGACGGCCGGGATCATGCCCGGGTCGGCCAGGCCGCCGCTGACGTCGTTGACCAGGACGGCCCCGGCGGCGACGGCCTGCTCGGCGACACGGGCGCGCATGGTGTCCACGGAGACGGTGACGCCCTCGGAGGCCAGCCCCCTGACGACCGGGATCACCCGGCGCAGCTCCTCGGCCTCGTCCACCCGGCTGGCGCCGGGGCGGGTCGACTCACCGCCCACGTCGACCAGGTCCGCGCCCTCGGACACCAGGTGCAGACCGTGCTTGACCGCGGCCGTGGTGTCGAACCAGCGGCCGCCGTCGGAGAAGGAGTCGGGCGTCACGTTGACGACCCCCATGACCGCACAGCGGTCCCACTCCGGCAGTCCTCGGATCGTGCCCCGCGCGCGTGACGTACTCATACGACCAGACTATGGGGTGTCCACCCCGTCTATACCGCGCTCACCTCGTGCTGCTCCGGCCCCGTGCCCCGCGCGTGGCCGCACGGGCGGCGCCTGCGGGGGCGGAACGGGCGGGGCAGCGAGAGGTTCACGAAGCCCTCCGCCTGCATCGCGGCGATCCCGATGCGGGGCAGGTCGCGGCTGGTGCGGAAGACCACGAAGCGGGGCTCCCAGCGCGGCTTGAACTTGGCGTTGAACTTGTACAGCGACTCGATCTGGAACCAGCGCGAGAGGAAGATCAGCAGCCCTCGCCAGCAGCGCAGCACCGGTCCCGCGCCCAGCCGCTCGCCGCGGGCCAGCGCGGAGCGGAACATCGCGAAGTTCAGCGAGACCCGGGCGACGCCGAGCTTCTCGGCGGCCTGGAGCGAGGCGACGATCAGCAGCTCGTTCATGCCGGGGTCGGCCGCGCGGTCGCGGCGCATCAGCTCCAGGGACATCCCGTCGTGGCCCCAGGGGACGAAGTGGAGGACGGCCTTCAGGTCGCCGTGCGGGGAGTCCTCCGTACCGGAGCCGGGCAGGTGGGCGGTGGCGATCACGCAGTCGCCGTCGGCAGGGTCGCCGATCCGGCCGAGCGCCATGGAGAAGCCGCGCTCGGTGTCGGTGCCGCGCCAGTCGGCGGCGGCCCGGCGGATCCGGTCCAGTTCGGTGTCGCCGATGTCGCGTGCCCGCCGGACCCGGGTCTCGTAGCCGTTGCGTTCGATGCGCTTGACCATCTGGCGCACGTTACGCATGGCGCGCCCGGCGAGGGAGAAATCCGCCACGTCCACCACCGCCTCGTCGCCCAGCTCCAGGGCGGTGAGCCCGGTCTCGCGGGTCCAGACCTGGCCGCCGGTCTCGCTGCAGCCCATCACGGCGGGCGTCCAGGAGTGCGCCTGCGCCTCGTCCATGAAGCGCTCGATCGCGCCGGGCCAGGCCTCCACGTCGCCGATGGGGTCGCCGCCGGCCAGCATCACCCCGGAGACGACCCGGTAGCAGACGGCCGCCTTGCCGCTGGGGGAGAAGACGACGCCCTTGTCGCGGCGGAGCGCGAAGTGGCCGAGCGAGTCCCGGCCGCCGTGCCGCTCCAGCAGGGCCCGCAGCCGGCTCTCGTCGTCCTCGGTGAGGCGGGCGGCCGGGTGCTCGGGGCGGAAGGCGAGGTAGATGGTGGTGACGGCGGTCAGCAGGCCGAGCGCGCCCAGCGAGTACGCCACCGTCCAGGTGGTCCGCCCGGCGTAGTCGACGGGCCCCTCGACGCCGAACAGGCCGTACAGCACGTGCTGGAGGCGGTCGGCGATGGACGGGTCGCCGACGACCCGGCCGGGGTGGACGCTGACGATGATCAGCCCGAGCCCCAGCGAACCGGCGCCCAGGAGGACGAAGTTGGCGAGCGCGCGCCAGCGGCTGCGCGGGTCGGGCAGCGCCCGGAACTGGTCCCGGTGGCGCACCAGCAGAGCGCAGAGCGTCAGCGAGACGAGCACCCCGATGATCGAGTGGCGGTACGCGAACTGCGCCACGGCCCCCGCGGGCAGCAGGGCCACCGCCGCCCGCCAGGCCCGCCGCTTGTGCCGCTTCAGCCCGTGCGCGAGCAGCAGCAGGAGCACACCGGCGCTCAGCGAGAGCGCGGCGGCGAACGGGCCGAGCGCCCCGGGGAGCACTTCGGCCAGGGTGTGCATCCGGCTGTGCCGGAAGCGCGGGAAGACCCCGGCGGCGACGTCGATCAGCCCGACGACGGTGCAGGCGGTACCGACGAGAGCCGGTACGGATTCGGGGCGCGGCCCGCGGAACAACCGGCGGACGCGCTGCGGAACCGACACCGAATTATCCCCATCTAGCGTGACAGACATCGTTTCCCGTGGCTTCGCGAGAGATTCGTTGAGTCCGCCGGCCGGAGCCCCACGGACGATGTGCGCCCTCTAGGACGTGGGTTGCGGAGCGAGGGTTCACCCACATTCCGGAAATTTCCCGTTCCCGTCCCCTCTCGTCCCTTGTACGGAATCGCAGAGAAAGCTCACTCATGGGTCTCACCAGCACAGCAGTCCTCGCCGTCGTGGCGGTGCTGGCCGTCGCGCTCTTCGCCGCCACGGTCCGGTTCTGGCCGCGCCTGGCCCGGCCCGGCGCCGCCGCGGTGTCGGGCCGGATCGGGCTGCTCCTGGCGACCCAGCTGACGCTGTTCGCGGCGGTGGGTCTGGCGGCCAACAACGCCTTCCTCTTCTACGGTTCCTGGGCCGACCTCTTCGGTCGGCAGCAGGAGCTCGGCGTGGTCTCCGACCATGCGGGGAACGGGCCCGGCCCGCGGCACATGACGCGGATCGACTCCCAGCACCCGGACGTGCCGGGCGGCCGGGTGCCGGCGGTCGGCGGGCGGATCGACAAGGTGGTGGTCTCGGGGCGGACCTCGGGCATCGAGTCACCGGCGTACGTCTATCTGCCGCCGGAGTACTTCCAGGCGGCCTACGCCGGGCGGAAGTTCCCGGCGGTCGTGGTCCTCACCGGCTATCCGGGCACGGCGGAGAACCTGCTGAAGGGGCTGCGCTATCCGCAGACCGCGCACGAGCGGGTGAAGGCGGGCAAGGCGCAGCCGATGATCCTGGTGATGCTGCGGCCGACGGTCGCGCCGCCCCGGGACACCGAGTGCGTGGACGTTCCGAAGGGCCCGCAGACCGAGACGTTCTTCGCGAAGGACCTTCCCGAGGCCATCGCCGGGTCCTACCGGGTCGGGAAGAAGGCCCGTAACTGGGGCATCATCGGCAACTCGACCGGCGGCTACTGCGCGTTGAAGATCGGGCTGCACCACCCGGACCGGTACGCGGCGAGCGCCGGGCTCTCCGCGTACTACAAGGCCGCCGAGGACCCGACGACGGGCGATCTGTTCCACGGCCAAGGCGAGCTGCGCGACCGCGCCGACCTGATGTGGACCCTGGAGAACCGGCCGCCGTCGGGCGGTTCGTTCCTGGTGACGACGTCACGGGAGGGCGAGGACAACCTCGGCGACACGATGACGTTCATCGAGAAGGTGAAGGCGCCCGCGAAGGTGTCGTCCATCGTGCTGGACAGCGGCGGGCACAACTTCACGACCTGGCGGCGGGAGATCCCGCCGGCCCTGGAGTGGCTGAGCGCCCGCCTCGGCGAGAACTGAGCCCGGCCGGTCAGCCGTCCGTGGCGAGTGTCGCCACCGTCTCCACGGCGACCTCGGCGCGCGGTACGTCCTGGGCGTCCGCGTCGATCGAGCGGCGCAGCGCCTCGTGCAGCCGGGCGGGGGTCAGTACGCCGAGGAAGCGGCCCTCGCTCTCCTTGTCGATGACCGCGATCCAGCCCGCGTCGTGCTGGAGCATGGTGGCGAAGGCCTGCTTGAGGGGCGCGCCGAGCGGAAGCCAGGCCTCCATGCGGCGGGCGTGTTCGCGGACGGTGTCCTTGGCCGTGGCGTCGGCGGTCGCGTCGGCGGGGATCCAGCCGTGGAGGTTGTCGCGGCCGTCCAGGACGACCGCCCAGCGCGCGCCCTGGGACCTGAGCCGTTCGGTGGCGGCGGCCAGCGGGTCGTCGAGGTGGACGACCGGCGGCTGGTCGAGGTCGCTCTCCTCGATGGGCGTCACCGAGAGCCGCTTGAGCCCGCGGTCCGCGCCGACGAAGTCGGCCACGTACGGGGTCGCGGGGGCGCCGAGCACGGTGGCGGGGGAGTCGAACTGCTCGATGCGGCCCTGCCCGTAGACGGCGATCCGGTCGCCGAGGCGGACGGCCTCCTCGATGTCGTGGGTGACGAACAGCACGGTCTTGCGGACCTGGGCCTGGAGTTTGAGGAATTCGTTCTGGAGCCGTTCGCGGACGACCGGATCGACCGCTCCGAAAGGCTCGTCCATCAGGAGAACGGGCGGATCCGCGGCCAATGCGCGGGCCACGCCCACGCGTTGGCGCTGGCCGCCGGAAAGCTGTTCCGGATAGCGGTCGCCATAAACGGACGGATCGAGTCCGACGAGGTCGAGGAGTTCGGCGGCGCGTTCGCGTCCCTTTCCGCGCTTCCAGCCGAGCAGATGGGGAACGGTCGCGGTGTTCTCCAGCACGGTCTTGTGCGGGAAGAGGCCCACCTGCTGGATCACATAGCCGATGCGGCGGCGCAGTCGGACGGGGTCGATGGTGGATATGTCGTCCCCGTCGAGGAATATCCCGCCCTCGGTCGGTTCGATCAGCCGGTTCACCATCTTCATGGTGGTCGTCTTGCCACAACCGGAAGGTCCGACGAGCGTGACCAGTTCACCCTCGGCGACCTCGAAGGAAAGGTCGTCGACGGCGGTGGTGCCGTCGGCGTACCGCTTGGTGACGTGCTCGAAACGGATCATGGTTCCCCATTGTGGAGGGCGTTCTGTGAAGGGCATGTTGCCGGAATGCGACAGCCTCCGCGATTGTCAGTGGTCGAGGATAGGCTCGCCAGTCATCAGTTCGATCCGGGGCGATCCGGGCCGGCGGGAGGAAAGCAGGAGGTGAGGGGCGGATGGCCGAGCAGAGTTGCCTGGTGACGAACGACTGGATCTGCGGGGAGTATCTCCGCTCCCGCAGCCAGGAGTTGACCGATGCGACCGTGCAGCACATCGGGATCACGGTGGTCTCGGTGCTGATCGGGCTCGCGGTCGCCTTTCCGCTGGCGCTGCTCGCCCGTCGGGGCCGGCGGTTCGCCGGACCGGTGCTCGGGCTGACGACCGTGCTCTACACCGTGCCCTCGCTGGCGATGTTCTCGCTGCTGCTGCCCCTGTTCGGGCTGTCGGCCGCGCTCGTCGTCACGGGCCTGGTGCTCTATTCGCTGACCATCCTCGTGCGCAACATCCTGGCGGGGCTCGAAGCGGTGCCGCAGGAGGCCAGGGAAGCCGCCCGCGGTATGGGGTACGGCCCGGCGCGGCTGCTGTGGGAGGTGGAGCTTCCGCTGGCGCTGCCCGCGGTGATGGCGGGGCTGCGGATAGCCACCGTGTCGACGGTCGCGCTGACCACGGTCGGCTCGCTCGTCGGCAAGGGCGGCCTCGGCAATCTCATCGAGGACGCGCTGCCCAGCTTCTTCAAGGCCCAGGTGCTCACCGCCTCGGTGCTGTGCGTGCTGCTCGCGGTGGCGGCGGACCTGCTGCTGCTCGGCCTCCAGCGGCTGCTGACGCCCTGGACCCGGATATCCGGGGCGGTCGTCCCGCCGTCCGGCCCGGTGAAGGCGGAGGCGTCCGCGTCCGCCCCGGCGAAGGTGGAGGTGGGCTGACCCGTGGGAGTCATCGGCGACGCCTGGACCTGGCTGACCACCGGGGCCAACTGGTCGGGGGACGGCGGGGCCGCGCACCGGCTCGGCGAGCATCTGTACGTGAGCGGGGTCGCCCTCGCGGTGGCCTGCGCGATAGCCCTGCCGCTCGCCCTGTATCTGGGGCACATCGGCAGGGGCGGCGCGCTCGCGGTCAACATCTCCAACGTGGGGCGGGCCGTGCCGGTCTTCGCGGTGCTGGCCCTGTTCATGGTCACGCCCCTGCGCAACTCGGGGTACTGGCCCACGATCATCGCGCTGGTGCTGTTCGCGGTGCCGCCGCTGCTGACCAACGCCTATGTCGGGATGCGGGAGGTGGACCGGGCCGTGGTGGAGGCCGCGCGCGGCATGGGGATGTCGGGCGGGCAGCTCTTCTTCCGGGTCGAGCTGCCGCTCGCCTACCCGATGATCATGACCGGGCTGCGGTCCGCCGCGGTCCAGGTGGTGGCCACCGCGTCGATCGCCGCGATGGTCGGCCTCGGCGGGCTGGGCCGGATCATCACCGCCGGGTTCAACACCTACGACATCGCCCAGGTCTTCGCGGGCGCCGTCCTGGTCGCCGGTCTCGCCCTGCTCGTGGAGGGCGTGCTGGTGGCGCTGGACCGGGCGCTGTCCCCGCTGCGCCGCCGCAGGCCCGCGTGAGCGTCCCGCGGCGCCTCGTTTCCGATCACCTTTCTACTGGTCACTTTTCTTCTGGTCACTTTTCTTCTGTTCGGACGGAGAACAACACTTATGAGCAGGACCTCGCGGATAGCCGGAGCGGTCATCGGCATGGTGGCGCTGGCCGGGTCGCTCGCGGCCTGCGGCGGCGACAGCCTGGAGAAGGAGAAGGGCGGCTCGGGCTCCTCGGCCGGTGACGGGAAGAAGGGCTCCCTGGTCGTCGGCTCGGCCTCGTTCACCGAGTCCAAGGTGCTCGCCGAGCTGTACGCGCAGATCCTGGGCGACGCCGGATACAGCACCTCGATCACCACGGTGAAGAACCGTGAGCTGTACGAGCCCTCGCTGGAGAAGGGCGAGATCGACGTCGTACCGGAGTACGCGGCCACGATCGCCGAATTCCTCAACGCCAAGGTCAACGGGGCCGACGAGGCCCAGGCGAAGCCGGTGGCATCCGGGGACGCCGAGGCGACGGTCTCCGCGCTGAAGCAGCTCGCCGAGCCGCTGGGCCTCACGGTCCTCCCGGCCGGGAAGGCCGTCGATCAGAACGCCTTCGCGGTCTCGAAGGAATTCGCCGAGAAGAACAGCCTGAAGACGCTTTCCGATCTGGGGAAGTCGAAGATCAAGGTCAAGATCGCGGCGGGCGACGAGTGCGAGGTGCGGCCGTTCTGCGCCCCCGGTCTGAAGAAGACGTACGGCATCGACGTCACGGGTATCGACCCCAAGGGCGTCGGCACCCCGCAGTCCAAGCAGGCCGTTCGTGACGGCAAGGTCCAGCTGGTCCTGACGACCACCACGGACGCGGTGCTGGACGGGCTGGTGTTCCTGGAGGACGACAAGAAGCTCCAGAACGCGGACAACGTCCTTCCCGTGCTGAATGCCAAGGACGCGGGTGCGCCGGAGATCGCCGCCGCGCTGGGCAAGCTCACCGCAGCGCTCACCACGGAGGATCTCGCCGAGCTGAACCGAAAGGTCGACGCCGAGCGGGCCAAGCCGGCCGATGTGGCCAAGGAGTATCTGGAGTCGAAGGATCTGATCAAGAAGTAGTTCTCGATCTCCGGGTAAAGGGCCGCGGGGAGAGCTTCCGGGGGGCCGCGAGGTAACCGGCGGAGAACAGATTGCCGGGCGGCCCCCCAAGTGGCGCGCACACACGGTAAATTTCAGGCCATGCCACGTGGACGCCACCGCCATTCGCCGCCCCTCCACAGAATCCTGCCGCCTTCCGTGGTGGCGGGAGTGTCGGTCGCCGGTGCCGCAGGCGCCTGGCTGCTGGCCGAACCCCTGGTCCTGCGCGGCCTGGTGGCCGCCGTGGCGGCCGCCGCCGTGACCGGCGCGTATCTGATGCGCAGCTGGGACCGGGCGGCGGGGCTGCGGGTCGCCGAGCTGACCCGGGCCCGTGCCAGTGACGAATGGCGGGCCGAGGAGCGGATAGCCGAGCTGGAGCAGGATCTGGAGGAGTCGCGCGAGCTGCGCACCCGTCTGGAGACCAAGCTCCGCCGCAAGCGCGTGGAGCTCGCGGGGCTGCGCGGCGAGCACGCCGGACTGCTGCGCCGTTACGCCAACGCCGAGACCGAGCGGGCCAGCGCGCTGGAGGGCCGCAGGCAGCTCGCCATCGAGGCCGCGGCGCCCAAGGAGCTGCTGCCCGCGCGGTCCACGCCGACCCCCGAGTCGTACCGCCGCGCGGACGAGGCCCTGAAGAACCTCACCCGCAACGCGGCGCTCCAGGAGACCCGTCGGACGGTGGAGGCGGTCCGGCAGCGGCAGCTGGCCGTCGGGGACCGGAACCGGAAGCGGGACACGGAGGCGGAGGGCCCGCAGGGGAAGCACGCGGCGGCCACCGGGGCGGGCGCGCACTCGGACCACCAGCACCGCCGCCCCGCGACCACCCAGCCCGCCCCGGCCACCGAAGCCGACGCCCTTCCGCCGGCGAAGACCCCGGCCACCGAAGCCGCCGCTCTTCCGAGCGCGAAGACCCCGGCCTCCATCGCGCCGGTGCGGGTGCCGCGCGCGATCGCGGCGGCCTCGGCCGTCGTCCCGTACGCCGCGCGCCGCCAGCCGGTCCCGCAGGGCAACTTCGACTTCTTCGGCACCCAGAACGCCCAGAAGGCGAACGCCGCGATCGAGTCCGTGCAGAACGAGGACCTCGCGGACGTCGTCGGCGAGGAGGCGCTCGCCGCCCACCGCACGGGAGCGGTGCCGAACCAGGCCGTCGGCAAGGTCATCGACCTCACCGCGCACGACGAGACCGAGCAGATCGACGTGGCACAGCTGCGCGGCGCGGTCTCCTGAGCCCGGCGGGGCCCGGCCCCGCCCGCCACGTCGCGCGCTACTTGTCGATGTCCCCGACGACGAAGAACAGCGAGCCCAGGATCGCCACCATGTCGGCGACCAGGGTGCCCGGCAACAGCTCGGTGAGCGCCTGGATGTTGTTGAACGAGGCGGAGCGCAGCTTCAGCCGGTAGGGCGTCTTCTCGCCCTTGGACACCAGGTAGTAGCCGTTGACGCCGAGCGGGTTCTCCGTCCAGGCGTAGGTGTGGCCCTCGGGGGCCTTGAGCACCTTGGGCAGCCGCTGGTTGATCGGCCCGGGCGCCAGGTGGGCCATCCGGTCCAGGCAGGCGTCGGCCAGGTCCAGGGCGTTGAGGGTCTGCTCCAGCAGGCACTCGAAGCGGGCCAGGCAGTCGCCCTCGGTCCGGGTGACGACCGTCAGGGTGTCCTGGAGCTCCCCGTACGCGAGGTACGGCTCGTCGCGCCGCAGATCGAAGTCGACGCCCGAGGCGCGGGCGATCGGCCCCGACACCCCGTATGCGTGCACCGCCGCGGCGGACAGCACGCCCACGTCGCGCGTACGGCCCCGGAAGATCTCGTTGCCGAGGACGAGGTTCTCGTACACGTCCATGCGGGAGCGGACGGAGGCGACGGCGTCCCGGACCCGCCCGGCCCAGCCCGCCGGGACGTCCTCCTTCAGGCCCCCCACCCGGTTGAACATGTAGTGCATCCGGCCGCCGGAGACCTCCTCCATCACCGCCTGGAGCTCCTCGCGCTCCCGGAAGGCGTGGAAGACCGGGGTGATGCCGCCGAGTTCGAGGGGGTAGGAGCCGAGGAACATCAGGTGGTTGAGGACCCGGTTCAGCTCGGCGAGCAGCGTCCGCGTCCACACGGCGCGCTCGGGAACCTCCATGCCGAGCATCCGCTCGACGGCCATCACGACGCCCAGCTCGTTGGAGAACGCGGAGAGCCAGTCGTGGCGGTTGGCGAGCATGACGATCTGCCGGTAGTCGCGCGCCTCGAAGAGCTTCTCCGCGCCCCGGTGCATATAGCCGATGACCGGCTCCGCGTGCTGGACGCGCTCGCCGTCCAGCACGATCCGCAGCCGGAGGACCCCGTGCGTCGAGGGGTGCTGGGGACCGATGTTGAGCACCATGTCGGTGCTCTCCGCCGCTCCGCCGATGCCGATCGTCGTCTCCGTCATGCGGGACAGTATTCCCTGCGGCCGTGGACCGCTCCCCGCGCCCGCCGTACGAGGGCGGTCACCCGGGTTCCGGCAGCCCCACCCGGTGCAGCAGCCAGCCGAAGTCGCCGAGGCCGCCGCGGGCGGTCAGCTCCGCCGCCTCGCCCGCCGCCGCCAGCGCCCGTACGTAGCCCGCCGGGTCGGTGGCGGCCAGGCCCAGCGGCGGCCGGCCGCCGTCGACGCCCAGGCGGCGCAGCGCCGCTCGCTGGTCGGTCAGTTCGGTGCTCGCGTGCGGTACGGCCGACGACACCGCCGCCGCGCAGGCGTCCAGCGCCACATGGGCCGTCAGGTCGCAGGAGCCGTCCGGCACCGGACGCGTCTCGCGCCCGTCCCGGAAGCCGGTCAGCGTCCCGAAGGGCGGCCGGGCGTCCCGTACGTGCGCGTAGTCCACCGCCACCGCGAGACCGGCGGTCAGCGAACCGGCCGCGGCCGCCCACGCCTCGTCCCGGGAGCGCCCGATCTCCGCCCGCTCGCCCGGCGCGGACAGCGGCCACCAGCGCTCCAGCCACGCCGCGTCCGCCCCGGTCACCGCGGCGCCGAGCCGCTCGGCTCCGTCCGGGGCGCGTACCTGGACGTACCGGGGGACGCCGTCCGCGTCCGCCTCCGCCACCGCCGCCGGAACGTTGTCCAGCCACTCGTTGGCGAACAGCAGCCCGGTGGTTCCGGAGGGCAGCTCCGCGCACCACTCGATCCGGGGGTCCAGGCCCGGCGGCCGGGCGGCGACCTCGACGGCGTACGGGGTCACCTCCAGCCCCTCCGGCAGCGCGGCCAGCACTCCGGTCAACAGCTCGCCGCGCCCCGCCCCGACGTCGACCAGCGCGACCGTGCCGGTCTCCAGCTCCCGTGCGATTCCGGTCAGCAGCCGGGCCACCGCCGCCGCGAAAAGGGGCGAGGCGTGGACCGACGTACGGAAGTGGCCGGCGGGCCCCTCCGGGCTCCGCAGCGAGCTGCGATAAAAGCCCTCATGTCCGTACAGAGCGGCCTGAGCCGCCTCCTGCCACCCACGCCACTCGTCCGTCACATGGGCAAGTCTCCACCTTGGGGAGTACGGTCCCCGTACCTGGATCGACCCTCCGGTTGACCCGGGCACCGATCCGCTGTCCCTACGCTGGGTTACGTGCAGCGCCTCTACGATTTCATCCGCAGACACCCGACGGGCGTCGACGTCTTCTGGGCCGTCTTCCTCCTCGGGCTCTCCGGCGTGTCGATGGTGTCGGGCATGTACGACGCGGGGCGCGAGGAGATCGTCGCCGTTCCGGTGGCGCTGGGGCTCTCCACGGTCGTGGCGCTGCGCCGCAGGGCCCCGGAGAAGATGCTGCTGCTCGCCATCCTGGTGGGCGTCGTGCAGCTGGTGTTCAACGTACGGCCGGGCATCGGGAACTTCGCGATGCTGGTGATCACGTACACCGTGGCCACGGTCGGCGAGCGCTGGGCGTCCCGGCTCGCGCTGATCTGCAGCCTGAGCGCGGCGGCCCTGTCCCAGCTGCGGTGGGAGGCCGAGCCCGGCGGTTCCTGGGCCCAGGTGATCTTCGTGACGGTGATCATGACCGTGCCGTTCGTGCTGGCCTGGGTGCTCGGGGACTCGCTGCGGACCCGGCGCGCCTACTTCGACCAACTGGAGGAGCGCGCCGCCCGCCTGGAGCGGGAACGCGAGGCGCAGTCCAAGGTCGCCGTCGCCGCCGAGCGGGCCCGGATCGCCCGCGAACTGCACGACGTCGTCGCGCACAACGTGTCCGTGATGGTCGTCCAGGCCGACGGCGCCGCCTATGTCATGGACGCCGCCCCCGACCAGGCCAAGCAGGCCCTGGAGACCATCTCCAGCACCGGCCGCCAGGCGCTCGCCGAGATGCGCCGGCTGCTCGGGGTGCTGCGCACCGGCGATGCTCCGGAGAGCGGCGAGTACGTTCCCCAGCCCGACGTCGAGCAGATCGAGGACCTGGTCGCGCAGGTGCGGCAGACCGGCCTGGAGGTCGACTTCAAGGTCGAGGGCACCCCCCGCCCGCTGCCCAGCGGCGTGGAGCTGACCGCGTACCGCGTGGTGCAGGAAGCCCTGACGAACACCCGCAAGCACGGCGGGCCCGACGCCGGGGCCAGCGTCCGGCTGGTCTACTTCGACGACGGCCTCGGGCTGCTGATCGAGGACGACGGCCGGGGCGCGGCGCACGAGCTGTACGAGGACGGCGGCGCGGACGGCGCCGGGCACGGGATGATCGGGATGCGGGAGCGGGTCGGCATGGTCGGAGGCACCCTGGACGCGGGGCCCCGGCCCGGCGGCGGCTTCCGGATCAGCGCGCTGCTGCCGCTCAAGCCCCCGGGCTGACGGGGCCTGCCACGGCGACGGCCGGAGCGACGACGGCCACCACAACGGCGCACGACCGACTGACCGACCGAACGACCGACTGATCGAACGACCGACTGACCGACCGACCTCAGGACAGGACACGTTCCCATGACCATGGCCATCCGCGTGATGCTCGTCGACGACCAGGTGCTGCTGCGGACCGGCTTCCGGATGGTGCTCGCCGCGCAGCCCGACATGGAAGTCGTGGCCGAGGCCGGGGACGGGGCCGAGGCGATCGAGATGCTGCGGTCCACCGCCGTCGACGTGGTCCTGATGGACGTCCGTATGCCCCGGCTGGACGGCGTCGAGGCGACCAGCCGTATCTGCGCGCAGCAGAACCCGCCGAAGGTGCTCATCCTGACCACCTTCGACCTCGACGAGTACGCCTTCTCCGGGCTCAAGGCCGGGGCCAGCGGCTTCATGCTCAAGGACGTGCCGCCCGCCGAACTGCTCGCCGCGATCCGCTCGGTGCACAGCGGCGACGCGGTCGTCGCCCCGTCCACCACCCGCCGGCTGCTCGACCGCTTCTCGCCGATGCTGCCCAGCAGCGACAAGGAGCCGAAGAACAAGCACATCGGCAAGCTCACGGAGCGCGAACGGGAAGTCATGCTCCTGGTCGCCCAGGGCCTGTCGAACGGCGAGATCGCGGCCCGGCTGGTGCTCTCCGAGGCGACGGTCAAGACGCACGTCGGCCGCATCCTCACCAAGCTGAACCTCCGCGACCGGGTCCAGGTCGTCGTCCTCGCCTACGAGACCGGCCTGGTCCGGGCCGGTGGCGGCGCGGGCTGAGAGCGGGGGAGGCAGGCCGTGGGCACGCTGCTGTGGATCAACGGGCCGTTCGGCGGCGGCAAGACGCAGACGGCGTACGAGCTGCACCGGCGGCTCCCCGGCAGTGTGGTCTGCGACCCCGAGCACATCGGTTTCGGGCTGCACCGGACGCTGCCGCCGCGGCTGCGCGGCGACTTCCAGGATCTGGCGTCCTGGCGCTCCGGGGTCCGTGAGGTGCTCGGCCTCGCCCTGGAGCGGCACCCGGGGCCGGTGATCGTGCCGATGACGCTGGTCGACCCGGGGTATTTCGCCGAGATCGTCGGACGGCTGCGTGAGGACGGCCACACCGTCCACCACAGCGCCCTCCTCGCGGAGCGCGCCACCGTTCTGCGGCGGCTGCGCGAACGCGGTCTCGTACGCGGACTGAAGCGGGAGAGCTTCGCCGTGAGCCGGCTGGACGACTGCCTGGAGCGGCTCGCGCGCCCGGAGTTCGCTACTCACATCCGTACGGACCGGGTGACGGTTCCCCGGGTGGCGGACCTGGTGGCCGGGGCCGCGGGCCTGACGCCCGTGCCGGACACGGACGGCCGGCTGCGGCACCGGCTGCGGCGGACCTGGACGGGCGTGCGGCACATCCGCTTCGACTGAGGCGGGCGCCGCCGGCAGCGGGCCGGCTCAGCGCAGGACGCCCTCCAGGAAGTCGCTGCCGAGCCGGGCCACGACCGTCAGGTCCAGCTGGTGCAGGACGTAACGGCCCCGGCGGCGCGTCGTGACCAGGCCCGCCTTCTTGAGCACCGAGAGGTGACGGGAGACCTCGGGTGAGGTGATGCCGTTGGATTCGGCCAGCTCGCCGGTGGTGTACGGGGAGCGGGCCAGATTGCGGCAGAGCCGCATCCGCATCGGGTGGGCCAGGGCCTCCATCCGGCGCTGGAGCTGTTCCACGGTGGCGGGCGACGGCAGGTCGGGCAGGTGGACCGGGTAGTGGATCACCGGCCGCCAGCCCGGGGCGTGCAGCACCATCAGATGCGGCCAGCCGAAGCTGGTCGGGACGAACGTCAGGCCGGGGCCCACGCCCGGGTCGACGGCGGTGGTCCGGCCCTCGGACAGCTTGTCGATGCTGATCCGGCCCGCGTCCTCGTCCAGCGTCACGGCGGCGGACACCGCGCCGACCGCTTCGGCCAGCCCCTTGCGGCGCAGCAGCTCCGTCTTGTGCCGGGCGTCGGCGACCAGCTGCACGGAGGCCCGGCGCCAGGTGTCGGCGAAGAACGCCTGGTCGCAGTCCTCGAAGAGCCGCCGGATCCAGCCGCGTACGGAGACGGGGTCGGCCAGCAGCCGCCGGGTGAACTCCACCTGCTGCGGGCCGCGCGCCGCCGCCAGCTCCAGGGCGCGGGCGCGCATGGCCGTGTCGCTCAGCGGTGACGGCGCCCCGGCCCCGTAGTGGGTGGCGCAGGTGAACTCCAGGGCCGCGGCGACGAACCGCTCGTCGTCCATCCGGTCCAGCAGATCCAGGTCCTCGGCGAGCGTCGCCCCGGTCCTGCCGTCGCCGCCCCGGAGCCCGGAGAACGGCATGAACACATCGGAGAAGGTGTTCCGCCAGAGGAACTCCGCCTCCAGCATCCGGTCCGCGAGGTCGGCCTCCAGGCCCGCCGCGGTCGCGGTGGCCCAGCCGTGCAGCCCCGGGTGGTGGCCGGGCTCGGAGAGCGCGTGCAGGGCGAGGCCGAGCTCGGCCAGCGGGGAGGTCGCGAAAACGACGCGGTCGGCGGGCAGTCCCGCGATGTCTATGTGCACGCTCACCTCTCCATAGTGGGGGTACGCGCACGGGGCGTCGTGCCATTTGACGGGGGCCGTCAATCCGCGCGCGGCACCGCCGTGACCTGCGCAGGCTGTCCGCATGACCGCTCTCCAGCAGCACCTGCTCGACACCTACCGCACGGCCCGCCTGTCCCGGCCCGCACCCCCGCCCCCGGGCCGCCACGACGTCACGGCCCTGCGCAACCTGTACCGGCGCCTCCGCCCCACCACCTCCGGCACCCCATCAAGCCCGCCCGGCACCACATCCAGCCCGTCCGGCGTTTGAGGACGGAACCCTGGGCCGGGGGACCGGCCACTGGACAGGTCCCGGCACCCCATCCAGCCTGTCCGGCGCTTGAGGACGGACCC
>MUNB01000012.1 GCA_002154345.1 Streptomyces griseus
AGATGTGTATAAGAGACAGAGGCGGTCGCCGCGAAACGGCCGGGGGCGAAGGGGCGCGCCGTCTCGGGCAGCTCGCCGGTGGTCAGGGCGTCGGCCATCGCGTCGCCGGTGACCGGGGTCAGCAGGACGCCGTTGCGGTGGTGGCCGGTGGCGAGCAGCAGACCCGGCAGGGCGGTCGGGCCGAGCAGCGGGGCGTTGTCGGGCGAGGCGGGGCGCAGACCGGCCAGGGTCTCGGTGAGCGGCAGCTCGGTGATGCCGGGCACCAGCTCATGGGCGTCGCGCAGCAGCTCGTACACCCCGCCGGCGGTCACCGTGGTGTCCCAGCCCAGCTCCTCGCTGGTGGCGCCGACGACCAGCTCGCCGTTCTCGCGCGGTACGAGGTAGAGGTGGCCGCCGCGGACCACGGCGCGCACGGTGCGGCTGAGGAAGGGGGCGTACGCCGGTGGCACGGTGAGCCGCAGGACCTGGCCCTTGACCGGGCGGACCGGCGGCACGAACTCCGGCGGAAGCCCCGCGAGCCGGCCGCTGAGGCTGCCCGCGGCGAGCACGACCTGATCGGCCGCGAACTCCGTACCGTCGCCGAGCAGCGCCCCGGCCGCCCGGCCCCCGGCGACGGTGAGCCGCTCGGCGGTCGTCCGGCGGAACGCGACCCCGGCCCGCTCGCCCGCGGTCAGCAGCGCCGCGGCGAGCCGGCGCGGATCCACCTGGTGGTCGCCGTCCACCCGCAGGCCGCCCCGCACCCCCGGGGCCAGCATCGGCTCCAGACGGCGGCACTCACGGCCGCTCAGCCAGGTCGATTCCAGCCCCGAACGCTCCTGGAGGGCGTGCAGTTCGCGCAGATGCGCGCGGTCGTCGGAGTCCAGCGCGACGGCGAGCGTGCCGCAGGTGCGGAAGCCGGTGTCCCGGCCGCTCGCCTCCTCCAGCTCGGCCACGAACGCCGGATAGCGGGCCGCGGAGGCGAGGTTCAGCCCGAGCAGCATCTGCTCGCCGTAGTGCAGTTCGGTGACGGCGGCCAGCATGCCCGCCGCGACCTGTGCGGCGCCGCCGCCCGGTGCGGGGTCCGCCACCGTGACGCGCAGCCCCCGCTGGGCGGCCCGCCACGCGGTGACCAGACCGATGATGCCGCCCCCGATGACGAGGACATCGGATCCGGCGGTTCTCCGTGAGGCTCCTGAGGTGTTCCCCGAGGCGCACATGGGTGTCCAACCCCTCCCTTCGCCGGCATGACCCGGAGCAGGTTCGTACGGTCGGAGGCCGTCCAGCCTCCCTCTCAGCCCGGTGCGTCCGGGCTCCCGTGAGTGTTCTACCTTGGCCACCATAAACCCCGCCGTCCACCGCCCAGTCAGGGAGCAGCCACCATGGCCCGTTCGCTCGACGGACTCGTCCTCGCGCCCGTCGCCGACCAGGCCCCGGGCCAGGTCGGCACCCGCACCCGCTTCACGTACCACGAGCAAGGCGGCCGGATCTGGGCCGAGTACACGGGCGGCGACGTCGTCCGCGGCCATCTCGTCGGCACCCGGGACGGGGACGCGCTGGACTTCCGCTACGTCCAGCTCAAGCAGGACGGAACGACCTCGTCCGGACACTGCCTCTCCACCGTCGTCGACCTCGCGGACGGCCGGGTGCGGCTGGAGGAGCGGTGGCGGTGGGAGTCCCAGGAGGGCAGCGGGACCAGCGTGGTGGAGGAAGTGCCCTCCTGACGGCCGTCGTTCCGGCATTCCGCCGACCGCCTTCCTGACGATTCGTCAGGTGATTAAGGTGGACAGGTGAGCGAGCAGCAGACGCAGAAGAGTCCGGACCGGAACGTCGTGGTCGTCGGAGCGGGCATGGCGGGCGTGCAGAGCGCCGTGGCCCTGCGCGAGGCGGGCTTCGCCGGGCCCGTCACCCTGATCGGCGCCGAGCCCCACCAGCCCTACGACCGCCCGCCGCTCTCCAAGGCCGTCCTGCTCGGCAAGGCCGAGCACTCCGCCTTCGACGTCGACTTCGAGGCGCTGGACATCACCCTGCGCCTCGGCCTGGACGTCACCGCCCTGCGCGCCGCCGACCATGTGCTGGACACCGCCGAGGGCCCCGTCCGCTACGACTCCCTCATCCTCGCGACCGGCGCGGAGCCCATCACCCTGCCCGGCGCCGAGGGCGTGCCCGGCGTCCATCTGCTGCGCACCCTCGACGACGCCGCCCGGCTGCGGCCCGTCCTGGACCGGCAGCACGACGTGGTCGTCGTCGGGGCGGGCTGGATCGGCGCGGAGTTCGCCACCGCCGCCCGGGCCGCCGGCTGCGCGGTCACCGTCGTCGAGGCCGCCGCCCGCCCGCTCGCGGGCACCCTGCCCGCCGAGGTGGCCGCCCCGATGGCCGAGTGGTACGCCGACAGCGGCGCCGAACTCCTCACCGGAGCCCGGGTCGACCGCGTCGAGGAAGGAGCCGTCGTCCTCACCGACGGCCGCACCCTGCCCGCCGGAGCCGTGGTCGTCGGCATCGGCGCCCGCCCCGCCACCGGCTGGCTGGCCGGCTCCGGGGTCGAGCTCGGCCCGGACGGCTCGGTCACCGCCGACAGCGCGCTGCGCGCCTCGCTGCCCGATGTGTACGCGGTCGGCGACTGCGCCTCCTTCCCCTCCGCCCGCTACGGAACACGCCTGCTGGTCCACCACTGGGACAACGCCCTCCAGGGCCCGCGCACCGCGGCCGCCGCGATCCTGGCGGCGCGGAGCGGCGAACCGGTCCCGGTCTACGACCCCGTCCCGTACTTCTGGTCCGAGCAGTTCGGCCGCTTCGTGCAGTACGCCGGCCACCACGCGGACGCCGACACCCTGCTGTGGCGCGGCGACGGGTCGGACGCGGCCTGGTCGGTGTGCTGGCTGCGCGAGGGGGCGCTCGTCGCCGTGCTCGCCGTGGGCCGCCCGCGGGACCTCGCCCAGGGCCGCAGGCTCATCGAGTCGGGGGCCGTCCTCGACCCGGAGAAGGTGGCCGACCCGGCCGTACCGCTGAAGTCCGCCGTCCTCTGAGCGCTCCGGGGCCGCCGCGGACACCCCCGTACGGTCGGCCCGGCTACCGGCTGTCAGTCCGGGATGGCACGCTTGTCCTTGTGACCGAGATTGACGCAAAGACCGATGCTCTCGTCCCCGCCTGGCTCCACCTTCCCGACATCGCGGAAATGCTCGATGTCCAGGTGACGCGCGTACGGCAGCTGGTCAAGGAGGGCCAGCTCATCGCCGTACGCCGTGGTGAGAACCGGACGCTCCAGGTGCCGGCCGCCTTCATCGACGGCGACCGGGTGGTCAAGGGCCTCTCCGGCACCCTGACCCTCCTGAAGGACGACGGCTATTCCGACGAAGAGATGCTGGAGTGGCTCTTCACTCCCGACCCGACCCTGCCCGGCACCCCCGCCCAGGCGCTGAGCGAGAATCGCGGTACGGAGGTGAAGCGCCGAGCCCAGGCGCTCGCCGTCTGACCGATACGACAGAGAGCGGAGCACGGGCCGCCCGGTGCGGCCCGTGCCCCGTCACGACCACGGGGGAGCTCCACCATGTCCACGCCTCGCGAGCAGCTGTCCGACGCCCGGCTCTATCTGTGCACGGACGCCCGTAAGCGCCAGGGCGACCTCCCCGCCTTCCTGGACGCGGTGCTCGCCGCCGGGGTCGACATCGTCCAGCTCCGGGACAAGGGCATGGAGGCCGCCGAGGAGCTGGAACACCTCGCCGTGTTCGCCGACGCCTGCCGCCGGCACGGCAAGCTCCTCGCGGTGAACGACCGCGCGGACGTCGCCCACGCCATCGGCGCCGACGTCCTGCACCTCGGACAGGGCGACCTGCCGGTCCCCGCCGCCCGCGCGATCATCGGCGCCGACCGGCTGATCGGCCGCTCCACGCACGCCGAGGCCGAGGTCGACGCGGCCGTCGCCCAGGACGGCGTGGACTATTTCTGCACCGGCCCCTGCTGGCCCACCCCCACCAAGCCCGGCCGCCACGCCCCCGGCCTCGGCCTGGTGCGCCACGCGGCCTCCCTCGACCAGCCGCGCCCCTGGTTCGCGATCGGCGGGATCGACGCGGGCAATCTGGACCAGGTGCTGGACGCCGGGGCCCGCCGGGTCGTCGTCGTCCGGGCGATCACCGAGGCCGACGATCCGGCCGCCGCCACCGCCGACCTGGCCCGACGCATCCGGGCGCACGCGCTCTGACCTTCCGGGCCGTCCGGCCCACGTGTTCCGGCTCACGTGAACGGGGGATATCTCGGGCTCCTGTCCGAGGAGTGGACAAGAGACCGACAAATCGGCGCAAAGTTTGCTGCTCTGGTTGGGTGAGTGTCCACCCCCTGGTTAACCTCCCCTTATGGCCCTTGGCACACCTTCCACCAGGACGGATCACGCCCGCACGGTGCGTGATCTGCTGGCGACCGGCAAAACGTCGTACTCCTTCGAGTTCTGGGCGCCCAAGACGGAAAAAGGTGAGCGGAACCTCTGGAACGCGCTGCGCCGCGTCGAGGCGGTCCGCCCGAGCTTCGTCTCCGTGACGTACGGAGCCGGCGGCTCCACCCGCGCCGGGACGGTCAAAGCCACCCAGGAGATCGCGGCGGACTCCACACTCACCCCCGTCGCCCACCTCACCGCGGTCGACCACTCGATCGCCGAACTGCGCAACATGGTCGGGCAGTACGCCGACGCGGGCATCAGGAACATCCTCGCGGTCCGCGGCGACCCGCCGGGCGACCCGATGGGCCCGTGGGTGGAGCACCCGCAGGGCGTGAAGTACGCCGCCGACCTCGTCCGGCTCATCAAGGAATCGGGCGACTTCTGCGTCGGCGTCGCGGCATTTCCTGAAATGCACCCCCGGTCGACCGACTGGGAGACGGACATCGGCCATTTCGTGGACAAGTGCCGGGCCGGCGCGGATTATGCGATCACGCAGATGTTCTTCCGCCCGGAGGACTATCTGCGGATGCGTGACCGCGTGGTCGCTGCGGGTTGCGAAACGCCGGTGATCCCCGAGGTCATGCCCCTTACCAGCGTGAAGCAATTGGAAAAGTTCTCCCAGCTCAGCAACGCGACCGTGCCCGCGTCGTTGAAAGAGCGCATCCTCGCGGCCAAGGACGATCCGGCCGCTGTACGCTCCATTGGCATCGAGTTCGCGACGGAGTTCTGCGCGAAGCTGCTGTCCGAGGGTGTGCCCGGACTGCACTTCATCACGCTCAACAACTCGACGGCTACGCTCGAAATCTACGAGAAACTCGGACTGCACAAGCAGTCGTGACCGGTCGTACCCGCCCCCGAAGCGGCGACGGCCGAAGGAGGGGGCGGGCGTGGGCTGGACGGTCCTCTACATCGCATTCGGTCTGGTGGCCCTGTGGCTGCTCGGCGAGGTGCTGCTGCAGTACAAGGCACGGCTGCGCTGGCGGCTCCTCGCCTTCGCCGGCTTCCTCGGCGTGGTGGTCGGGGTGCTGCTGGCCTCCGTTCCGGTCATCGTCGTCGGCACGATCGCCTTCGCCACCGGCCAGACCTTCGTGACGCTGTCCTTCCGGCGCGGCTTCTCCACCGGCTGGGCCATAGGCGGCAGCCCGGGGGAGAGCCGGCGTCGCAAGGGCGGCGGCGAGGGCGTCGCGGTGAAGGAACCCACGCTGGAGGTCTCGGACCTGGAGGTCTCCGGCCCCGGGTACGACCAGGCCCCGCCCGCGCCTTCCGCGCCGCCCGCTCCGTCCGTCTACGAGACGCAGCCGATGCCCGACGACACCGGCCAGTACGGCGTGTACGGGGACACCGGCTACGACACGAACGGCAACGCCCACCAGGACCAGGGCCACGGTGCCGACCCCTCGGCGCAGCCGCAGTACGCCGCGTACGACCCGTACACCGGCTACGAACAGCAGCCCGCCCAGGACCCCTACGCCGGGACGTACGACTACGGCACCGGCCAGCAGAGCTACGCCGCCTACTCCGACCCGTACATCGGCACCACCAACGGAGCCCCCTCCTACGGCGGTTACGACGCCTACGGCAACGGCTACGACAGCCAGGGCGGTCAGCAGAGTTACGCCGACCCCTACGCCCAGAGCTACGGCGCGGAGACGTACGCCACTGACACCCCGCCCGGCGGTGTCTGGGTCCCGCAGCAGCGCGACGCCGAGCAGTACCCCCCGATGGAGCCGGAGCAGCCCGCCGGGCCCGCCTCGTACGGCAACGGCTACGACACCGGCCAGAACGAGCAGTACCGCTACTGAGCCCCCGGCTGCCAGGGCGCGGCCCCGGCAGCCGGGCCTCCTCAGCGCGAGCCGCGGAAGTCGTCGCCCTCCACGACGAGTCCGGCCACCAGCGTCCCCGACATCCCGGCGTGCGCGAGTCCGCCGCCGGGGTGCGACCAGCCGCCCGCGCGATACAGCCCCGGCAGCCGGGTGGGATTGCCCGGGTGCAGATACGCGCCGCCCGCCCCGGCCAGCGCGGGCGGCGGCACCGCACCGCCCTCGGCCCCCGTCTCCGCCTCGGTCTCCGCCGGTGTGCGGATCTCCGTGTGCAGGATCCGCTCCCGCAGCCCGGGCACGGCCGCCGCCGCCCGCTCCACCAGGACGTCGGCGAACCGCTGCCGCACCGCCGCGTCCCGCCAGTCGACCGGACCCTGCGGGGCCACCGTCGCGGTGAGCGTCACCGCCTCGTGCTCCGCGTCCGGCCGGGTCGCCGGATCGTCGGGGCGCAGCACCGTCACCGTGGGGTGCCCGGCGACCCGGCCCCCGAACACCGCCTCCTGCTCCGCCGCGCCCTGGGCGCTGTGCACCACGGTCCGGTGCACCGCGTCGGCCTCCCGGGCCCCGCGCACCGACAGCAGCACCGTGAACCGGCCCGCCGCGCCCGCGCCGGAGCCCGCCCGGACCGGCACATCGCCCGCGCCCACCGCCTGCTGACCCGGCACCAGATCCGGGCGCGGCCGGACCCCGAGCACCACCCGGTCCGCCTCGGCCACCGCACCGCCCGCCAGCTCCACGCCCGCCGCCCGGCCGTCCTTCTCCACGACCCGGACCACCTCGGCCCCGAAGACGAACTCCACCCGGCGGGCCACGCACCGCTCGTACACCGCCCGCGCCAGCTCCCGCATCCCGCCCCGCACGTACCAGCTGCCGAAGGTCTGCTCCATGTACGGCAGCAGCGCGGCGCTCGCGGGGGCGGAGCGCGGGTCGAGGCCGTGGGACAGCGCGTACCCGTCGAGCAGGGCGGCGAGCCGGTTGTCCGCCAGCTCCCACGCGCCGATCTCCGCGACCGTGCCCGCCTGCCGGGCCCCGCGCAGCAGACGCCGCTGCCGCACCGCCGGATACGGATCGCGCCCCAGCACCTGGTGGTCCGCCCGCAGGGGCTCCTCCAGAAGCGGTCGCCGCGACCGGTCCCAGGTGTCCCGGGCCCGGTCCATGAAGGCGCTCCAGCGCGCCCCGGCGCCCGCGCCGAGCGCCCCGTCCAGGGCGGCGGCGACCCCGGCCCGGGAGGCGTTGGGCAGCGACACCGCCGTGCCGTCCGCGAAGAGATGACGGCTCGCCGGATCGACCTGGGTCAGCGTCACGCACTGCTCCAGCGACTCCTTGCCGGTCTTCACGAAGAGATCGCGCTGGACGGCGGGGAGGTGCAGCAGCCCGGGCCCGGTGTCGAAGACGAAGCCCTCGTGCTCGAAGCGGCCCACCGAGCCGCCGTAGCTCGCGGACCGCTCGTACACCGTCACCCGGTTGCCCGCCACGGCGAGCCGGGCGGCCGCCGCCATCGCGCCCGTCCCGGCGCCGATCACCGCAATTCGTGCCATGCCGGTGACTTTATCGACCGGCGCCGACAGCTCAGCCGGGAGGCCAGGGACCGCCCGTCCCGGCCAGCCGTTTCTCCTCGCGGCGCTGGGCCCGGCGGCGCAGGAAGCGTCGGATCCGCGAGGCGAGGAAGACCACTATGACGATGCCCAGCACCAGCAGCACGGCCGCGATGATGGCGGCCGCCACCGGATGGAATATGGCGAACGTGACGACCCCGGCGACCCCGAGGTCCTCCGCGATGCTCATCCCGACGTTGCTGAAGGGCTCCGGAGAGGTGTTGACGGCCATCCGCGTGCCCGCCTTGACCAGATGGCTCATCAGCGCCGTGGAACCGCCGATCGCACCGGCCGCCAGCTCCGGCAGCGAGCCGCTCTCCCCGGCCAGCAGCGCGGCGATCATCGCCCCGGCCACCGGCCGGATCACGGTGTGCGCCGTGTCCCAGACCGAGTCCACGTACGGGATCTTGTCCGCCACCGCCTCGCAGAGGAACAGCACACCGGCCACGATCAGGACGTCGGTGCGTTGCAGCGCCGCGGGCACCTCGTCGGACACGCCGGTGGCGCCGAACAGGCCGAGCAGCAGGACCACCGCATACGCGTTGATCCCGCTCGCCCAGCCGCTTGTGAACACCAGGGGGATTACGGACACGCAGGCGATCGTAACGACCTCGCGCCGGACCCGGGTGGGGTTCGGCGCGGACCCCTGAGTATCCGTACTCAGGAACACAGATGAGTAGCTGCGCGGATAGGCCCCCACCTGCGCGGACGGCAGAGTGAGGGGCACGGAAGGGGCGCTGCGCCAGGACCGCCGGCACGGGGCGGCGGAACGGCGCGGTTCCCCCGACGCAACGGGGGTGCACGACGGAGGCCCGGGGACCACGGGGGACATACGGGGTCACGGGGAACGGGTTTCCGACAAGCACGGAAGACGCCGGTCCGATGACGTTCGCGGGGGATGCGAACCTCAACGGCCGGCGTCTTCGGCTTTCCCGGTGGCTCACCGGACGTGCGGCCTCAGCGCCCGCTGACCCGCCCGTGCAGCAGCAGCGACAGCGCCGAGTGGACCTCGTCGATCGAGCGCTCCGGCTGGAACGCCTGCCAGTCCAGCGCCGCCACCAGCACCATCCCGACCAGCGCGGCGGCCGTCAGCGGGATGTCGATCTCCTCGCTCAGCTCGCCGCTGCGCACCGCCTCGCGCAGCACGTCCTCGACGACCGCGACGGCCTCCTGACGCACCACCAGCAGGGTGGACTGCCAGGCGCGGTTGGTACGCCAGAGCTCGGCCACGTACAGCTGGGTGAAGGCCGGGTAGCGGTCGATGAAGGCGAGCCCGGCCCGGATCATCGCGTCCAGCGCCTCGACCCGGGTGCCGCCGCGCTCCGCGGACTCCTCGGCGGCGGCCCGCAGCGAGGCGGTGAGCAGCCCCACACCGTGCCGGAGCAGCTCCTCGAACAGTTCGGTCTTGCTCTTGAAGTTGTAATAGACCGTGCCCTTGGCGACCCCGGCCCGCTCGGCGATCTCGTCGACGGTGGTCGCCGAGAAGCCCTTCTCGGCGATGAGCGTCACCGCCGCCTCGTAGAGCTTCTGCCGGGTGGCCTGGCGGCGCGTGGTGCCACTGCTTTCCATGAGCCCGATTCTTCCAGGCCCCGGCGGACCCACCGGCCCGGCACCCGGCGAGCTCACAGGCTCAGCTCCGGGTGCAGCCGGCTCAGGCTCCACACCTGTTTGCGGCGGGCGGTGAACGCGGTCAGGGCGAGTGCTCCGACCGTGAAGGCCGCCAGCACCGCGCAGCCCAGCCACACCGGGGTGAGCGGCCCGCCGGTGATCAGCCTGCGCAGCCCCTCGACGACGTACGTCATCGGGAGGTACGGGTGGATCGCGCCGAAGAAGCCGGGGCTGGTCTGGACGGGGTACGTACCCCCGGCCGAGGTCAGCTGGAGCATCAGCACCACCAGCACCAGGATCCGCCCGGCCGCGCCGAAGCAGGCGTTCAGCCACTGCACGATCGCGGCGAAGCAGCAGGTCACCAGGGCCAGGAAGCCGATCGTTCCGGCGGCGTGGGCCATCTGGAGGCCGAGGCCCCAGTGCAGGACGGCCATCAGGGCGCCGACCTGGGCCGTGCCGATGGCGGCGACCGGGAGCCAGCCGGCGAACGCGATCCGCCAGGAGGAGGCCCCGGCGGCGAGGGCCCGCCGGTTCATCGGCTGGATCAGCATGTACGCCACCATCGCGCCGACCCAGAGGGACAGCGGGATGAAGTACGGGGCGAAGCCGGTGCCGTAGTTGGGCGCGGCGTGCAGCGACTTGGAGGCCAGCTGGACGGGGTCGGCCATGACGTCGGTCCGCGCGTCGCGGTCCTTCTTGTCGTAGTCCGGGATCCTGTCCACGCCGTCGTTGAGGCCCTGGGCGAGCTCGGCCGAACCGTCGCCGAGCCGGAACAGCCCGCCGTCCAGGTTCTCCGCACCGGTCTTGAGCTTGCCGACGCCGGTGTCCAGGTCGCTGGAGCCGGTCTGCGCGCCGCCGAGCCCGGTGTGCAGCGCCTGCGCGCCCTTGGCGACCTTGTGGGCGCCGGTGTTGAGCTCGTTGACCTTGGCCACGGCCGACGCCAGGTCGTCGTCCAGCGTCGGTGCGCGCTTCGCGAGGTCCTCGGCCTGCTTCTGGAAGGTGGTCAGCTGGGTGCTCAGCTTCTTCAGGTCGCCGTTCTGGTTGGTGACCAGGGTGTTCACATCGGCGGCGATCTTCGCGACGTCGACGGCCGTGACCTTGGCGCGCTCCAGCGGCGGGCAGACCGTGGCGTCGGGCTCCTCGGCCTCCTCGCACCGGGAGCGGTGGATCTCGGTCAGCTCGTCGGCCGCCTCCTTGGCGCCGGCGGCGGCGGTCGGCGCGTTCTTCACGAGCAGGTCGAGGTTGTGGCGTACGGCCGCTGAGGTGTCGGAGACCAGGCGTGCCGTGTCGCGGATGGACTTCCCGTTGTCCTGGAAGAAGGGCCGTACGTCGGTGGCGATGCCGTTGACCTTGTCGGCCAGGACCTGGGTGCCTCCGGCGACCTGGGCGGAGCCCGTGGCGAGGTCGCGCGAGCCCTTGTTCAGCCTGACGATCCCGTCGGAGAGCTTCTTGCTGCCCTCCTTGGAGTCCTTGAGGCCGTCCGCGAGGTCCTTGGAACCCTTCTTCGCCTTCGAGATGCCGCCCTTGAGGTCGTCGGCGCCCTTGGCCGCCTCGGCGGTCTTGTCGTGGAGATCGGAGAAGTTGATGAAGATGCGGTCCAGGAAGGACCGGGAGGCGTTGGTGGAGGCGGCGTTGCGCACCTCGCCGAAGACCGTCTTGGAGATCTGCCCGACGATGTAGTTGTTGGCGTCGTTCGTCCGCACCTGGAGCGCGCCGGTCTCGGGGGAGTCGCCGCCGCTGGAGGCGATCTTCTCGCTGAAGTCGGACGGCATCGTCAGCGAGAGGTAGTACGTGCCTTCCTCGACGCCCTTCTCGGCCTCGGCGGCGCTCACCTCGTGCCAGGCGAAGACCTTGGAGTCGAGCAGCTTCTCGCTGATCTCGTCCCCGGCCGTGACGCGCTTGCCGCCGCTGCCGGCCCCCTTGTCGTCGTTGACCAGCGCGACGGGCAGCTTGTCGAGCTTTCCGTACGGGTCCCAGAACGAGCACAGGTACAGGGCGCCGTAGAGCAGCGGCAGGAGCAGCAGGGCCACCAGCGCGGCGGCCGGCAGCTTCCCCCTGCCGAACCGCTTCAGCTCAAGCGCGGCCAGCTTCGGCGATCGCATCGGCCGTCTCCTCGTCGGTGGGTTCCTGGGTGGCGGTTTCCTCGGCGGCGGACTCCCCGGCGGGCTCCTCCGCGGCGGGCGCGGTGCGCACGACCTGGGTGTTCTCCGGAGCCTCGCTGCACACGGCGAGCACGGTCGTCCCGGCGTCGGCCACGGAGCGCAGCAGCGCCCAGGCCCGGTCGCGCTCGGCGTCCGAGAGCTTGAGGTCGGTGTCGTCGACGGCCAGCAGCCGCGGCTTGCCGATCAGCGCCAGGGCGACGGACAGCCGCAGCGCCTCCAGCCGCTCCAGATCGCGTACGGAGGTGCGCCCGGACTTGGGCAGCGTGGCGGGGTCGAGGCCCGCCGCCTCCAGGGCCTCGTCGACCCGGGCCTCGGCCGCGGCCCGGCGCTCGGCGCGCGGGCGCAGCAGGGTGCGCAGGGAGGCGCCGTAGCGGCCCTGGAGGAGGGCGCGCTCGCCGAGGTGCTCGGCGACGGTGAAAGCGGGGTCCAGCTCGCTGACGCCCGGCACCGGGCCCAGGGCGGCGATCCCGCGGACCGCGGCGGCCTGCTTGGGCAGCCGGAGGCCCCCGATCTCCGCACGGCCCTCGGTGGTGCGCATCCGGCCGGTCAGCGCGAGCAGCAGGCAGGTGCGGCCCGATCCCGACGGGCCCTCGATGGCCACCAGCGACCCTGGCTCGGCACTGAACGTCACGTTCCGGAAGACCCGGCCGCGCGGTCCCTCCAGTCCGAAGTCCTCGGCGCTGACAGCCGCGCCGTGCGGGCTCTCCACAGAGACCCTCCCCTAATTGAACTGACCAGTCAGTGCAAAAAGGTAGTCCGAACTCGCGCTCGAAGCAAAACGGCAGGTCAGAACCGCATTCGGGCCGATTGTCAGTGGTGGCCGCCACCATGGACACAGACGGCCACGGAGCCGTCACACGACGACAGGAGGTTCGTCATGGCCAGCTCGTCCGCAGCCGCCGCCCCGCGGCGCCGCGCAGTCAGCCCTGCCCCCTCACTGACCGGTCCGGCCGGCGATGTCCACCCCGTGCTGCGTCGCAGCACGGCGCCGCCCGCCGCTCTCGAACTGCTCGCCAAGGCCCGCTCCGGCCTCGACGAGGCCGCCGTGCTCCACGAGCCCAACGAGCGGTACGCCACCGCCCACCTCGCCGCCCTGCGCACCGCGGCGGCCGTGCTGGCCGCCCGCGGCCGCCCCGAGACGAACAAGCGCCGCCGCGACCGCATCCGCAGCGCCTGGGAAGCCCTCCCGGAAATAGCACCGGAACTGACCGAATGGAGCGCGCTCTTCGCCTCGGGCGCCGACCGCCGGGCCCGCGCCGAGGCCGGAGTGCCCGGAGCCGCCGGTGAGCGCGACGCCGACGACCTGCTCCGCGACGCGGCCATGTTCCTGCGCCTGGTGGAACGGCTGCTGGTGCTCCAGCCGGTCCTCCCGCAACCCCGCCAGGAGCGTCCCGGCGGCGGGTGAGCTGTCCAGGGGCGCGAGGCAATAGGGTGGTGACCGCTCACATCACCACCCGCACTGTTCACGCTCCGCCGTCCCCGGCGGCACCGTGCCGAGGAGTCATCTGCCGTGTCGGACCAGCCGCGCCCCCGCGCCTCCCTCCGTACCGCCGTGGTCTGGGAGGTCCTCAAGGAGGCTCTGGACCGTCAGGTCAAGGCGACCGGCAGGGACGCCCTGGACGTCCTGGACACCGGCGGCGGCACCGGTAACTTCGCGGTGCCCGCGGCCCGGCTCGGCCACCGGGTCACCGTCGTCGACCCCAGCCCCAACGCGCTCTTCGCGCTGGAGCGCCGCGCGGCCGAGGCCGGGGTCGCCGACCGGGTCCGGGGCGTCCAGGGCGACATCCTCGGACTGTTCGACGTCGTGGAGCGCGACGGCTTCGACGCGGTGCTCTGTCACGGCGTCCTGGAGTACGTCGACGAGCCCGCCGAGGGCGTACGCAACGCGGTCGAGGCGCTGCGCCCCTCCGGCGCGCTCAGCCTGCTCGCCGCCGGCCTGGGCGGAGCCGTCCTGGCCCGCGCGCTCGCCGGTCACTTCACCGAGGCCCGGCAGGCGCTCACCGACCCGGCCGGCCGCTGGGGCGAGGGCGACCCGGTGCCCCGCAGGTTCACCGCCGATCAGCTCTCCGACCTGGTCTCCGATGCCGGACTGGAGATCGCCGCGGTACACGGCGTCCGGGTCTTCGCCGACCTCGTGCCGGGGGTCCTGGTGGACACCGAGCCCGGCGCCCTGGAGGCGCTCCTCAAGCTGGAAGCGGCCGTCGCCGAGCAGCCCGCGTTCCATTCCGTCGCCACCCAGCTGCACGTTCTGGGCGAGAAGCGCCGCTGATCAGCAACGCAGCTGTGGACGGAGTGGGACTCAGGACCCCCGTAAGGGGCGTGCGCCCCGTATGATCGGGTGACACCATCCGGCATGGCGGATCGGTCGTCGGGGAATCTACGCCTCAGCAGCCGAGCCGACACAGCGGTCCGGACTGGCTGAACGCTAGAGGGCGGGTTTCACGGGGGCGAATCCCTGCCTATCCTGGAAGGGCCGCATACCGGTCGCCCCCGCGGCCGACGACGAGGAGGATCCCGTGCCGCTCTCGGAGCACGAGCAGCGCATGCTCGAGCAGATGGAGCGAGCGCTGTACGCCGAAGATCCCAAGTTCGCGACAGCGCTCGAGGGAAGCGGACTGCGTACGTACACCCGTAAAAGGGTCTACCAGGCGGTCGCTGGCTTCCTGGTGGGTATCGCGCTCCTCATGGCCGGAATGGTCGCCCAGCAGATCTGGATCAGCGTGGTGGGGTTCCTCGTCATGCTCGGCTGTGCCGTGCTCGCGGTCACCGGATGGCGCAAAGCGCCCAAGCCCGGTGAACAGCAGTCGGCCGCCGCGGACAGCGGGGACAGCGGCGCACGCCGCCGACCGAGACAACGCCGGTCGATGATGAACCGCATCGAACAGCGGTGGCAGCGCCGCCGCGACGAACAGGGCCAGTAACCGTCGGCCGAACGACTCGGTGCCGTTCCCGCACCGGGCCGTGCCACGGCACGACGCAGGACACCGATGGGTGAGGGGCGGTCGCTTTTCCGCGACGGCCCCTCACCCATGTGCCTGTGTGTGCCCGCCTCAGCCGTGCTGGCGCGAGAGGCGCCGCAGCCGGGCCGTCCAGCGACCGGCCCCCGGACGGTTCGCCCAGCGCTCGGCGAGTGCGGTCCGGCGCTCCGCGACGGCCCACACCACCCGGACGGACGAGCGGGGCAGGAGCGTTGCCCGCAGCCGGGCGCCCCGGCCCGCCGACGCCCGCAGACCCGCCCGTACCGCCAGCGCGTCCTCGGCCAGCCCGGCCGCGGGGCGCGGCTCGGGGGCGTACAGCACCTGCTCCACCGAGCCCGCGATCCGGTGCACGGCCTCGGCCGCGCCGGTGTCGAGCCGGCCCAGCCGCACGATCCTGGCCGCCGCCTTGCGGGGCGTCAGAGACTCGTCCGGACCGATGCCGTGGTCCCAGGCCGTATCGGTGATCTCCCGCCAGGCGGCCAGCGTCCGGGCCGCCGCGTCCGCGGGCGTCCGGCCCTCGGAGCCCAGCCGCCGGTTGCGCGTCCGGGTCCGCCACAGCAGCGGTGACAACGGCAGCACCACCGCCAGGACCGCCGCGAGGATCACCAGCAGCACCGTCCCGGCCGGGGTGCCCCGGTCGGTCGGCAGCGCGGCTCCCGCGTCCTGCGAGGGCCCGCATCCGCCTTCCTGGCGCAGCTGCGGCGGGCAGCTGTCATCGGCGGAGGGTGCGGCGGACGGCGCGTCCGAGGTGTCCGCGGACGGCTCGGCCACGTCGCTCGCGCTGTCCGTGGGGACCTCGGGCCGGGTGTACGAGGGAGCGCTGCCCCGGCTCGGGGTGGGCTCGAACCGGGTCCAGCCGACCCCCTCGAAATACAGCTCGGGCCAGGCGTGCGCGTCCCGCAGCCCGACCGACGTCGCGCCGTTCGCCTTCATGGTGCCCGGGGTGAAGCCCACCGCGACCCGGGCCGGAATGCCCAGCGTCCGGGCCATCGCCGCCATCGAGAACGAGAAGTGGACGCAGAAGCCCTCCTTGTCGCGGAGGAACCGGGCGATGGCGGACGAGCCGGTCCCCGAGGTGACCGTCGTGTCGTAGGTGAAGCCGCCGTCGGACGCGAACCAGTCCTGGAGCTTCACCGCCTGCTCGTAGGCGTTGGCCGCGCCCTCCGTGACCTCCTCGGCGGTGTCGGCGACCACACCCGGCAGCGAGCCGGGCACCCGGGTGTACTCACGGACCAGCTCCTCCGGCGGTGTGCCCGCGGCGGCGAGCTGGTCCGCCGTCGGCTCGACGACCAGGCTGCCGACCTCGTACTGCGCGCCGCGCGTCGTCTGTCCGTCGTCGCCGACCAGGGTCCGGCCCTCGGGCTCGTACCGCCAGCGGCCGTCGACGCGGACTTCGCTCGCCGGGTAGGGGAGCGGCAGATAGGTCTGCTGGTAGGAGCGCGAGGCGGAGATGTTCGTCCGGACCTCGGTGACCGCGACGTCCCCGCTCAGCCCGGTGGGCTTCGGGAGGCGCTCGGGCACGTCCGTCAGCCGCCGGGTGGAGGAACGCCACTCGCTGCCGTTGAACTCGTCCAGGGCCAGGATCCGGAGATAGAGGCTCTGCGGGTCCTCGATGTTGCTGCGGTACGTCATCACCTCCCGGTTGTCCGGCTGGTTGAGGTTGTTCTGCAGCGAGACCAGCGGATTCACCGCGGAGATGGTGCCGCCGCCGCTGCCCTTGCCGTTCCCCGGGCCGCTGCCGCCCAGCAGACCGCTGTCCAGGGCGGGCAGCGCCAACGGGGCGACCAGCGCGATGCCGAGCGCCAGCACACCGATCCGCCGGCCGGTCCGGACGGGGGAGGTGCCGCCACCCACCCCGGCCAACCCGTCGGACAGACCACCCGCATTCCGTGCGGCGCCGCCGAAGACGCGCCCCCACTGGGAGAGCCGGTCCCGGCCCTCCGCCAGCAGGAGCAGCAGATAGCCGGAGGCGGCCAGGAGGAACCACAGCCAGCTCGCGCCGCCGTCGGAGAGACCGGCCGCGACCGAATACAGGGCGAGCAGGGGCAGTCCGGCCGGGGCCGCGCTGCGGAAGGTCACCGCCAGGGCGTCCACCACGAGACCGATCAGCACCACCCCGCCGATCACCATCAGCTTGATGCCGTCGGTCAGCGGGGCCGGGGTGGAGTACGTGCCGACGTCCTCCCCGCCCGCCACCAGCAGCTCACCGAGCCGCATCACGGCCCCCGGTCCGGGCAGCAACCCGAACAGGGCGTGGTCCCGGGCGAACACCAGCGTCAGCAGCACCAGGGTGACCAGCGTCTGGAGGGCGATGGTCAGCGTCCGGGCCAGCGGCACCCGGCGCGCGAGGGCGCCGACCCCGCTCTGGACGCCGAGCAGCATCGCCGCCTGCACCAGCCAGCCGATCCCCTCCACCAGCGGGATCAGCGACCCCGCCGCCAGCAGTGTCGCCGCATAGGCGCACAGCGCCAGCCTGGCCCGCCCGCTCATGACCATCCCCCCGCGAAACCTGTCGTGCCGCCGCTCGGGGCGGACGGCGTGTCCGTGCGCATCCGGCCCGCCAGCTGCCACAGCGCGGGCAGCTCGGCCCCCGGCTCCACGGGCACCACCGTCCAGCCCGACTCGCGCAGCCGCCGCAGCCGCTCCTCGGTCCGATCCGGTGCGGCCTCCTCACCGGCCCAGGCGGCGCTGTCCAGGACGAAGGCGACGCCCGCGCCGGCGCGCTGCCGCATCCGGGCCGCGACCGCGGCCTGCTCCTCGTCCAGATCGCCGAAGAAGGCGATGAGCAGCCCCTCGTTGCCGCCGCGCAGCACGTCATGGGCGCGGGAGAGACCCCCGCCGTCGGAGTGGCCGACCACCGCGAGCGTGTCCAGCATCAGCCCCGCCGAGTCCGCGGACTCCTGGGTCGAGCCCGCGAATCCGCCGGAACCCTCGCCGGGCACCGCGTTGCCGTCGTCGGTGAGCAGCCGTACGGCGAAGCCGCGCTCCAGCATGTGCACCAGCGCGGAGGCCGCCCCCGAGACCGCCCACTCGAACGCCGAATCGGGTCCGGCGCCCTGGTAGGCGATCTGCCGGGTGTCCAGCAGAACCGTGCACCTGGCCCGCTGCGGCTGTTCCTCGCGGCGCACCATCAGCTCGCCGTGGCGCGCGGTGGAGCGCCAGTGGACCCGGCGCAGGTCGTCACCGTGCCGGTAACCGCGCGGAATGATGTCGTCCTCACCGGCGAGCGCCAGCGACCGCTGCCTCCCGTCGCCGTACCCGGAGGCCTCGCCCGCCAGTCGCAGCGCGGGCAGCGGCACCGTACGCGGAATGACGACGAGGGTGTCGTACGCGCTGAAGGACCGGGTCAGCTCGCACATGCCGAACGGGTCGCTGAGCCGCAGCTGCAACGGGCCCAGCGGATAGCGGCCGCGCAGGTCGGAGCGGACCCGGTAGGACACCTCGCGCCGGCCGCCCGCCTCCACCCGGTCCAGGACGAAGCGGGGGCGCGGACCGAGCACGTACGGAACCCGGTCCTGGAGCATCAGCAGACCGGTGGGCAGCCGGGAGACGTTGTCCATGCGCAGGTGCACGCGGGCCTCCGAGCCCGCGGGCACCCGGGACGGCGAGAGCCGCCGGGTGCCGGTCACCCGGTAGCGGGTGCGGTAGAGCACGGTCACGCAGACCAGCGGCAGCACGGCCAGCAGCAGCCCGACCCGCAGCAGGTCGCCCTGGCCCAGGACGTACGCGCAGACGGCGGCGGCCAGACCGGCGGCCAGGAAGGAGCGCCCTCGGGTGGTCAGTCCGCCCAGGGCCGCCCGGAGACCGCCCTTGCTGTCGCCGTCCTCCACGGCGCCGGGCTCGCCGCCCGCCATCACAGCCGCCGTGCGCCGTGCTGCTGGTTGTACAGCGGGCGGCCCGGCTCCTGCCCGGCGGGCGCGGGCGGCGCGGTGCCGCCGGCCGAGGTCGGCACCGGGGTGCGCTGGATGATCTCCAGGACCACCTGCTCCGCCGTGCGGCGGTTCAGCTGCGCCTGGGCGGTGGGCAGCAACCGGTGCGCGAGCACCGGCGTGGCCAGCGCCTGGACATCGTCCGGCAGGGCGTAGTCGCGCCCGCTGAGCGCGGCGGACGCCTTCGCGGCGCGCAGCAGATGCAGCGTCGCGCGCGGGGAGGCGCCGAGTCGGAGGTCGGGGTGGCTGCGGGTGGCCGCGACCAGCTCCACGGCGTAGCGCCGTACGGCGTCGGCGACATGCACCGTACGGACGGCGTCGATCAGCTTCACGATGTCGTGGGCGTGCGCCACCGGCTGGAGGTCGTCCAGCGGGGAGAGCCCCCCGTGCACATCGAGCATCTGGAGCTCGGCCTCCGGGCTGGGATAGCCGATGGAGACCCGGGCCATGAACCGGTCGCGCTGGGCCTCGGGCAGCGGGTAGGTGCCCTCCATCTCGACCGGGTTCTGGGTGGCCACCACCATGAACGGGTCGGGCAGCTCGTAGCTGTGCCCGTCGATGGTGACCTGGCGCTCCTCCATCGACTCCAGCAGCGCCGACTGCGTCTTCGGCGAGGCGCGGTTGATCTCGTCGCCGATCACGATCTGGGCGAAGATCGCGCCGGGCTTGAACTCGAAGTCCCGCCGCTGCTGGTCGAAGATCGACACACCGGTGATGTCCGAGGGCAGCAGGTCGGGCGTGAACTGGATCCGTCGCACCGAACAGTCGATGGACCGCGCCAGCGCCTTGGCCAGCATGGTCTTGCCGACCCCGGGAACGTCCTCGATGAGGAGATGCCCCTCGGCGAGCAGCACGGTCAGCGAGAGCCGTACGACCTCGGGCTTGCCCTCGATCACACTCTCCACCGACCTGCGCACCCGCTCTGCTGTGGTGGTCAGATCAGTGAGGCTCGCTCGATCGTCATAGGTCGTCACCCGGCCCTCCTCGGCCCTTCGCGCAGGGGCCGTCGCGCGTACCCGCGCGGCCCACCCCGAAAAATCGGACACTCCTCCGGAAGGCCCGGCGGAGGTCACACCCGCATTCTTGTTGCCGTTACCGCTTCGTGTCACTCGCCTGTGGATAAGTGGGTGTGAAAAGTCAGCTTCTGTCACGATTTCGCCACCGTGAGCCACGGTGTTGGGTGCGTGAGGTGCGGCGGGGGGCCGGGAAACGAGGGGGATGCGTTCAGGAAACGGAGTCGATCTCGCGCAGCAGACCGGTGGTCACGTCGAACACGAACCCGCGCACGTCGTCGGTGTGCAGGAGGAACGGCGAGGTGCGCACCCGCTGCATCGACTGGCGCACGTCCTGGTCGGCGTCCGTGTAGGCCTCCACGGCCCAGGCCGGACGCTGGCCCACCTCGCGCTCCAGGTCCTGCCGGAAGTCCTCGGTGAGGGACTCCAGACCGCAGTTGGTGTGGTGGATCAGGACCACGCTGCGGGTGCCGAGCGCCCGCTGGCTGATGGTCAGCGAACGGATCACGTCCTCGGTGACCACACCGCCCGCGTTACGGATGGTGTGACAGTCGCCGAGCTCCAGACCGAGCGCGGCGTGCAGGTCGAGACGGGCGTCCATGCAGGCGACCACGGCGACCTGGAGGACCGGGCGCGCGTCCATGCCCGGGTCGCGGAAGTCCTGCGCGTATCCGGCGTTCAGCGCGACGAGCCGGTCGGTGACCTGGCCCCCTTCGCGGACCGCCGGAGCGGAGGACGTCACGGACTCGGCGGCGGGGGTAGCGGAAGTCGACATGGATACGACGTTAGCGTTCCCACCTGGCACGGGCGGGCTGTGAGAGCGGACAAAGAACGTCAACACGGCTTGTTGTGAGCTAACCCACAGAACTCGGGGGGACGCGCCTGTTCGAGTGAGTTCGGCGCATCCGTACGGGTGGAGCGACGCGCTGCGCGGTTCGTTGATCGCGCATCGATCGAATGGCAGGGTGGACTAAAGTAACGCGAAGTCACCATCCACCTCCGTACCCACTGCCCCACGGCACCCCCCGCACCTTCTGCAATATTCCGTATTTCCCCCGTGATGTGCGGCGTACGTGCGACCCGGCCCTCTCCCGCTCTCGGTCGGCCGACGCCACTTCCCCGGCGCCGGCGGACCTCCCCTTCAGAGCGGGCGGGGACCAGGACGTACGTGCCGGCCGCGCGGGACAGAGCCTGAGAGGGCGCATTGAGCCAGACCCGACACGTCCCGGTGATGCTCCAGAGGTGTCTGGACCTGTTGGCCCCGGCTCTCCAGGACCCGGCCCACCCGGAGCCCGTGGTCGTCGACTGCACCCTCGGCCTCGGCGGACACAGCGAGGCCCTGCTCGCCTCCTTCCCCACCGCCCGGCTGATCGCCCTGGACCGCGACAAGGAGGCGCTCCGCCTCTCCGGCGAACGGCTCGCCCCCTACGGCGACCGGGCCACCCTCGTCCACGCGGTCTACGACGAGCTTCCCGAGGTCCTCGAACGGCTCGGCGTCCCGAAGGTCCAGGGCGTGCTGTTCGACCTCGGCGTCTCCTCCATGCAACTGGACGAGGCCGACCGCGGATTCGCGTACGCCCAGGACGCCCCGCTCGACATGCGCATGGACCAGTCCACCGGTGTGAGCGCCGCCGAGGTGCTCAACACCTATCCGCCCGGCGAACTGGTCCGGATCCTGCGCGCGTACGGCGAGGAGAAGCAGGCCAAGCGGATCGTCTCCGCCGTCGTGCGCGAGCGCGAGAAGGAGCCGTTCAGCAACAGCGCCCGGCTCGTCGAGCTGATCCGCGACGCGCTGCCGCAGGCCGCCAAGCGCACCGGAGGCAACCCCGCCAAGCGGACCTTCCAGGCCCTGCGCATCGAGGTCAACGGCGAGCTGAGCGTCCTGGAACGGGCCATTCCGGCCGCTGTGGACAGCCTCGCCGTCGGCGGCCGGATCGCGGTGCTCTCCTACCACTCGCTGGAGGACCGGCTGGTCAAGCAGGTCTTCGCGGCCGGCGCGGCCAACACCGCGCCCCCCGGGCTGCCCGTCGTCCCCGAGCGCTACCAGCCCCGGCTCAAGCAGCTCACCCGGGGCGCCGAGCTGCCCACCGAGGAGGAGGTCGCCGAGAACCGGCGCGCCGCCCCCGCCCGGCTGCGCGGCGCCCAGCGCATCCGCGAGGAGGAGCGGTGACCACCGGGACCGGGCGCCGCACCGGGGGAGTCGCGGGGTGAGCAAACCGGCCGCACCGCTGAAGGGACGGGCCGCGCGGCTCGCCCGGCTGATGCCGTCCACCGGGCCCAGCACCGCGGCCCGCACGCCCTTCGTCCTGCTGGTCGTCCTGCTCCTGGGCGGCGGGCTCATCACCCTGCTCCTGCTGAACTCCGCCCTCAACGAAGGATCGTTCAGGCTCAGCGAGCTGAAGCGGGACACCACCGAGCTCACCGACGAGCAGCAGGCCCTCCAGCGCGACGTCGACAGCCGCTCCCAGCCCGACGCCCTGGAGAAGCGCGCCCGGGAGCTGGGCATGGTCCCCGGCGGCAGCCCCGCCTTCCTGAACCCCGACGGCACGGTCCGCGGCGACCCCGCCGAGGCCACCGCCCCGCCGTCGCCC
>MUNB01000120.1 GCA_002154345.1 Streptomyces griseus
CGCACGGGCACGCCCGGGGAGCCGGTGAGCGTGCTGTACTCCCCGGGCGTGCCCGTGCGCTTCGGGCCGCAGCGGCGCGGGGACTGAGACAGCCGCCGTTCGCGAGCAGCGGGAACAAACAGATCTGTCTGCTTTTAACGCCTACGGACCCCGCCCCCTTGGCACTCCGCATGAACCAAGGTCAACGCAGGGTCCATCGCTGCCGCCGACGAGCCCAAACAGGACGTAAAGATCGACGCAACTGGTTTTCGCATAGGGGTGCCGGGAGAAACAGACGTGGTTGTATGATTTGCAAGCGATCGAGGGCTCGACGCCTGCGGTCGTCCATGCACTGCTCCCGCAGTGAAAGAGGAAGGGAGGGCCTGATGCAGAAACGGTCCGCGCAGACCCGTCAGGCCCTTGTCCGTGCCACGGCCCAGTTGATCGCGGACGGTCAGGTCTCGGACGCCGGACTCGTCAACATCTGTCAGCGGGCCGGAGTGAGCCGCGGCGCCCTCTACCACCACTTCCACTCCACCTCCTCACTGGCGGCCGCCGTGTACGAACAGGCGCACCAGCGTGTCGTCGCACTGACCGACGAGGCGTTCGAGGAGCCTTCCGCCGATGCCCTGGAGCGCTTCCTCCTCGCGCTCGGCGAGGCGCTGCGCACGGAGGAGATCGTCCGTGCGGGCATGCGGCTGGCGGCGGACGGCTCGGCCGGGCCGCCGCGGTTGCGCGACGACCTGCTGGCGCTGGCCCACGAGCGGGTGACGGACACCTACCAGGAGTTCACGACGTCGGCGCAGGACCTGGCCGACCTGGCCGTGGTGGTGGCCGCCGGCATCGAGTCGCTCGGCCACACCGGCGCCGACTGGTGGAGCAGCAAGACCTCGCACCGCCTGTGGGACATGCTGCGGCCGCTGTTCCGGCCGGACGGCGCGGAGTTGAACTGAGCGAGGCGCCGTCCGGTCCGGGGCCGGACCGTCCGGCGCCTCGCTCAGCCTTCCGCTTCCGCCGGCGGCGGCGTGGTGCGCAGACGGCCCATGAGGCCCGGAATGGCCAGACCGGGCAGCAGGAACCGCCAGAACACGCCGACCCGTTCCGGCAGGTCCTCGCGGTTGCTGTACGCCTGGGAGATGATCTGGATGCCGGTGAAGGCCCCGACGATCGTCGAGGCGGCCTCCCGTACATCCACGCCCGGCAGTATCTCGCCACGGTCCTCGGCCTGCCTCAGCAGCTCCAGGATCGCCGTGCTCGACTGGTCGTACGCGCCGCTCTTGGCGCTGAAGGACGTCTGCTCCACCGTCAGCCGGACGCTGGCGCGCAGGACCGGATCGTGCTGGAGCCGCCTGGCGAACTCCAGCGTCAGATCGATCACGGCCTGGAGCTTCACCAGCCGGTCCGGCACCTCCAACGCCTCGGCGTGCGCGTCCAGCAGAGCCAGGGCGAGCGCTTCCTTCGACGGGAAGTGGTGGTACAGCGAACCTCGGGTGAGCCCGGTTCTGGCCAGGATCTCGTTGGTGCTCGCGGCGTCGTAGCCGCGCTCGTCGAAGACCCACGCGGCGGCCTCCAAGATCGAGCGTCGCGACTTCCTTCCGCGCTCCTGTTGCACCATGCCAGTTCCTCACCCTGAATTAACATACTTGTCTGTACTGTATCGGCTCGGCGGCCGACGGTCGTTCAGGGGTGGACGGGAGTCCGGTTCAGGGGTGTCCGAGGCGGAAGCCGACGCCGCGGACGGTGGTGATCCACTTGCTGGAGCCGAGCTTGCCGCGCAACGTGCTGACGTGCGTGTCGACGGTACGGCCCTGAGGCGTCCAGGCGTCGCCCCACACCTGCGCCATGATCTGCCGTCGCGGCACGACGGTGCCGGGCTGCGAGGCCAGCAGATACAGCAGGTCGAACTCCTTGCGGGTCAGGTCCACCGGCCCGCCGCCCAGCGTGGCCACCCTGGCGTCCGCATCGATGCGCAGAAGCCCGTGATCGATGACCCGCGCGGCGGTCGGCCGCGAGCGCACCCGGCGCATCACCGCCTCCATCCGGGCCAGCAGTTCGCGGAACCCGTACGGTTTCACCAGGTAGTCGTCGGAGCCGGCCTGCAGACCGAGTACCCGGTCGAGCTCGGAGTCGCGCGCGGTGACGGCGATGATCGGGATGTCGCTGATCGCGCGGATACCGCGGCACACCTCCAGACCGTCCAGGTCCGGCAGGTCGAGATCGAGGAGCACCAGATCGGCGTCGTGGTGGGCGCGGAGCGCGTGCGCGCCGGTGGCGACGCTCCGCGTGGTGCAGCCCTGCCGCACCAGACCCTTGAGGAGCGTCTCGGCGGATCTGGCATCGCTCTCGACGACCAGGACGCGCAGGGCGGCTTCCTGGGCGGCGCCCTGTGGCGCGATCGCGGGTCCGTGCGGGTGGTGGCGATTCGCTGTCGGTCCGAGTAGATCCAAGACCTGCTGATTCATCTGCTCCCCCTGAGACACAGTCACGCCATCACGGACCATTGAACGCTCATGACCCTCAAGATACCAAACAGACTTGTCTGATTGTCAACAGCCGACAGCCCCCTTCGAGCGGGCGCACGCCCGCCCCGACAGCCGCGCGCTCAGCTGCAACTATGCTGCTTTTAAAGTGACTTGGCAGGCCACGAGCCTCATATGCATCCGGCATGACGGGCGGCCGGCGCATCGCACAAGCCATACAAGGTGGCACGCCTTGCCGCCCCAGGAGAGCGAAACTGGGCAAATACCCATTTCCGGGCGCCGACAGCGTCGTAGCCGACGCGGACCGCATAAGAGAAAGTCCATTCGGCCTTGATAAATCAGACCTACCTGTCTGTATCTTATGGAGCAGAGCGTCAGCCGCAGGGGGTCGTTGCCGACGCACGGCTCAGTGCCCCCTGCCCAGAACTGACAGGAGTGAGCACGTGCCGTACCTCACCACCACCATCGCCGAGGACCACGCCGCCGCAGGGGACACTCCCGCCTCTCGGATCTCCATGAAGGCACCGCACCCCGGACTGACCACGACGGTTCCGCGCGAGTACGTCCACCGCGCCGCCGTGTCGGAGGTCTTCCTGACCGGCTGGGAGGCCGCCGAGCCCGTCGGCTCCGGCAGCAGGGACACCTTCGTGGTCAGAGCCCAATGGCCGCGCAGCCACACTCTCTTCACCAAGGAAGGCGTCCACCAGGACCCCATGCTCCTGATCGAGTCCGTCCGCCAGGTCGGATCGCTCCTCGCTCACGCCGAGTTCGGTGTGCCGTTCGGTCATCAGTTCCTGATGGACGAGATCTTCTTCGACGCCGCGCCCGAACTCCTGCTGGCCGTGGACACCCCCACCGACATCGAGATGCACACGGTCTGCAGCGACATCAGCCGCCGGGGCAAGGGACTCAGCGGCATGCGCTACGACGTCGTGGTGGTCCGCGACGGCGTGGCGCTGGCCGGCGCCGGGGCCTCCTTCCGGTGCATGAGCCCGAGCGTGTTCCAGCGGCTGCGCGGCGACCGTCCCACCACCGCCGCCCGCACCGCACCGCCGGCCGCCCGGCCGGAAGCCGTGGGCCACATCAGCGCCCGGCACGTCGTTCTCGCGGAGGCCGCGCCCGGCGCGCACAACCGCTGGGAGCTGCGCGTCGACACCGCGCACCCGACCTACTTCGACCACCCGGTGGACCATGTTCCCGGCATGGTGCTGCTGGAGGCCGCCCGGCAGGCCGCCCATGCCTCGACCGGTCTGCCCGACGCTCTGGTCCTCGGTATGAGGAGCACCTTCACCCGCTACGCCGAGTTCGACGCTCCGTGCTGGATCGAGGCGCGGACCGAACCCCTGGGCTCCGTCGGCGACATGCTCGTACGGGTCTGCGGCACGCAGCGAGGGGAGCGGCTGTTCACCGCCGACCTCGTGGTCAGCCCGCGCGACCACTGAGCCGATGCGCCGGCACGGCACGGCACGCACCCGAGGCCGGCCGCCGCGAGGCGGCCGGCCGTCGTGTCACCCGCCGGACCTGGCCGCGCCCCGCCCGGCGAGCGTCGCCACGACGTCCTCGCCTCGGTAGTACGTACGCCCCCGCACGCTGTGGCGGCGCCAACCGGCCTCGCTCGCATGCCGGTACACGGTCCCGGTCGGCATCTGCCAGAGGCGCGCGACATCGGCCGCGGTCACCCAGCGCACCGCTGCCGTCGCCGCCGAATCCGCTGCCTCCGCGTCCCCGCCCGCCGCCTTCGCCTCCGCGTCCGC
>MUNB01000121.1 GCA_002154345.1 Streptomyces griseus
TGCCCGGTCAGGGTGTGGGGTTGCGCACCGGACACGCGCCGACGGCGTCGTCAGGTCCGTGGGGGGTTCGGTGCCGCCGGATGCGCGCCCGCGTTTGAGTACTCGCTCGGCCGGGGTAGGATTCCCGACTCGATTGGCCAGGCCCGCGCCCCGTATGGCACACTGACCAGGTTGCTCGGTTGAGTGTCAATGCTGCGCGCCTCCCGCCGGGAGGACCGGAAGCGAGTCCCACAGTACTCGTCGGCCCCCAGGGCCGGACGTACGGGAATCTTCCGGGAAGCAATGCAGGGCGCCGGCCAGGCACCCGGTGGGTGTTCCGCCCCCGGTTCCGCGGTCTCAGGGCCCGCACCCCCTTGGTTGGGATCTCCTTCGGGAGATTTTCGTAGAGGGGATGCGACACGCCCGACCGCGTGGGTCGGAGGAGGAGTCCAGAGAACCCCCGGGTTCCAGAGCGTTACGAGAGACAGGACTACTAGTAGCCATGGCGGGACAGAAGATCCGCATCCGGCTCAAGGCCTACGACCACGAGGTCATCGACTCCTCGGCGAAGAAGATCGTCGAGACGGTGACCCGCACTGGTGCGTCGGTCGCGGGCCCGGTGCCGCTGCCCACTGAGAAGAACGTGTACTGCGTCATCAAGTCGCCGCACAAGTACAAGGACTCTCGCGAGCACTTCGAGATGCGCACCCACAAGCGCCTCATCGACATCCTCGACCCCACGCCGAAGACGGTTGACTCGCTGATGCGTCTCGACCTGCCGGCCGGCGTCGACATCGAGATCAAGCTCTGAGGGGACGGGCCGAGATGAGCAAGAACATCAAGGGCGTCCTGGGCGAGAAGCTCGGCATGACCCAGGTCTGGGACGAGAACAACCGGGTTGTCCCGGTGACCGTCGTCAAGGCCGGTCCGTGCGTCGTGACGCAGGTTCGCACCAACGACAGCGACGGCTACGAAGCGGTCCAGATCGCCTTCGGCGAGATCGACCCGCGCAAGGTGAACAAGCCCCTCAAGGGTCACTTCGCCAAGGCCGACGTCACCCCGCGCCGCCACCTGGTGGAGCTCCGCACCCCTGACGCCAGCGAGTACACGCTGGGCCAGGAGGTCACTGCCGAGGTGTTCGAGTCCGGCGTCAAGGTCGACGTCACGGGCAAGAGCAAGGGCAAGGGCTTCGCCGGTGTCATGAAGCGTCACAACTTCAAGGGCCTCGGCGCCGGGCACGGCACCCAGCGCAAGCACCGTTCCCCCGGTTCCATCGGTGGCTGCGCCACCCCTGGGCGTGTCTTCAAGGGCATGCGCATGGCGGGCCGCATGGGTAACGAGCGCGTCACCACCCAGAACCTGACCATCCACGCGGTTGACGCGGAGAAGGGTCTGCTCCTCATCAAGGGCGCGGTCCCCGGTCCGAACGGCGGCCTCGTCCTGGTCCGTACCGCGGCCAAGGGGGCTTGAGGTAATGAGCACCATTGACATCCTTTCGCCGGCAGGCGACAAGGCCGGTACCGTCGACCTCCCCGCGGAGATCTTCGACGCGAAGACCAGCGTTCCGCTGATCCACCAGGTCGTTGTCGCTCAGCTGGCGGCTGCCCGTCAGGGCACGCACAAGACCAAGCGCCGCGGTGAAGTCCGCGGTGGTGGCAAGAAGCCTTACCGCCAGAAGGGCACCGGCCGCGCCCGTCAGGGTTCGACCCGCGCCCCGCAGTTCGCCGGTGGTGGCGTCGTCCACGGCCCGCAGCCGCGTGACTACTCGCAGCGGACCCCGAAGAAGATGAAGGCCGCCGCCCTGCGCGGTGCCCTCTCGGACCGGGCCCGTCACTCCCGTATCCACGTCGTCACCGGCGTGGTCGAGGGTGCCGCCTCCACGAAGGCCGCCAAGACGCTGCTCGGCAAGATCTCGGAGCGCCAGAACCTGCTCCTGGTCGTCGACCGCGCCGACGAGGCCGCGTGGCTGTCCGCGCGCAACCTGCCCCAGGTGCACATCCTGGAGCCGGGCCAGCTCAACACGTACGACGTGATCGTCTCTGACGACGTGGTCTTCACCCAGGCCGCTTTCGAGTCCTTCGTGTCTGGCCCCCAGACCGCTGAGACCGAAGGGAGCGACGCCTGATGAGCGAGGCGACCGTTACCAGCAAGACGTACTCGGACCCGCGTGACGTTCTCGTCAAGCCCGTGGTCTCCGAGAAGAGCTACGCGCTGCTCGACGAGAACAAGTACACGTTCATCGTCGCGCCCGGCTCCAACAAGACCCAGATCAAGCAGGCCGTGGAAGCGGTCTTCTCGGTCAAGGTCACCGGGGTCAACACGATCAACCGGCAGGGTAAGCGCAAGCGCACCAAGACCGGTTTCGGCAAGCGCGCCGACACGAAGCGCGCCATCGTGACCCTCGCCGAGGGCGACCGTATCGACATCTTCGGCGGCCCGACCTCCTAACGGAGGCCGAGTCGTCCGGAATCGGACGAGGACTGAGAAATGGGTATCCGCAAGTACAAGCCGACGACCCCGGGCCGTCGTGGCTCCAGCGTCGCCGACTTTGTCGAGATCACGCGGTCCACGCCGGAGAAGTCGCTGGTCCGCCCCCTGCACAGCAAGGGCGGCCGTAACAACGCCGGTCGTGTGACCGTTCGCCACCAGGGTGGTGGCCACAAGCGCGCCTACCGCGTGATCGACTTCCGTCGTCACGACAAGGACGGCGTGCCGGCCAAGGTCGCGCACATCGAGTACGACCCGAACCGCACCGCGCGCATCGCGCTGCTGCACTACGCGGACGGCGAGAAGCGTTACATCGTCGCTCCCCGTGGCCTGTCGCAGGGTGACCGTGTCGAGAACGGTCCGACCGCCGACATCAAGCCCGGCAACAACCTGGCGCTGCGCAACATCCCGGTCGGTACGACCATCCACGCCATCGAGCTGCGGCCCGGCGGCGGCGCGAAGTTCGCCCGTTCCGCGGGTGCCTCCGTGCAGCTGCTGGCGAAGGAGGGCACCATGGCCCACCTTCGTATGCCGTCGGGTGAGATCCGCCTGGTCGACGCGCGCTGCCGCGCGACGATCGGTGAGGTCGGCAACGCCGAGCAGTCGAACATCAACTGGGGCAAGGCCGGCCGCATGCGCTGGAAGGGCGTTCGCCCGACCGTCCGCGGTGTCGCGATGAACCCGGTTGACCACCCGCACGGTGGTGGTGAAGGCAAGACCTCCGGTGGACGCCACCCGGTCTCGCCGTGGGGTCAGAAGGAGGGTCGTACTCGTTCTCCCAAGAAGGCGAGCAACAAGTACATCGTCCGCCGCCGCAAGACGAACAAGAAGCGCTAGGAGCGGGTTTAGATGCCGCGCAGTCTCAAGAAGGGGCCCTTCGTCGACGGCCACCTCATCAAGAAGGTGGACGTACAGAACGAGGCAGGCACCAAGAACGTCATCAAGACCTGGTCCCGTCGCTCGATGATCGTCCCGGCCATGCTGGGTCACACCATCGCGGTGCACAACGGCAAGATCCACGTCCCGGTGTTCGTCACCGAGTCGATGGTCGGCCACAAGCTCGGCGAGTTCTCGCCGACTCGCACCTTCCGCGGCCACGTCAAGGACGACCGGAAGTCGAAGCGCCGCTAAGCGCGGGGTGGAAACGACTATGACTTACACCGAAGGGACAACCATGGAAGCCAGGGCCCAGGCGCGGTACATCCGCGTCACGCCCATGAAGGCCCGCCGAGTGGTGGACCTCATCCGTGGCATGGATGCCACGGAGGCTCAGGCGGTCCTGCGTTTCGCCCCGCAGGCCGCGAGCGTGCCGGTTGGCAAGGTGCTGGACAGCGCCATCGCCAACGCTGCACACAACTACGACCACACCGACGCCTCTTCGCTGGTCATCAGCGAGGCGTACGTGGACGAGGGCCCGACCCTGAAGCGGTTCCGTCCGCGTGCTCAGGGCCGTGCCTACCGGATCCGTAAGCGGACCAGCCACATCACCGTGGTCGTCAGCAGCAAGGAAGGAACCCGGTAATGGGCCAGAAGGTAAACCCGCACGGGTTCCGGCTCGGCATCACCACGGACTTCAAGTCCCGCTGGTACGCCGACAAGCTGTACAAGGACTACGTCAAGGAAGACGTCGCCATTCGTCGCATGATGACGAAGGGCATGGAGCGGGCCGGCATCTCGAAGGTCGAGATCGAGCGCACCCGCGACCGCGTCCGCGTTGACATCCACACCGCCCGCCCGGGCATCGTCATCGGTCGCCGTGGCGCCGAGGCCGATCGCATCCGCGGCGAGCTGGAGAAGCTGACCGGCAAGCAGGTCCAGCTGAACATCCTCGAGGTCAAGAACCCCGAGGTGGACGCTCAGCTGGTGGCCCAGGCCGTCGCCGAGCAGCTCTCCTCCCGCGTCTCCTTCCGTCGTGCCATGCGCAAGAGCATGCAGAGCTCGATGAAGGCCGGCGCCAAGGGCATCAAGATCCAGTGCGGCGGTCGCCTCGGCGGCGCCGAGATGTCCCGCTCGGAGTTCTACCGCGAGGGCCGTGTGCCCCTGCACACGCTCCGTGCGAACGTCGACTACGGCTTCTTCGAGGCCAAGACGACCTTCGGCCGCATCGGCGTGAAGGTCTGGATCTACAAGGGCGACGTCAAGAACATCGCCGAGGTTCGCGCCGAGAACGCCGCGGCCCGCGCCGGTAACCGTCCGGCTCGTGGCGGCGCTGACCGCCCGGCCGGCCGCGGTGGCCGTGGTGGCGAGCGTGGCGGTCGCGGCCGTAAGCCGCAGCAGTCGCCGGCAGCCGAGGCCCCCAAGGCCGACGCCGCCGCTGCTCCGGCTGCTGAGAGCACCGGAACGGAGGCCTGACCGAAATGCTGATCCCCCGTAGGGTCAAGCACCGCAAGCAGCACCACCCGAAGCGCAGCGGTATGTCCAAGGGTGGCACGCAGGTTGCGTTCGGCGAGTACGGCATCCAGGCGCTGACCCCGGCGTACGTGACGAACCGTCAGATCGAGTCCGCTCGTATCGCGATGACCCGTCACATCAAGCGTGGCGGCAAGGTCTGGATCAACATCTACCCGGACCGTCCCCTGACGAAGAAGCCCGCCGAGACCCGCATGGGTTCCGGTAAGGGTTCTCCCGAGTGGTGGATCGCGAACGTCAAGCCCGGTCGGGTGATGTTCGAGCTGTCCTACCCGAACGAGAAGATTGCTCGTGAGGCGCTCACCCGCGCTGCTCACAAGCTTCCGATGAAGTGCCGGATCGTTCGGCGCGAGGCAGGTGAGTCGTGATGTCGGCCGGTACCAAGGCGTCCGAGCTGCGCGAGCTGGGCGACGAGGAGCTCCTCAACAAGCTCCGCGAAGCCAAGGAAGAGCTGTTCAACCTCCGCTTCCAGGCGGCGACGGGCCAGCTCGAGAACCACGGCCGGCTCAAGTCCGTCCGTAAGGACATCGCCCGGATCTACACCCTGATGCGTGAGCGCGAGCTGGGCATCGAGACGGTGGAGAGCGCCTGATGAGCGAGAAGACTGTGACTGAGACGAACACCGACCGCGGTTTCCGCAAGACCCGTGAGGGTCTGGTCGTCAGCGACAAGATGGACAAGACCGTCGTCGTCGCTGTCGAGGACCGCGTCAAGCACGCGCTGTACGGCAAGGTCATCCGCCGTACCAACAAGCTCAAGGCCCACGACGAGCAGAACTCTGCGGGCGTCGGCGACCGCGTCATCATCATGGAGACGCGTCCGCTGTCGGCCTCGAAGCGCTGGCGCATCGTCGAGATCCTCGAGAAGGCCAAGTAATTCCTGAGGGATTCTCCCCTCGGGTCAGTTCCGCCAGGCTCGGTGGGGTGCCTCTCCGGTAACGGAGAGGCACCCGCCGGGAACCGGCAGACGATCAGGAGATAGACGTGATCCAGCAGGAGTCGCGACTGCGCGTCGCCGACAACACGGGTGCGAAGGAAATTCTCACCATTCGTGTTCTCGGTGGCTCGGGTCGCCGCTACGCGGGTATCGGTGACGTCATCGTCGCCACCGTCAAGGACGCGATCCCCGGTGGCAACGTGAAGAAGGGTGACGTCGTCAAGGCCGTCATCGTTCGCACCGTCAAGGAGCGTCGTCGTCAGGATGGCTCGTACATCCGCTTCGACGAGAACGCCGCCGTCATTCTGAAGAACGACGGCGACCCCCGCGGCACCCGCATCTTCGGCCCGGTGGGCCGGGAGCTGCGCGAGAAGAAGTTCATGAAGATCATCTCGCTCGCGCCGGAGGTGCTGTAAGCATGAAGATCAAGAAGGGCGACCTGGTTCAGGTCATCACCGGTAAGGACAAGGGCAAGCAGGGCAAGGTCATCGTGGCCTACCCCGCTCAGGACCGCGTCCTCGTCGAGGGTGTCAACCGGGTCAAGAAGCACACCAAGGCCGGTCAGACGGCTCGCGGTTCGCAGACGGGTGGCATTGTCACCACCGAGGCCCCGATCCACGTCAGCAACGTTCAGCTGGTTGTGGAGAAGGACGGCAACAAGGTTGTCACCCGCGTCGGCTACCGCTTTGACGACGAGGGCAACAAGATCCGCGTTGCCAAGCGGACCGGTGAGGACATCTGATGACTGCCACCACTGCGCCGCGTCTCAAGACGCGCTACCGCGAGGAAATCGCCGGCAAGCTGCGTGAGGAGTTCTCGTACGAGAACGTCATGCAGGTTCCCGGTCTGGTCAAGATCGTGGTCAACATGGGTGTGGGCGACGCCGCCCGCGACTCCAAGCTGATCGACGGTGCCGTCAAGGACCTCACCACGATCACCGGCCAGAAGCCGGCCGTCACGAAGGCCCGCAAGTCCATCGCGCAGTTCAAGCTGCGCGAGGGTCAGCCGATCGGCTGCCACGTCACCCTCCGCGGTGACCGGATGTGGGAGTTCCTGGACCGTACGCTGTCGCTCGCGCTGCCGCGTATCCGTGACTTCCGTGGCCTGTCGCCGAAGCAGTTCGACGGCCGTGGCAACTACACCTTCGGTCTCACGGAGCAGGTCATGTTCCACGAGATCGACCAGGACAAGATCGACCGGGTCCGGGGCATGGACATCACCGTGGTCACCACGGCGACCAACGACGACGAGGGTCGTGCCCTCCTTCGTCACCTCGGCTTCCCGTTCAAGGAGAACTGACCGTGGCGAAGAAGGCTCTGATCGCTAAGGCCGCCCGTAAGCCGAAGTTCGGCGTTCGCGGGTACACCCGCTGCCAGCGCTGCGGCCGGCCCCACTCCGTCTACCGCAAGTTCGGCCTGTGCCGCGTGTGCCTTCGTGAGATGGCTCACCGTGGCGAGCTGCCGGGCGTGACCAAGAGCTCCTGGTAACTCTCCTCCGCCCTAGGGCGAAGGGAAGTTCCGGAGACTCTCGGTAAGCATCTGGGTCGGCAGGAGCCCGTCCTTTCATGCCGTAGGCTTGAAGGGTTGGGCGCCTGCCGCCCAAGACCGACTTACTACGCCGTAGGTCCCCGCACCGCACCCGTCCCGCCACTGAGTGGGGAGAGGGATGGCGCATACAGGAAACCCCGGCGAGAGAGGCCGAAGGCCAACTCATGACCATGACTGATCCCATCGCAGACATGCTCACGCGTCTGCGTAACGCGAACTCGGCATATCACGACGATGTCTCGATGCCGCACAGCAAGATCAAGTCGCACATCGCGGAGATCCTCCAGCAGGAGGGCTTCATCACCGGCTGGAAGGTCGAGGACGCCGAGGTCGGCAAGAACCTCGTCCTCGAGCTGAAGTTCGGCCCGAACCGCGAGCGCTCGATCGCCGGCATCAAGCGCATCTCGAAGCCGGGTCTGCGTGTTTACGCAAAGTCCACCAACCTGCCGAAGGTCCTCGGCGGCCTGGGCGTGGCGATCATCTCCACGTCCCACGGTCTCCTGACCGGCCAGCAGGCAGGCAAGAAGGGCGTAGGTGGGGAAGTCCTCGCCTACGTCTGGTAGTCGGGAAAGGAAGGAAAGCTCATGTCGCGAATCGGCAAGCTCCCCATCCAGGTTCCCGCCGGTGTGGACGTCACCATCGATGGCCGTACGGTCGCCGTGAAGGGCCCCAAGGGTTCCCTCACGCACACCGTTGCCGCGCCGATCGAGGTCTCCAAGGGTGAGGACGGCGTGCTCAACGTCTCCCGCCCGAACGACGAGCGTCAGAACAAGGCCCTCCACGGCCTGTCCCGCACGCTGGTGGCGAACATGATCACCGGCGTGACCGCGGGTTACTCCAAGGCGCTCGAGATCAGCGGTGTCGGTTACCGCGTCCAGGCGAAGGGCTCCAACCTGGAGTTCGCCCTGGGCTACAGCCACCCGATCCTCATCGAGGCTCCGGAAGGCATCACCTTCAAGGTCGAGTCGCCCACGAAGCTCAGCGTCGAGGGCATCGACAAGCAGAAGGTCGGCGAGGTAGCCGCCAACATCCGCAAGCTGCGGAAGCCCGACCCGTACAAGGCCAAGGGCGTCAAGTACGCGGGCGAGGTCATCCGCCGCAAGGTCGGAAAGGCTGGTAAGTAGCCATGGCATACGGTGTGAAGATCGCCAAGGGCGACGCGTACAAGCGCGCTGCTCGCAAGCGGCGCCACATCCGCGTCCGCAAGCACCTGTCGGGTTCGCCGGAGCGGCCCCGTCTGGTCGTGACGCGTTCCAACCGCCACATCGTGGCCCAGGTCATCGACGACATCGCGGGCCACACGCTCGCGTCGGCGTCGACCCTGGACACCTCGATCCGTGGTGGCGAAGGTGACAAGAGCGCCCAGGCCCAGCAGGTCGGCGCCCTGGTCGCCGAGCGCGCCAAGGCCGCAGGCGTCGAGGCCGTCGTGTTTGACCGCGGTGGTAACCAGTACGCCGGGCGGATTGCCGCTCTGGCTGACGCCGCCCGTGAAGCCGGGCTGAAGTTCTAAGCCCCGGTTCCTACGCACAGCGGACGTAACAGAGAGAGGTAAATCCAATGGCTGGACCCCAGCGCCGCGGAAGCGGTGCCGGTGGCGGCGAGCGGCGGGACCGGAAGGGCCGTGACGGTGGCGCTGCCGCCGAGAAGACCGCGTACGTCGAGCGCGTCGTCGCGATCAACCGCGTCGCCAAGGTTGTGAAGGGTGGTCGTCGCTTCAGCTTCACCGCGCTGGTCGTGGTGGGCGATGGTGACGGCACCGTCGGTGTCGGATACGGCAAGGCCAAGGAAGTTCCCGCGGCCATCGCCAAGGGTGTCGAAGAGGCCAAGAAGAACTTCTTCAAGGTCCCGCGCATCCAGGGCACCATCCCTCACCCGATCACGGGCGAGAAGGCTGCGGGCGTCGTCCTGCTCAAGCCGGCTTCCCCCGGTACCGGTGTTATCGCCGGTGGCCCGGTGCGTGCCGTGCTCGAGTGCGCCGGCGTTCACGACATCCTGTCGAAGTCGCTTGGCTCGTCCAACGCGATCAACATCGTGCACGCGACCGTGGCGGCCCTCCAGGGCCTGCAGCGTCCCGAGGAGATCGCGGCCCGCCGCGGTCTGCCCCTCGAGGACGTCGCCCCCGCGGCTCTGCTTCGTGCACGTGCGGGAGCGGGTGCGTAATGGCTCGCCTCAAGATCACGCAGACGAAGTCGTACATCGGCAGCAAGCAGAACCACCGCGACACCCTGCGTTCGCTCGGGCTCAAGCGCCTGAACGACTCGGTTGTCAAGGAGGACCGCCCCGAGTTCCGCGGAATGGTGCACACCGTCCGCCACCTCGTGACGGTTGAGGAGGTTGACTGACATGGCGGAGAACAGCCCGCTGAAGGCCCACAACCTCCGGCCTGCCCCGGGCGCCAAGACCGCCAAGACCCGTGTGGGTCGTGGTGAGGCGTCCAAGGGTAAGACCGCAGGCCGTGGTACCAAGGGTACGAAGGCTCGTTACCAGGTTCCGGAGCGCTTCGAGGGTGGCCAGATGCCCCTCCACATGCGTCTCCCGAAGCTCAAGGGCTTCAAGAACCCGTTCCGCACGGAGTACCAGGTCGTGAACCTGGACAAGCTCGCGACGCTCTACCCCGAGGGTGGAGAGGTCACGGTGGCCGACCTGGTCGCCAAGGGCGCTGTGCGCAACAACCACCTCGTCAAGGTCCTCGGACAGGGCGAGATCTCCGTGGCACTGCAGGTTTCGGTTGACGCCGTCTCCGGCTCCGCCAAGGAGAAGATCACCGCCGCCGGCGGTACGGTCACCGAGCTCGTCTGAGCCGCGGGACAGAACTGGGCCTGGCCGGCCGCCTCTTCGGAGGTGGCCGGCCAGGCTTTTCCGTGTTTGCGGCGCCGTACGGGAACCGTAAAGGCTCGGGAAAGGTTGAACGGGTGTCCACCGCACCGGCGGTGGGGGAGTCCGAGGTCGTTCACGTCCCAAATGGTGTGGCTTGGCCGGTCTTTCACGGCGCGGGCCGGGAGACGGGCGGTGCACCGGTGTGCGGCGCGTGTTTCCTGCTCAGTCCCGGGCCGGGTAGGGTGGCGCCGTTAATCTTTTGTGGCCTCCTTACGATGTAGGGCTGCCTTGTACCCGATCCCGTCCAGACCCATCCAGACCCGTCGCCTCTGACGCATAGCGCGGGGGTCGCAGGAGGCACCGTGTTCACCGCGTTCGCCCGAGCGTTCAAGACGCCCGACCTGCGCAAGAAGCTGCTCTTCACGCTCGGCATCATCGTGATCTACCGGCTCGGGGCGCACATCCCGGCCCCGGGCGTCGACTACTCGAAGGTGCAGCAGTGCATCGACCAGGCCGACTCGGGTGGTCTCCTCGGTCTGATGCAGATGTTCAGCGGTGGCGCTCTTCTGCAGATCACCATCTTCGCGCTCGGCATCATGCCGTACATCACGGCCAGCATCATTCTCCAGCTGCTGACCGTCGTGATCCCGCGCCTGGAAGCCCTGAAGAAGGAGGGGCAGTCCGGCACGGCGAAGATCACGCAGTACACGCGTTATCTGACGGTCGCGCTCGCCGTCCTCCAGGGCACCGGCCTCGTCGCCACCGCCCGCAGCGGTGCGCTCTTCCAGAACTGCTCCGTGGGCGACCAGATCGTCGCGGACAAGTCGGTCTTCACCACGGTCATCATGGTCCTCACCATGACCGCCGGTACGGCCGCCGTCATGTGGCTCGGTGAGCTCATCACCGACCGCGGCATCGGCAACGGCATGTCGATCCTCATGTTCATCTCGATCGCCGCCACGTTCCCCGGCGCCCTGTGGGCCATCAAGGAGAGCGGCAAGCTGGCCGACGGATGGATCGAGTTCGGCACCGTCATCCTCATCGGCTTCGTGATGGTCGGCCTCGTCGTCTTCGTCGAGCAGGCCCAGCGCCGTATCCCGGTGCAGTACGCGAAGCGCATGATCGGACGCCGGTCCTACGGCGGTACGTCCACGTACATCCCGCTCAAGGTGAACCAGGCCGGTGTGATTCCGGTCATCTTCGCCTCGTCGCTGCTCTACATCCCGGCGCTGATCGTCCAGTTCTCCAACTCCCAGGCAGGCTGGGCGACCTGGATCCAGGACAACTTCGTCACCGGTGACCACCCGTACTACATCGCGACGTACTTCGTACTCATCGTGTTCTTCGCCTTCTTCTACGTGGCCATTTCGTTCAACCCCGACGAAGTCGCCGACAACATGAAGAAGTATGGTGGCTTCATCCCGGGTATCCGGGCAGGTCGACCTACTGCCGAGTATCTGAGCTACGTGCTCAACAGGATCACTTGGCCGGGCTCGCTGTACCTGGGCCTGATCGCTCTGGTGCCGACGATGGCGTTGGCAGGCTTCGGCGGTGCGAACCAGAACTTCCCGTTCGGCGGGACGAGCATCCTCATCATCGTGGGTGTGGGTCTGGAAACCGTGAAGCAGATCGAGAGTCAGCTCCAGCAGCGCAATTACGAAGGGTTCCTCCGCTGATGCGAATCGTCCTCGTCGGGCCTCCGGGTGCCGGCAAGGGAACGCAGGCTGCGTACCTTGCTCAGAACCTCTCGATTCCGCACATCGCCACGGGCGACCTCTTCCGCGCCAACATCAGCCAGGGCACCGACCTTGGCAAGCAGGCCCGCGCCTACATGGACGCAGGCCAGCTGGTGCCGGACGAGGTCACCATCGGGATGGCAAAGGACCGGATGGCTCAGTCGGACGCCGAGAACGGCTTCCTGCTGGACGGCTTTCCGCGGAACGTTGGCCAGGCCGAAGCCCTTGACGTGATGCTCAAGGACGAGGGCGTGAAGCTGGACGCGGTCCTCGATCTCGAGGTCCCCGAGGACGAGGTCGTGAAGCGGATCGCGGGTCGCCGCGTCTGCCGCAACAACAGCGCGCACGTCTTCCACCTGACGTACAACCCGCCGAAGACCGAGGGCGTCTGCGACGCCTGCGGCGGCGAGCTGTACCAGCGGGACGACGACAGCGAGGAGACGGTCCGCACCCGGCTGGAGGTCTACCACACGCAGACCGAGCCGATCATCGACTACTACCGGGCCCAGGGCCTGGTGGTGACCATCTCCGCGCTGGGCAAGGTCGCGGACGTGACCGCCCGCGCCATGGAGGCGCTGAAGGCCTCCGACAAGGCCTGAGCGTCACCCCGTACCACCGCAGTGCAAGCCGGCCGCGGCGCCTCAGGGCGCCGCGGCCGACTGCTTGCCCCCGTATCGTTGAACACGCCGAGCCGTACCCGTCACCGTCGATGCAGAGAGAGGCGCCGAGCAATGGTGCAGATCAAGACCCCCGAGCAGATCGCGAAGATGCGCGAGGCGGGCCTGGTGGTCGCTGCCATTCACGCCGCCACCCGTGAGGCGGCCGTTCCCGGGGCCACCACGCGGGACCTGGACCAGGTCGCCCGGAAGGTGATCGCCGACCACGGCGCGACGTCGAACTTCCTCGGGTACGGCGGGTTCCCCGCGACCATCTGCACCTCGGTCAACGAGGTCGTCGTCCACGGCATCCCGGACGAGAAGACGGTCCTGAAGGACGGCGACATCATCTCGATCGACGCCGGCGCGATCGTGGACGGCTGGCACGGTGACGCGGCCTACACGGCCTTCGTGGGCACCGGTCACGCTCCGGAGCTGATCGAGCTCTCCCGGGTGACCGAGGAGTCGATGTGGGCCGGGATCGCCGCGATGAAGGCGAACAACCGCCTCGTCGACATCTCCCGGGCCATCGAGACCTACATCCGCCGCCAGCCCCGCCCGGCGACCGGCAAGTACGGGATCATCGAGGACTTCGGCGGCCATGGCATCGGCACCGAGATGCACATGGACCCGCACCTACTGAACTACGTCTCCCGCAAGCGCGGCAAGGGCATCAAGCTCGTTCCGGGCGTCTGCCTGGCGATCGAGCCGATGGTGTCGCTGGGCACGGCCCGCACGGAGACCCTGAGCGACGACTGGACGGTCATCACGACGGACGGCACCTGGTCCTCGCACTGGGAGCACTCGATCGCGCTGACCGAGCAGGGCCCGCTGGTCCTGACCTCGCCGGACTGCGGGAAGGCGAAGCTCGCGGAGTACGGGATCACGGCCGCGCCCGACCCTCTCGGGTGACGCGTTCCGCCCGGCAGGTCTAAGGATCACCGGGAGTGGGCAAACTTGACGGATTCGTCTTTTGGAGTCCGCTGACGTAGACTGACTCGTCGGCTCTCGTGCATCAGTGTGCCCGTATGCGGCGCTCCGGTGAAACAGGAGCCGATCAAGGTAGCCGATTCGAAAGGCGAAGCGTGGCCAAGAAGCAAGGTGCCATCGAGATTGAGGGCACCGTGATCGAGTCCCTCCCGAACGCAATGTTCAAGGTGGAGCTCCAGAACGGTCACAAGGTCCTGGCGCACATCAGCGGCAAGATGCGGATGCACTACATCCGTATCCTCCCCGATGACCGGGTTGTGGTGGAGCTCTCTCCGTACGACCTGACGCGTGGCCGGATCGTCTACCGCTACAAGTAGATCTTGCCGGCACCCCGTTTCGGCGGGTGATGGCACTGACCCGGAGAACCTGACATCCCATGAAGGTCAAGCCGAGCGTCAAGAAGATCTGCGACAAGTGCAAGGTGATCCGCCGTCACGGTCGGGTCATGGTCATCTGCGACAACCTGCGCCACAAGCAGCGCCAGGGCTGACGCACGACCGCCTGCATCTCGCAGTTCTTCGCGCGACGCACGTAATACGTACATACGCAGAGCCCGTCCAAGCCACGGCTGACGACACCTCCGGCGGGGGCCGGGGACCCGGACGTACCACTGCTCCTCAGGAGCGGTCGGCGGTCGGGAGTGGCACTGCGGAAGACCCCCGATCTAACAACTGGAGCCATTGAATGGCACGCGTTTCAGGTGTTGACATCCCGCGCGAAAAGCGCGTGGAGGTTGCCCTCACCTACGTCTTCGGTATCGGGCGCACCCGGTCCAAGGAGATCCTCGCCTCCACCGGCGTGAACCCGAACACCCGCGTTCGCGACCTGGCCGAGGAAGACCTCGTCAAGATCCGCGAGCACGTGGACGCCAACCTCCGCACCGAGGGTGACCTCCGCCGTGAGGTCCAGGCGAACATCCGCCGCAAGGTCGAGATCGGCTGCTACCAGGGCATCCGCCACCGTCGTGGCCTGCCCGTCCACGGTCAGCGCACCAGCACGAACGCGCGTACCCGCAAGGGCCCGCGTCGCGCCATCGCCGGTAAGAAGAAGCCGGGCAAGAAGTAGTCCTCAGCGGACGCACTGCGGACCTCCGGTTCCCCGGAACCCGCAGCAACCAGCGGTCTTCGCTGTAGGACCGATCACCTCCCCTCTCCATCTGGAGTCAAGACATGCCCCCCAAGGGTCGTCAGGGCGCAGCCAAGAAGGTGCGTCGCAAGGAAAAGAAGAACGTCGCTCACGGCCACGCGCACATCAAGAGCACGTTCAACAACACGATCGTCTCGATCACGGACCCCTCGGGCAACGTGATCTCCTGGGCCTCCGCCGGCCACGTCGGCTTCAAGGGCTCGCGCAAGTCCACCCCCTTCGCCGCGCAGATGGCCGCCGAGTCGGCCGCCCGCCGCGCGCAGGAGCACGGCATGCGCAAGGTCGACGTCTTCGTCAAGGGTCCCGGCTCCGGCCGTGAGACCGCGATCCGCTCGCTCCAGGCCACCGGCCTGGAGGTCGGTTCGATCCAGGACGTCACCCCGACGCCGCACAACGGCTGCCGTCCGCCGAAGCGTCGTCGCGTCTGACCCGCTACGGCCGGTGACGGCCGTGCGTCAGTAGCGCCGGGTCCGGGCGGTACACCTCTTACGGGGCGTACCGCCCGTACCCTTGTTACATCTGTCGGGCATCAAATAGTGGGTGCCCACGACTGAAGGATCACCGCATGCTTATCGCTCAGCGTCCGTCGCTGACCGAAGAGGTCGTCGACGAGTTCCGCTCCCGGTTCGTGATCGAGCCGCTGGAGCCGGGCTTCGGCTACACCCTCGGCAACTCCCTCCGCCGCACCCTCCTCTCCTCGATCCCCGGTGCCGCTGTCACCAGCATCCGGATCGACGGTGTCCTGCACGAGTTCACCACCGTGCCGGGCGTCAAGGAGGACGTGACCGACCTCATCCTCAACATCAAGCAGCTGGTCGTCTCCTCGGAGCACGACGAGCCCGTCGTGATGTACCTGCGCAAGCAGGGCCCGGGTCTGGTCACCGCCGCCGACATCGCGCCCCCGGCCGGTGTCGAGGTGCACAACCCCGACCTCGTTCTCGCCACGCTCAACGGCAAGGGCAAGCTGGAGATGGAGCTGACCGTCGAGCGCGGTCGCGGCTACGTCTCCGCCGTCCAGAACAAGCAGGTCGGCCAGGAGATCGGCCGGATCCCGGTCGACTCCATCTACTCGCCGGTGCTCAAGGTCACGTACAAGGTCGAGGCGACCCGTGTCGAGCAGCGCACCGACTTCGACAAGCTGATCGTCGACGTCGAGACCAAGCAGGCCATGCGTCCCCGTGACGCCATGGCGTCGGCCGGTAAGACCCTGGTCGAGCTGTTCGGTCTGGCGCGCGAGCTCAACATCGACGCCGAGGGCATCGACATGGGCCCGTCCCCGACGGACGCCGCTCTCGCCGCCGATCTGGCTCTGCCGATCGAGGAGCTGGAGCTCACGGTCCGTTCGTACAACTGCCTCAAGCGCGAGGGCATCCACTCCGTGGGTGAGCTCGTGGCGCGTTCCGAGGCGGACCTGCTCGACATCCGCAACTTCGGTGCGAAGTCGATCGACGAGGTCAAGGCGAAGCTGGCCGGTATGGGCCTCGCGCTGAAGGACTCGCCTCCCGGCTTCGACCCGACCGCCGCGGCGGACGCCTTTGGCGCCGACGATGACGCGGACGCCGGGTTCGTGGAGACCGAGCAGTACTGATCGCCTCCCGGCTGGGGGTGCCCGGTTTTGAGGGTGCCCCCGGGCCGGGGCTGAGGCTTTGTCCTCAATCGCCGGACGGGCTTGATGTCCGGCAGCTATGACTTCCGTGAGGCGTCCGCCTCGCGGGAACTGACATCGGTACCTGATACGGCCGGTGCAGCACACAAGGAGAATCACCATGCCGCGTCCCGCCAAGGGTGCCCGTCTGGGCGGCAGCGCCGCGCACGAGAAGCTGCTCCTCGCCAACCTGGCGAAGTCGCTGTTCGAGCACGGCCGCATCACGACGACCGAGGCCAAGGCCCGCCGCCTGCGCCCCGTCGCCGAGCGCCTCGTCACCAAGGCGAAGAAGGGCGACATCCACAACCGTCGCCTGGTGCTCCAGACGATCACGGACAAGAGCGTCGTCCACACGCTCTTCACCGAGATCGCTCCCCGGTACGAGAACCGCCCCGGTGGTTACACCCGTATCACCAAGATCGGCAACCGTCGTGGCGACAACGCCCCGATGGCCGTCATCGAGCTGGTCGAGGCGCTGACCGTGGCCCAGCAGGCCACCGGTGAGGCCGAGGCCGCGACGAAGCGTGCGGTCAAGGAAGACGCCCTCAAGAAGGACGAGGCCCCCGCGGCCGAGGCCGTCGAGGACGCCAAGCCGGCCGACGACGCGGAGTCCAAGGACGCCTGAGCGTCTTAGCGACCACGGGACGGGCCCGCATCACCCTTCGGGGCGGTGCGGGCCCGTTTCGCTGACCAGGGTGTGGAGAGGGAGACGCGGTGAGTGACGAGGCCGAGCCCGGTTTCGTACGGGTACGACTGGACCTGTCCTACGACGGCAAGGACTTCTCCGGCTGGGCGAAGCAGACCAGCCGGCGCACGGTGCAGGGCGAGATCGAGGACGCGCTGCGGACCGTGACCCGCTCGGCGGTGACGTACGACCTGACGGTGGCGGGCCGGACCGACGCCGGGGTGCACGCGCGCGGCCAGGTGGCCCATGTGGATCTGCCGGAGGCGGTCTGGGGCGAGCATGAAGAGAAGCTGCTGCGGCGGCTGGCGGGGCGGCTGCCGCTGGATGTACGGATCTGGCGCGCGGCTCCCGCTCCGGCGGGGTTCAACGCCCGCTTCTCCGCGCTGTGGCGGCGGTACGCGTACCGCGTCGGTGACCGGCCCGGTGGCGTCGATCCGCTGACGCGCGGTCATGTGCTGTGGCACGACCGGCCGTTGGACCTGGACGCGATGAACGAGGCGGCCGCGCTGATGGTCGGCGAGCACGACTTCGCCGCGTACTGCAAGAAGCGCGAGGGTGCGACGACCATCCGTACGCTTCAGAAACTGAGCTGGGTACGGGATCCGGAGTCCGGGGTCCTCACGGCGACCGTGCAGGCGGACGCGTTCTGCCACAACATGGTCCGGGCCCTGATCGGGGCGGCGTTGTTCGTCGGCGACGGGCGGCGGCCGGCCTCCTGGCCCGCCGAGGTGCTGGCCGCGAAGGTGCGCGATCCCGGGGTGCATGTGGTGCGGCCGCACGGGCTGACGCTGGAGGAAGTGGCCTATCCGGCGGACGAGTTGCTGGCGGCGCGGGCCGAAGAGGCCCGGAACGTACGGACGTTGCCGGGGGCTGGCTGCTGCTGATCCCTGAGCCCTGATCCCGGTCCCCGGCCGCCCGGCCTCCGGCCGTGTCAGCTGTTGGGTTCCGCTGCGGCCTGGGACGCCTGGAGTTGGCCGCGGCGGTGGATCTGGCGGAAGGCGAAGTTCGTCAGGTCCTTGCTGACCGCGTAGACGTCCTTGTCGGCGGTGGTGACCCGCTTGCCGTTCAGGAAGCCGCCGACGCTGAAGTAGGCGTAACGGCCGTAGGAGTTGGCGGTGCGCAGGCAGACCGTGCCGCCCCGGCAGAAGGTGTCGACGCCACCGCCGCTGAGCGAGGCGAGGCCGCCCGATGCCTGGTCGGCGGTCTTCTTCGCGCGGGCCTCCGTCTCGAAGACGGCGATGCCGACGGTGACGGCCACCCCGTCCTTGCGGTAGGTGGCCCGGATGAGCTGGGTGCAGCCGTTGTTCGCGAGGATCGAGCCGAGGGCGCCCTGGGTGCCGGTCGCGCAGTTCGCGGCGCTGCTCGTCGCGCCCTTGAGGTGGACGCGGTCGCCCATCGTGAGCTTCTTGCCGGGGAAGAACCCGTCGACCGTGATCGGCGCCTTGTCCTTCTCGGCGCTCGATATGAACTCCTTGGGGTCCGGCGGGGGCGGCGGTGCGACCGAGGAGAAGGAGGGCTCGGGCGCCGAGGTGTCCTCGGGGAGCTCGGCCGGTGCGGGCAGTTGGCTCGCGTTCTTGTCGGCCTTGCCCTTGCCGCCGTTCGATGTGACCACGGCCGTGGTCACGATCGCGCCGATCGCCACGGTGGCCAGCACGCCGCCGCCGATCATCAGCAGTTTCTTCCGGCGGGCGCGCGCCGCGGATTCCTCCGCCAGCGCCGCCCAGTCCGGAGTCCCGTCGCCCCCGGGCCCCCAGGAGGCCCCCCCTTGCCCAAAGCTCATGCGCGCAGTTTAGGGCTATCGGTAAACCGGTTGGGTCAGAGCTTCGCGGACCGTGACAATGCTCGGTATGGGACATCTCGAAGCAGGCCACCTGGAGTACTACCTACCGGACGGGCGGGTGCTGCTCGGCGATGCCTCGTTCCGGGTGGCCGACGGGGCCGTCGTCGCGCTCGTCGGGGCGAACGGGGCGGGCAAGACGACCCTGCTGCGCCTGCTGGCCGGTGAGCTCCAGCCGCACGGCGGCACGGTGTCGGTGAGCGGCGGGCTCGGTGTGATGCCGCAGTTCGTGGGCTCGGTGCGGGACGAGCGGACCGTACGGGACCTGCTGGTGTCCGTGGCCCAGCCCCGGATCAGGGAGGCCGCGAAGGCGGTCGACGCGGCCGAGGAACGCATTCTCACCGTCGACGACGAGGCCGCGCAGATGGCGTACGCGCAGGCGCTGAGCGACTGGGCGGAGGCGCGCGGGTACGAGGCCGAGACGGTCTGGGACATGTGCACCATGGCCGCGCTGGGCGTCCCGTACGAGAAGGCGCAGTGGCGCGAGGTGCGCACGCTCAGCGGTGGTGAGCAGAAGCGGCTGGTGCTGGAGGCGCTGCTGCGCGGGCCCGACGAGGTCCTGCTGCTCGACGAGCCGGACAACTATCTGGACGTGCCTGGCAAGCGGTGGCTGGAGGAGAAGCTGAAGGAGACCCGTAAGACGGTCCTCTTCGTCTCCCACGACCGGGAGCTGCTGTCCCGGGCCGCCGAGAAGATCGTCAGCGTCGAGCCGAGCCCGGCGGGCAGTGACGTCTGGGTGCACGGTGGCGGCTTCGCCACCTACCACGACGCGCGCAAGGAGCGGTTCGCGCGCTTCGAGGAGCTGCTGCGGCGGTGGCAGGAGGAGCACGCCCGGCTGAAGGCGCTCGTCCTGCGGATGCGGCAGCAGGCGGCGAACAGCCCCGACATGGCCAACCGCTACCACGCGATGCAGACCCGCTTCAAGAAGTTCGAGGAGGCCGGGCCGCCGCCGGAGCCGCCGCGCGAGCAGGACATCAAGATGCGGCTGCGCGGCGGGCGGACCGGGGTGCGGGCGGTGACCTGCAAGGGCCTGGAGCTGACCGGACTGATGAAGCCGTTCGACCTGGAGATCTATTACGGGGAACGGGTCGCGGTCCTCGGCTCCAACGGGTCGGGCAAGTCGCACTTCCTGCGGCTGCTGGCGGGGGAGCCGGTGGCGCACACGGGGGAGTGGAAGCTCGGGGCGCGGGTGGTGCCGGGGCACTTCGCCCAGACGCACGCGCATCCGGAGCTGCTGGGGAAGACCCTGGTGGAGATCCTCTGGTCGGAGCACGCCAAGGACCGGGGCGGGGCGATGGGGGTGCTGCGGCGGTACGAGCTGGAGCGGCAGGGGGACCAGGACTTCGAGCGGCTGTCGGGTGGGCAGCAGGCCCGGTTCCAGATCCTGCTGCTGGAGCTGGCGGGCACGACGGCGCTGCTGCTGGACGAGCCGACGGACAACCTGGACCTGGAGTCGGCGGAGGCGTTGCAGGACGGGCTGGAGGTGTACGACGGCACGGTGATGGCCGTCACGCACGACCGGTGGTTCGCGAAGTCGTTCGACCGGTATCTGGTGTTCGGGTCGGACGGGGTCGTTCGGGAGACTTCGGAGCCGGTGTGGGATGAGCGGAGGGTTGAGCGGGTGCGGTGACCTTGGCGGTCGGCGGGGTGGGGTGCGGGTG
>MUNB01000122.1 GCA_002154345.1 Streptomyces griseus
GCGACGACACCGAGGTCGTGCGTGATCATCAGCAGGGCGGTGCCCTCCTGGTCGACCAGCTCCTTCAGGAGCTCCAGGATCTGCGCCTGGATGGTCACGTCCAGCGCGGTCGTCGGCTCGTCGGCGATCAGCAGCCGGGGGGCGCAGGCGACCGCCATGGCGATCAGCGCGCGCTGGCGCATACCGCCGGAGAGCTGGTGCGGGTACTCCTTGAGCCGCCGGTCCGGGTCGGGGATGCCGACCCGGTCGAGCAGGGACGCGGCCTCCTTGCGGGCCTTCTCGCCCTTCAGCCCGCGGTGGCGCTGGAGGATCTCGGTGACCTGGATCCCGATGGGGACCACCGGGTTCAGCGAGGAGAGCGGGTCCTGGAAGATCATCGCCAGCTGGCTGCCGCGCATGTCGCGGAGCTTGCGCTCGCTCATGGTCAGCAGGTTCTGGCCGTCGAACTCGGCACGGCCGCCGATCCTCGCGCCCTTGCGGGGCAGCAGCCCCATCAGAGCGAGCGAGGTGACGGACTTGCCGCAGCCCGACTCGCCGACCAGGCCCACGACCTGGCCCTGGTCGACCTCGAAGGAGACGCCGTCCACGGCCGTGGCGTCCTTGCGGCCGCGGGCGGTGAAGGTGACGCTGAGTTCCTCAACGGAGAGCAGTGACATGGGACTTCAGCCTCGCAACTTCGGGTCGAGGGCCTCGCGCATGGACTCGCCGAGCAGGGTGAAGCCGAGGGCGGTGATGATGATCCCGACGGCCGGGTAGGCGGCCATCATCGGCTCGTTGTCGAAGAAGCGCTGCGCCTGGGAGAGCATCACGCCCCACTCGGGAACGGCCGGGTCGGGGTTGCCGAGGCCCAGGTAGGACAGGGCCGCGGCCTCGATGATCGCGGTGGCCAGGCTCAGGGTGGCCTGGACGATCACGGGGCTCAGCGAGTTCGGCAGGATCTGCGTGAGCACGATCCGCTTGCGCCGGATGCCGACCGCCTTCGCGGCGAGCACGTAGTCCGCGCCGCCCTGGACCAGCATCGAACCGCGCAGCAGGCGGGCGAAGATGGGGATCTGGACGACACCCACGGCGATCATCACGGTGGTCAGCGACTGGCCGAGGACCGCGGCGATGGAGACCGCGAGCAGCAGCGAGGGCAGCGACAGCATGATGTCGGTGAAGCGCATGATGACGGTGTCGACGCGCTGGCCGACCTTGCCGCCGAGGGTGGCGGCGGCTCCGGAGAGCACACCGACGAGCGCGCCGACGATCAGGCCGATGAGCATGGAGACGACGCCGACGAGCAGCGTCTGCCGGGCTCCGACGAGCCAGCGGGAGAACATGTCGCGGCCCAGGTGGTCCAGGCCGAACCAGTTCTCGCCGCGCATGCCGACGAACTTGCCCTGGTTGGGGAAGACTTCACTGCGCCAGTTCTGCGCGGTGGGCCCGTGCGGGGCGACCCAGGGGCCGACGATCGCGACGAGGACGAACACGGCGATGATCGCCGCGCCGATGATCGCCATCTTGCTGGAGCGCATCCTCCGGAACGCCTCGCGCCACAGGCTGGTGCCGGTGACGGTCTCGGTGCTCTGGGTCAGCTCCGCGAGGCGGTCGATCTTGTCTGCTTTGTTGGTCATGATCGTCACGTCAGTGCACCCGCACTCTCGGGTCGATGATGCTGTACGCGAGGTCGACCAGGAGGTTGATGAGCACGTACACCATCGCGATGAAGAGAATGAATCCGACGAGGACCGGGTAGTCACGGCCGTCGATGGCGGTACGGATGAAGGAGCCGATGCCGCCGAAGTCGAAGACGGACTCGGTGAGCACCGCTCCGGAGAGCAGGCTGCCGGTCAGCAGGCCGACCGCGGTGATCACGGGCAGCAGCGCGTTGCGCAGCACGTGGCGGCCGCGCACGGTCTTCTTGTCCAGGCCCTTGGACTCGGCGGTGCGGATGTAGTCCTCGCCGAGCACCTCCAGGACGCTGGCGCGGGTCATCCGGACGATCACGGCGAGCGGGATCGAGGCCAGCGCGACGGCGGGCAGGATCAAGTGCATGATCGCGTCCCAGCTCGCGTCGAACTCGCCGGTCAACAACCCGTCCAGTACGGAGAATCCGGTGATGTCGGTGGCGTTGAGTCCGGTGGTCAGCCGGCCCTGGCTCGGGAACCAGCCCAGTTCCACGGAGAAGATCCCGCGCAGCAGCATGGCCAGGAAGAAGACCGGGATGCAGATGCCGAGGAGGGATCCGGAGACGGAGGCGACGTCCAGCCATCCGCCGCGGTGCTTGGCCGCCAGGTAGCCCATCGGGATGCCCACGACCACGGCGATCAGGATGGCGGCGACGCTGAGCTCCACGGTGGCCGGGAAGCGCAGGGTGAATTCGTCCCACACCGGCTGGCCGGTCTGGGTGGAGGTTCCGAGGTCGAGCTCGAAGATGCGCTTGAGGAACCGCCAGTACTGGACGTGGACCGGCTCGTCGAGCCCGAGTGCCCGGTTGATTCTCGCTACTTCGGCTTCGGTGGCCCGCTCGCCCAGGATCGCTGAGGCGGGTCCGCCGGGCAGTCGGTTCAGCCAGAGGAACAGCAGGACCGACAGGCCGAGCAGGGTGGGAATGAGCTGGAGAAGTCTTCTTACGACGAGTCGCAGCACCCCGCATGCCCCTTTCTCACGTGCGTCGAAGCAGGACCGCCCGGCCACCTGGTTGCTGTGGCCGGGCGGACCCGCTGGTGTGCGATTACTTGAAGGAGACCTCGGCGAAGTTCTCCTGCGTCAGCGGGGAGACCTTCGGCGGGTTGACGTTCTTCGCGAACGCGATGGCCGGGGGCGACGAGGAGATCGGCACGCCCGGGACGTACTCCGCGATGACCTCGTTGGCCTTCTTGTACGCCTCGGTGCGGCCGGCCGGGTCGGTGACCTTGGAAGCGGCGTTCACGGCGTCGAAGACCTTCTGGTCCTTGAAGCCCCACTGCTTGTCCGGTCCGGCGAACCAGGTGCCGATGAAGTTGTAACCGTCGTTGAAGTCACCGGTCCAGCCGAGCATGTGCAGGGCGCAGGAGCCCGCCTCGGTGGCGTCCAGGTAGTCCGGGGCCCACTTCATGGCCTTCGGCTTGATGGTGATGCCGGCCTTCTCCAGGTCGGCCTTCATCAGCTCGAACATGTCCTGCGGGGCAGGCATGTACGGGCGGGTGACCTCGGTCGGGTAGCAGAAGTCGATGGAGAGCTTCTCCTCGCCGGCCTGCTTGAGGAGGTCCTTCGCCTTGGCGGTGTCGAACGGGTACGTCTTCACCTTGTCCGAGTAGCCGGCGACCGTGTCGGGCATGAACTGGGTCGCGACCTTGCCGCCCTCGGGCAGCTGGGTGTTGACGAGGTTCTCGCGGTCGATGGCGTGCGTGATCGCCTGGCGGACCTCGGGCTTCTTCAGCGCCGGGTTGGCCGACTGGCTCATGCCGACGTAGAAGATGTTGAAGACGTCACGGGTCGGAACCTCGTAACCCTCCTTCTCCAGCGTCGTCACATCGGCCGGCGCGACCAGGTCGTAGCCGTCGATGTCACCGGCCTGGAGCGCCTGGCGGCGGGTCTCCTCGGTGGAGATGGTGCGGAAGACCAGGTTCTTCACCTTGGCCTTGTCGCCCCAGTAGTCGTCGAAGCGCTCCAGGGAGACTTCCTTGTTCCCCTTGTTCCACTTCACGATCTTGTACGGGCCGGTGCCGGCGACCGTGCCGGCCTCCTGGCTGTACTTCGGGTACGTGATCGCGTCGCCCTTGGCGGTCGCGTTCTGCTTCGCGTACTCCTTGAGGGCCTTCGGCGAGTGGATCGCCAGGGCCTGGAGCGAGAAGCCGCCCGGGAGGTTCGCCGAGGGCTCGTTGACCTCGATGACCGCCGTGTTGTCGTCCTTGGCGGTGCAGGACTTGTAGTTCGCCTTGGGCGTCTCGGGGTCCTCGTTCTTCGCGAACCCGCCCATGATGGTCTGCCAGTAGTAGGAGACCGCGCTGGACTGGTACGTGCCCGTCCAGTTGAACCAGTAGTCGTAGTTCGCGCAGACCGCGGCGGCGTTGAACGCCTCGCCGTCGTGGAACTTCACGCCCTTGCGCAGGTTGAACGTCCAGACCTTGCCGGCCGGGTCGCTGTCCCACGTCTCGGCGAGGCCGCCGACGAGCTTGCTCCCACCGGGCTCGTGCTCCAGGAGCGCCTCGAACGCCTGGCGGGTGACGCGGAACGTCTCGCCGTCGCTCGCGAGGGCCGGGTCGAGGGAACCGGGGTCACCGGCTCCGGCGAAGACGAAGGTGTCCTTGTCGCCCCCCTTGGAGCCGCCTTCGTCCCGCTCGCTGGAACAGCCCGTGGCGATCAGACCGACAGCGACCGCTGTCGTGATCGCCCGGACAGCCCGGGACTTGAATATTCGCATGGGTCCACCCCTGGTTCGCCATGTGGTGAGGTTTGATGGCCGCACACTACAGACGGTGCCCGCCGCAAGAGAACAGTCCGGATAGCGGTGAGACCTAGTCGAGACCCGGACAGTTAACAAACCGTCCAGTTCCGGGACATCCTCCCGGGGGAAGTTAACAAGCCGGACATCGAGGGGTGTTCGACGGAGGGTGACCGAGGACGGAGACGGCGGGCGCCAGGATACGGAGACGGCGGGCGCGCGGGTACGGAGACGACGGGCGCGCTCGACCGCCCGGCCGCTCGCCCTGGTCCGGGGCCGGCCCGCCTGCGCTAGCTTCGCCTCATGCTTCCGCTCATCAGTTCACACGCCCAGGTGTACGACAGGGAGTTCCGCAGGCGCGGAGTGCGCGAACAGGGGTGGGGCCGGGGAATGGTGGCCGTGGCCGTCCTCATCTGGCTCTGGCTGGCCTACCAGCTCTTCTTCTCGTTCACCATCGAGTACGGCGTGCGCTCCGAGACCATCGCGTGCGATTCCCGCGCCTTCCACCGTGACGCTTCCTCCGACGAGGCGTCGCACTCCGAGACCGAGCGCAGGCTCTGCGCCGCCGAACGCGACTGGGGGCCGATGCTCGCCGCTTTCCTGCTCTCCCTCCCCCTGGCCACGGTCGGCGCCGCGCTGTACGCCTCGGGCACATCCGCGCTGCGAACCGCCGACTACGCCGCTGAGGTCACCCGCCTGAACGCCGTCGAGGAGTCCTGAAGCGCGGCCGGCCGGGCCTTCGGGCTCAGCGGGGCTGGGGCGGGTAGCCGTATCCGGGGGCGGCGAGGGGCGGCGGGCCGGCGGGGGCGTGGGCCTCGCGGTCGTAGAAGGGGCGGGCGTTCGCGCGCAGCCACATGCCGACCGGGTCGTACTCGTCGGACAGGGCGACGGTGGAGACGGGCAGCCCGTCGGGGACCGCCGCGACCGACTGCCGCATCATCTCGCGCACCGATTCGACGGCGGCGCGGCCGGTGTCGTAGAGGTCCAGGCCGATCGCGAGATACGGGACGCCGACCGCCGGGTGCACCCAGGCGCGGCGCAGCGAGCGGATCGCGGGGGTGCGGTGGGCGTTCTGGGTGAGCAGGGCGTAGAACTGCGGGAGCTCGATGGCGGGTTCGGAGAGCCGGAGCGGCCCGGCGGGCAGCCGGTCCAGGCCGGTGGCGATGCGCCGCAGGTCGAGCCAGGGGATGCCGACGCCGCCGCCGGGGGCGTGCGGGTTGAGCCAGATGCCCCAGCGGTCGGGGAAGAGGGCGCGGGCGATGTCGCGTCCGGTGACCAGCTCGTGCGAACGGTTCCAGCCACTGGCGGAGAGCTCCTGGGCGGAGGTGACGCAGGGCGCGTACCCCAGGCCCTCGATCTCCATGTTGCCGTACTGGGCGTCGGGCGAGCCCGCCGTGCCGTGCCAGAGCAGCATCCAGATCCGGCCCTCGGCGACCGCCGCGAGCAGCGCCTCGTAGGTGTCGTAACGCCCGGGGGTCACCTGGCGCAGCATGTGCTCGACCTTCCCGGCCGCCGCGGTGCCTGACGCACTCACCCTGGGTCCCGCCCCTCGTCGATCCATCGCGTTCGCGCCACCGCTCCCGGGCACACGGGAGCGACCACGCCATCAAACCAGCTTATGCGCCACTTCTGACACCGACTTGACGCCACGGTCCGGCGGCGCCCGGTCCGGTCGCCTTCGGCGGGCCTCGTACCGGTGGATCAGTGGCCCTCGCGCCGGTAGAACGGGCGTACTTTCTCCCGCATCCAGTCGCCGACGAGGTCCTGGGCCACATCCAGCAGGACCAGGTTGACCGGCCAGGGCACCTGGACCCGGCCGAGCGCCCGGCCGATGGCGTCCATGGGGGCGCTCTGGCCCGCGCCGTCCCAGGTGGCGAACTCGACGCCGACGAAGAGGACCGGGTCGCCGCCCTCGATGCTGGCCAGCGACCGGCGGGCGGTGCTCACCACGCCGGTGGCCTCGAACTCCTCGGACACGGCGGTGAGGAAGTCGACCGGGTCGTGCTGCCAGTCCGGTTCGTACAGCTTGACCCGGCCGCCGGTGGCGGGCCCGTCCAGGGCGGTGCGCCCGGCCCGGCAGAGCTCGGCGACGGCGGGCGGCGGAAGCGGTATGCCGACTGCGCCGCCGGGGTTCACCGCGATGCCGACCTGCGGGGGCAGGCCCCGGGCGAAGTCGCGGGCGGGCGCGACGGCGAAGGACATATGGCTGCCCACGCAGCTGAGGAACTGGGCCTCGGAGCTGAAGACGGGGACGAAGGCCGCGCCGTCGATCTCCATCATCGGCAGGTCGAGGTCCGCGCTCGCGGGGCTGCCGCCGCCCGGCAGCGGCACCCAGACGGAGCTGCGGCCGAGCACCTCGACGAGGCGGCCGCCCGCGTCCGGGACGCCGAGCGAGGCCGTCAGCACCTCTTCGAGCTCGTTGGCGGGCCACCCCTGCTGGGGGTGCGCCGGTGCGGGTGCCGGAATGTCCACTGCCTCTGTGCCCTCTCTCGACCCTCGGCCGCCGCGCGCGGCGGCCGTCGTGCTCAGGCCAGCACCCTAACCTTCAGCGGCTCGCGGGGGCCTCGGCCTCCGTGAAGGAGATCCGTCCGAGCGCCCCCGCCGCCGGCCGGTCCAGCAGCACCGCTGAGGCACAGCCGGCGGGCAGCAGCCCCTGCTCGGTGTCGCGGAGCAGCCGGGCCACCGCGTTCCGGTGGCGGGCGAAGGCGTAGCCGGAGACCCCTCGGCCGCGCTCCCGCTGTCCCTGCCGGGCCACCTCGGGCGTCACGTCGAGCAGGATCAGATGAAGGGCGCGGCCCCGGCTCACCGCGTGCCGGGCGAGCCAGCCGCGTACCCAGGTCTGGGTGCCGCAGTCGTGCACGACGACGGATTCACCGGAGCGCAGGGCGTTCCAGAGGCCGAGGTAGTGCGCGGCGCGCACCAGGGGGCGGTAGAGGGCGTAGGGGAGTAAGCGGGGCAGCGCGGCGGCCCAGCTGTCGCGGGTGTTCTGGGAGTCGATGGCGCGGCCGCGCACGGCCCGCCGGATGAGGGTCGACTTCCCGCTGCCGGGGAGCCCGGAGACGACCACGACGTCACCGGCGGTGAAATCGAGGCAGTACGGGGCGCGGCCGGTGCGCCCGCGCAGGTCACGTACCACCGGCGCACCCCGTGTGAGCTGCTCTCTTACGGGTGCGCCGGGTTGTGCGGGCATCGCGTCGTGCGCGACCCCCGCGGTCGGTACCGACCGCTGCAACGTCATCGCCCATCCCCCTGCCGTCGGGTCACCCACGCCTGCTCCTGAAGTGTAAAGAAAAGGCAATACGGCACAACCGACCTCGTCGTCTTCCCCCGAGTGGGGACCGGGCCCCCACTCTCCCCCGATGCGTGCGATGATGACCCCGCAAACTGCATACCGGCCGTTCGAATCCGCGCGGGAGAGTTCCGGCCACAGTGTGAGCCGGGCGCCGAAGGAGCAAGATCCTCCCTTGAATCTCTCAGGCCCCGTACCGCGTGGATGAGGCAGATCTGAAAAGCGAGCCGCCCTGCGGCTCCACCCAAGGTGCAAGCCGAGCCCTGTGAACAGGGGCGCCCCCAGGGGCATACCCCGTCAGGGGCTATCGGCGAACCTCTCAGGTTCCGATGACAGATGGGGAGGATTTTCCGTCCTGACGTCGTCATGCCCTGGAGCCGTATCCATGAGCACTGCCCCCCGTCTCACCGCCCTCGACGCGCTGCACCGCTCGCTCGGCGCCACCATGACCGACTTCGCGGGCTGGGACATGCCGCTGCGGTACGCCAGCGAGCGCGACGAGCACAACGCCGTACGCACCCGGGCCGGGCTCTTCGACCTGTCCCACATGGGCGAGATCACCGTCACCGGCCCCGAGGCCGCGGCCTTCCTGAGCTACGCGCTGGTGGGCAACATCGCCACCGTCGGCAACGGCCGGGCCCGCTACACGATGATCGTCCAGGAGGACGGCGGGATCGTCGACGACCTGATCGTCTACCGCCTCGGCGAGACGGAATACATGGTCGTCGCCAACGCGGGCAACGCCCAGATCGTGCTGGACGCGCTGACCGAGCGCGTCGGCGGCTTCGACGCCCAGGTGCGCGACGACCGGGACGCGTACGCGCTGCTCGCGGTCCAGGGCCCGGAGTCGCCCGCCATCATGAAGGCCGTCACCGACGCCGACCTGGACGGGCTGAAGTACTACGCGGGCCTGCCGGGCACGGTCGCCGGGGTTCCGGCGCTCATCGCCCGTACCGGGTACACCGGCGAGGACGGGTTCGAGCTGTTCGTCGCGCCCGAGCACGCCGAGGCCCTGTGGCAGGCGCTGACCGAGGCCGGCGCGCCGCACGGCCTGATCCCGTGCGGGCTCTCCTGCCGGGACACGCTGCGCCTGGAGGCGGGCATGCCGCTGTACGGGCACGAGCTGACCACCGCGCTGACCCCGTTCGACGCGGGCCTGGGCCGGGTCGTGAAGTTCGAGAAGGAGGGCGACTTCGTCGGCCGCGAGGCGTTGCAGGCCGCCGCCGAGCGCGCCGAGACCGCCCCGCCGCGCAAGCTGGTCGGCCTGATCGCCGAGGGCCGCCGGGTCCCGCGCGCGGGCTTCCCGGTCGTGGCCGACGGCAAGGTGATCGGCGAGGTCACCTCCGGCGCCCCCTCCCCGACCCTGGGCAAGCCGATCGCCATGGCCTACGTGGACGCGGCCTTCGCCGCCCCGGGCGCCGAGGGCGTGGGCGTGGACATCCGCGGCACGCACGAGCCGTACGAGGTCGTCGCGCTGCCGTTCTACAAGCGCCAGAAGTGATATCCCGGAGGGAACGGCGCATTCCGGGCCCTCCTCACCGGCGCGCGGGCGTCACAGAAGTGACGTACCTCCGTCTCACACCGTAAGACCACCGTTCATCAGCACTCCCCCGCGTACAGGAGAATTCAGGTCATGAGCAACCCCCAGCAGCTGCGGTACAGCAAGGAGCACGAGTGGCTGTCGGCCGTCGAGGACGGTGTGGCCACGATCGGCATCACGGAGTACGCGGCCAACGCGCTCGGTGACGTCGTCTACGCCCAGCTCCCGGAGGTCGGTGACACGGTGACCGCGGGCGAGACCTGCGGTGAGCTGGAGTCGACCAAGTCCGTCAGCGATCTGTACTCGCCGGTGACCGGTGAGGTGACGGCGGCCAACCAGGACGTCGTGGACGACCCCTCGCTGGTGAACTCCGCTCCCTTCGAGGGCGGCTGGCTGTTCAAGGTGCGCGTCGCGGAGGAGCCGGCCGATCTGCTCTCCGCCGACGAGTACACCGCGTTCTCCGGCAACTGAGACCTTAAGGGACCCCCTGATGTCGCTTCTGAACTCCTCCCTCCACGAGCTGGACCCGGACGTCGCCGCCGCCGTCGACGCCGAGCTCCACCGTCAGCAGTCCACCCTCGAAATGATCGCCTCGGAGAACTTCGCTCCGGTCGCCGTCATGGAGGCGCAGGGCTCCGTCCTCACCAACAAGTACGCCGAGGGCTACCCCGGCCGCCGCTACTACGGCGGCTGTGAGCACGTCGACGTCGTCGAGCAGATCGCGATCGACCGGATCAAGGCCCTGTTCGGCGCCGAGGCCGCGAACGTCCAGCCGCACTCCGGTGCGCAGGCGAACGCCGCCGCGATGTTCGCGCTGCTGAAGCCGGGCGACACGATCATGGGCCTGAACCTGGCCCACGGCGGTCACCTGACCCACGGCATGAAGATCAACTTCTCCGGCAAGCTCTACAACGTGGTCCCGTACCACGTCGACGAGAGCGGCACCGTGGACATGGAGGAGGTCGAGCGCCTCGCCAAGGAGTCCCAGCCGAAGCTGATCGTGGCCGGCTGGTCCGCCTACCCGCGCCAGCTGGACTTCGCCGCCTTCCGCCGCATCGCGGACGAGGTCGGCGCGTACCTGATGGTCGACATGGCGCACTTCGCGGGCCTGGTCGCGGCCGGGCTGCACCCCAACCCGGTGCCGCACGCCCACGTCGTCACCACCACCACGCACAAGACCCTCGGCGGTCCGCGCGGTGGTGTGATCCTCTCCACCCAGGAGCTCGCCAAGAAGATCAACTCGGCGGTCTTCCCGGGCCAGCAGGGCGGCCCGCTGGAGCACGTGATCGCGGCCAAGGCGGTCTCGTTCAAGATCGCGGCGGGCGAGGAGTTCAAGGAGCGCCAGCAGCGCACCCTGGACGGCGCGCGGATCCTGGCCGAGCGCCTGGTCCAGCCGGACGTCACCGAGGTGGGCGTCTCCGTCCTCTCCGGCGGCACCGACGTGCACCTGGTCCTGGTCGACCTGCGCAACTCCGAGCTGGACGGCCAGCAGGCCGAGGACCGGCTGCACGAGCTGGGCATCACGGTCAACCGGAACGCCATCCCGAACGACCCGCGCCCCCCGATGGTCACCTCGGGCCTGCGGATCGGCACCCCGGCGCTGGCCACCCGCGGCTTCGGCGCCGAGGACTTCACCGAGGTCGCGGAGATCATCGCCGCCGCCCTGAAGCCGTCCTACGACGCGGACGACCTCAAGGCCCGCGTGGTGGCGCTGGCCGAGAAGTTCCCGCTGTACCCCGGCCTGAAGTAGCACCTGGCCTGCGGTTCTGCACGTTCGGGCGGGGCACCGCGCACACTGAACAGAGTGAGCGCGGTGCCCCGATCCGTGTCCCCGATGATCCTTCTTGTTCCGCTCGCCCCGCTTGTTCCGCTCGCCCCGCTTGTCCCGCACCACCCAGGCAGACAACGGCGTCTTCCAACCCCAAGGAGTACTCCCGTGGCCATCTCGGTCTTCGACCTCTTCTCGGTCGGCATCGGCCCGTCCAGCTCCCACACGGTGGGCCCGATGCGTGCCGCCCGGATGTTCGCGCGCCGCCTGAAGAACGAGGGCCTGCTCGCGCACACCGCGTCGATACGGGCCGAGCTGTACGGCTCCCTCGGCGCGACCGGACACGGGCACGGCACGCCCAAGGCGGTCCTGCTCGGCCTGGAGGGCGAGTCGCCCCAGACCGTCGACGTGGAGACGGCCGACGCCCGGGTGGAGGCGATCCGCTCCACCGGCCGGATCAATCTGCTCGGCATGCACGAGATCCCGTTCGCCTTCGACGACGACCTGATCCTGCACCGCCGCAAGGCGCTCCCGTACCACGCCAACGGCATGACGATCCTCGCGTACGACACCGACGGCGCCCCGGTCCTGGAGAAGACGTACTACTCGGTCGGCGGCGGCTTCGTCGTCGACGAGGACGCGGTGGCCGGCGAGAACCCGATCGTCCCGGACGACACCGTCCTGCGGCACCCCTTCCGCACCGGCGACGAGCTGCTGCGCCTGTCCCGCGAGACCGGCCTGTCCATCTCCTCGATGATGCTGGAGAACGAGCTGGCCTGGCGCACCGAGGCGGAGATCCGCGCCGGGCTGCTGGACATCTGGCGGGTCATGCAGGCCTGCGTCTCGCGCGGCATGTCGCGCGAGGGCATCCTCCCCGGCGGCCTCAAGGTCCGCCGCCGCGCCGCGAACTCGGCCCGCCAGCTGCGCGCCGAGGGCGACCCGCAGGCCCACGCGATGGAGTGGATCACCCTCTACGCGATGGCGGTCAACGAGGAGAACGCGGCGGGCGGCCGCGTCGTCACGGCCCCCACCAACGGCGCCGCGGGCATCATCCCCGCCGTTCTGCACTACTACATGAACTTCGCGGCGGGCGGCTGCACCGAGACCGAGAAGGAGGACAGCGTCGTGCGCTTCCTCCTCGCGGCCGGGGCGATCGGCATGCTGTTCAAGGAGAACGCCTCGATCTCCGGCGCCGAGGTCGGCTGCCAGGGCGAGGTCGGCTCGGCGTGCTCGATGGCGGCCGGAGCCCTGGCCGAGGTACTCGGCGGCTCCCCCGAGCAGGTGGAGAACGCCGCGGAGATCGGCATGGAGCACAACCTGGGCCTCACCTGCGACCCGGTCGGCGGCCTCGTGCAGATCCCCTGCATCGAGCGCAACGGCATGGCGGCGGTGAAGGCGGTCACCGCGGCGCGGATGGCGCTGCGGGGCGACGGCAGCCACAAGGTCTCCCTCGACAAGGTCATCAAGACCATGAAGGAGACCGGGGCGGACATGAGCGTGAAGTACAAGGAGACGGCGCGGGGCGGGCTCGCGGTGAACATCATCGAGTGCTAGGCCGATGGGCCCTGACCAACGTGTTCGCATCATTCAGCGCGGCTGAGCGCCGCGGACCTGTGGCGTACCGGAACACGCTTCCGGCGTGGAATTCCGCCGAAGCCGCCCGGTCGAACTCTGCGCTCGATCGCCTGTCTGTTCGGCCACCACGGATTCGCTTTCGGTACGGCTGCACAAGGCCGGACACTCCCGCCCTGCCCCGCCATGCCGCAGCTCTGACCTGCCACAACCAGCTTGTGGAGCACGCCATATGAGGCACCGCCCATGCCTCCCCTCACACACGGGGTGATGCCACTCACACACCGACGGATTCGCTGGCCGGGCCGGCCCTTGGCTGGAATCGTCTGCTTGCGCTGCTCCGGTGTGGTTCCGTGCCGCAGAAAGTGGTCCGCCGGAGAACAAGGAGGATCTATGTCTGTACTGGGTCGTGCGGCCGTGGCCGCTGTGAGCGCTGTCGCGCTGGTCGGGATGATGGCCTCGCCTGCTTCCGCAGCGGACAAGACGCTCTCTCTCGGCGCCGCCGGCTACATGAAGTTCATCGACAAGGGAGACATCTTCAAGGTCTGCGACACCAGGGCGGAGGGGTCCGGTGTCTACGGCACCCTCTGGTACGACTCGTTCGTCACCACCGGCGGCTACAAGCGGGTCTTCAACCTGTCGGACGGCGGAGACAAAGGCTGCGGCAGGAAGGTTCACGACATCGGCAACGGTGGCCACTACGTCATGACCGTTTGTCCCGGAAGGTATCCGACGAACCCGTGGGATCTCGAAGGTTCCTGCACCCACTCCGGCGGGTTCAACGAGTAGACACCGAGAGGGGTGAACCGGTAGCAGGGTCACCCCTCCGTCTGCCGTCGGCGCCGCCCCGCGGCGGACGTGCGGGGCTGAGTGCGGAGACCGGGTGCCGGGTATTGATCAGGTATCCGTGAATCCGCCTCCTCGGATGTATCCGGAGCACAGGGGTGGCTTAGCTTCGGGCCGCGGTGACCGGGCTTACGGAGGGAACCTGCGCGCGTCGTCCTTCGGGGTCCCAGCCGGAAGGGCACTGCGCCCTGTGTGTGGCAGTCGGCCGGGCGTGCTCCGCTGCGCGCCGTTCCGTCGAAGGGCCCTCCGTACGCCCGGCACCGGCGCCCTCCCCCGTGCGCGGACCGTGACCGCGGGCGACCGTCCGTGAAGAGGTGCGTCCGTTGCCGTTCGCCCAGAATGGGCCTGGGCGCACTGTGCTGGGTCGGGCCCCGGGACGACGGAGAGCGAGGGTGGCGACGTGATCGCGACGTGTGGTTCTGCCCGGCGGTCCCTCGCCCGCGCCTTCGCCGACCCGGACGCCGGGCCGGTGCTGTTGTACGTCGAGGGCGCCGCCGGACTGGGCAAGACGCATCTGCTGAGCGAGCTGGCCGGGCTGCCCGAGGCCCCGGATGCGGCCCGCCTGTGGTGGCGGTGCGGAGCCGGGGACGGACAGCAGGTGGCGGACGAGCCCTGGGGGAAGCCGGCCCTGCTGCTGGTGGACGACGTCCACCGGGCGGACGAGGACGAGCTGCGGCGGCTGCGGCGGGTGCTGGAAGGGCTGGAGCCGGGTTCGGCGGCCGCGGTGGCCTATCGCCCCGAGGAGCTTCCCGTTCCCGGTCTGCCGCTGGGCGGTTCGGCGATGACCTATCCCTTCCGGCTGACGGTGCTGACGCACCGGCTGGCGCCCTGGGACGAGGAACGGGTCCGGCGGGCGGCCGCGGACGTCCTGGGCGAGAGCGGCGGTACGGCCGAGGCCGTGGGCACGCTGCACGAGCGCACCGGTGGGGTTCCCCGGGCGGTCGTCGATCTGCTGGCCCTGCTGCGGGAACAGCGGCCGGCCTTCACCGGCACGGCCGCCGAGGTGGCCGCGGCCGGGGTGCCCACCCGCCTGGCGGAGCTGGTGCTCAGCCGCACGTACGCGTTGTCCCCGGCGCACCGGCCGCTGGTCTGGGCGGCCGCCGTCCTCGACGGGCCCGCCGCCCGGGACGAGCTGATCGCGGTGTCGGGGCTCGGGGCCGTGCCCGGGAGCGACGCGCTGCTGCGGGCCCTGGAGAGCGCGGCCCTGGCGGAGCCGGGCGAGGGACGCTACGGCTTCGCCGTCCCGCTGGCGGCCGCCGCCGTACGGGACACCGTGCCCGGGCCCGTACGGCAGGATCTGCACCGGCGGGCGGCCGGTGTGCTCAGCCGCAGGCAGCCGGTGGCCTGGACCGCCGTGGGCGAGCACCACCGGGCGGCCGGTGACGACCGTCGGTGGCTCAGGGCGGTGGAGAAGGCGGCCGAGTCGGCGGCGGCGTCCGGCCGCCACCAGGAGGCGATCGTCCTCCTGGAGCGGACGCTCGCCGCCCCCGGCATCCCGCCGCAGGCCCGGGCCCGGCTGGCGCCGCTGCTGGCCCGTAACGCGGTGACCGGGCTGCGCTCGGACCAGACCGTGGAGGTGCTCGCGCAGATCGTGCAGGACGGGGACCTTCCCCCGGCCGTACGCGGTGAGCTGCGGCTCGACCTGGGGCTGATGCTCTCCAACCAGATGGGCCGGTTCGCCGACGGCTGGCGGGTGCTGGAGATCGCCGCCGCCGAGCTGCGCGAGGTACGGTCCGTGCTGGCCGCCCGCGCCATGGCGGCCCTGGTCACCCCGTACTGGCCGGGCGCCTCCCTCGACGTCCACCGGGGGTGGCTGATCAAGGCCGTGGCCGCGGCGGACGACAGCGGGGACGAGGCCATGCGCACCGCCGTCCTCGCCAACCATGTGGGGCTCGCGATGAGTTGGGCCGATCCCGAGGCGTGGGACCTGGTGGAGCGGCTGCCCGTGCAGAGCACGGACCCCGCGTGCGTCCGGCAGGCGGCGCGCGGTCTGTGCAACGCCGCGGACTCCGCCGTCTGGCTCGGCTTCTACCGGCGCGTGGACGGTCTGCTGGCCGAGGGGCGTGAGCTGGCCGCCCGCAGCGGCGCACCGTACACCGAGCACAGCGCGTCGGGGACCCGGCTGCTCCAGGAGTGGTGGACCGGCCAGTGGCTGGGCCTGGCACGGAGGTGCGAGGAGTTCATCGCCGACACCGCGGACATGCCGTTCCTCGCCTCCGACGCCTACGTCGTACGCGGCTTGCTGGCCGTCGCCCAGGGGGACTGGGGGGAGGCCCGGTCCTGGCTGTCCCAGCGGGGGACGTTCGGGACGGAGAATCTGCCGGTGCCGCTGGGCGCGACCGCGGCCGGCGCGGTGATCCGGCTGACGCTGGCCCGCCAGGAGGTGGCGGACGCGGCGGAACAGGCGCGGGCCGCGTGGACGGTGGTGGCCGAGAAGGGGGTGTGGCCCTGGGCGGCGGAGCTCGCGCCGTGGGCCGTGGAGGCGCTGGCGCGCGCGGGCGACACCACCGGCGCGCAGGCCATGGTCCGCGACTTCGCCCAGGGTCTCGGGGCGGCGGACGCGCCCGCCGCCAGGGCCGCGCTGGTCTGGAGCCGGGCCGTCCTCGCCGAGAACGAGGCGCTGGCCCAGGGGAAGCCGAGTGGTCTGCTGGCGGCCGCGGAGGCGTACCGGAAGGCGGCGGCGGCCTACGCGGAGCTGCCCCGCCCCTACAGCCAGGCGCTGACCACGGAGTGCGCCGGACGCTGCGTGCTCGCGGCGGACGCCGTGGGCGAGGCGGGTGGGGCCGATGGGGTCGACAGGTCCGGTGGGGCTGATGGGGCGGACCGGGCGGACGAGGCCGGTGGGGCTGACAGGGCCGACAGGGCCGACGGTGCGCAAGCGGCCGAAGGCGCGGCGGACGGCGCGGGAGCCCACGGCTCCGGAGCGTCAGCGGCGGGCGGCGCCGCCGCCCCGGTCGGCGACCGCGCCTCCACCGCGTCCGCCATCGCCGAACTGGAGTCCTGCGCCCAGCACTTCACCGACCTGGGCGCGGTCTGGGACGCGACGCGGGCCAGAGCCCTGCTGCGGACCCGGCAGCCGGCCAAGAAGGGCCGCCCGCCCGGACGCCCGTCGCACTCCGACCAGCTGTCCCCCCGGGAGGCGGAGGTCGCCCAGCTCGCGTCCTCCGGACTGACCAACCGGGAGATCGCCGCGACCCTGCATCTCTCCCCGCGGACCGTGGAGCAGCACATCGCCGGTGCCATGCGGAAGACCGGCGCGCTCTCCCGCCGCGATCTCGTTCACCGGCTCTGACGAGGACGAGGCCCCACCGGCAGAAAGGACCGGCCGGCCCAGAAGCTCCGGTCGTGCTCCCATACGGCCACGGTCGCGGCCGTCCAGTCGAACACCCAGCCGGACCGCACCCCGCGCGCTCCCCAGCCGTCCGGACGCCGGCGCGGGATGGCGAAGCCCGCCTTCTGTGCGGCGACCGCCGCGTCGCACGCCTCGCGTGCGATGCGCAGCGCGTCCGACCCGGTCTCCGCGCACCCGGTGAAGACGTGCAGGCCGCACCGCTCGGGCTGCAGAGCGTTCCGGGTGGGGACATTGACCTGGAAGTACAGCTCGCCCATGACGCCATCTCCTCGGTGTCGCGGTTTCCTGCCCTACCGGCGCGGGCTGCGACGGATGCTCGCCGGCGGGGCTTGTCTCCCTCGCGCCGGATCCACCACTGGCAGGTTCTCCCACCGTACGAGGTGCGCCCGGTCCTCAATATCCGGAATGACCCGATCACCTATACGTATCTCGCGCGCGTCCCGTACGTACCCCGGCATTCCACGGGCGGTCCCGGCCGCGCTCGCCGTGCATCCGGGCGACGGAGCCCGGCGTGAGCGGACGGACGGGGAGCCCGCCGCCTCCGCCCGGGCCCACCCCCGTACCGGAGCGGGCGGGACGGGGCGTACGACGCCGTATCCGTGATTCCCGGCTACGGATAAAAACGCCCACGCCCGGTCACTAGGTTCCCCCCACCGACGCACGACATCGCCATGCCCATGAGCATGCCCATGACCAAGGGACCCATGAGCACCTCCATGAAATTCATCCGCCCCGGAATCGTGGCAGGATCCTTCGCCCTGCTGTTGGCCGGTGGCTGCCAGTTATCTCCGGCCGAGACCGCCGACGAGAAGCCGATCACCATCGGGACGTCCAGTGTTCTGGCGGGACTGAACCCCGCCGGGGTGTACGACGCCGGCTCCTGGGCGGTCTTCACGAACATCTATCAGAACCTGCTCACCTTCGAGCCGGGGTCGCCCACCCCGAAACCCGACGCGGCCGAATCCTGCGCCTTCACCTCCGCCGCACTCACCACGTATCGGTGCGAGCTCCGTGACGGCCTCACGTTCTCCAACGGGAACCCCCTCACGGCGGCGGCGGTGGAGCGGTCCTTCGAACGTATTCTGCGCATCCGCGATCCGCTGGGGCCGGGACCGCTGTTCGCGAACCTTCTCTCCGTGGACGCCAAGGGTTCGCTGGTGACCTTCCATCTCGCGACCGCGGACGCCACCTGGCCGTCGAAAATCGCCACGGGCGCCGGGTCCATCGTCGACCCGGCGGAATTCCCGTCGCACCGACTGCGGGAGGAGAAGAGCGCATCGGGGTCGGGGCCCTATGTCATCGCGTCCTACACGGCGGGAAAGTCCATCACCCTGAAACCGAACGCCGATTACCGAGGCGCCGTGACCAAGCGGGGAGTCGCGATCGAAGTCCATTACTTCGAGACCTCGCAGAACGTCGAGGAGGCCTGGAACGCCCGGACGGTCGACATCGCCTACGCGGGACTTCCGGCCGCCACCCTCGCCGGGATCGACCCCGGTGACACGGACGTACGGCTCTCCGCCGGGGACAGCGCCGAGGCGCACTACCTCGTGCTCAACATGCGCTCACCGCAGCGGCCGTTGGGGCAGCCCGCGACCCGCAGAGCCCTGGCCGCGCTCGTCGACCGCGGGCATCTGGCGAGCGAGGTGTTCGAGCAGACGGTGACGCCGCTGTACTCGCTCGTCCCGCAGGGCGTCGTCGGACACAGCACGGCGTTCTTCGACCGCTACCCGGAGGCGGATCCCGCGTACGCGGCCGAGCGCCTGCGATCCGCCGGTGTCACCACTCCGGTGCGCATCAGACTCGGCCACCAGACCGGTATCGCCGCCGTCGAGGCACGCGAGCTGAAGGAACAGTGGGAGAAGGACGGTCTGTTCCGGGTCGAGCTGGTCGAGGAGCGCGATTTCACCACGTATCAGAAGCGCTGCCTCAAGGGTGAGTTCGACGTCCACCTCTATCAGTGGATACCTGATTTCCCGGACGCGGACACCTTTGTCCAGCCGCTGGTGGGGACCGGCAACGTCCTGGGCAACGGCTATGCGTCGGCCGAGGTCGACCACGCCATCAGGGACACCCAGCGGTTCACCGACCGCAGCAAGGCCATGCAGCGGTTCCGGGCGGTCCAGGACACGATCGCGAAGGACGCTCCCCTGATCCCCGTCTGGCACAAACAGCGCCAAGTGGTGACGCGTTCCACCGTTCTGGGCGGGCATCTCCTGGCCGAGGACGCGATCTGGCGGCTGTGGGAACTCCGGCGGCTCTGAGCCCCAGGGGGGCCGGTCCGGATGCCCGCGCTTTATCTGCGTATCCGTGAATGCGCCGATCCGGGTATCCCGCCGGACGCCGGGCCTCAATAGTTCGGCTCGCGGCGAGTTCCGAACTCGCCGTCGGCCAGGGCCCGGCGCTTCACCCCCCATACGGGTCTCCGGCCGTCATCCGGAAGGAATCAGCGTGCGCAACAACACACGTAAGTACGGCCTTGCCGCCGCGGGCGTCCTGCTCTCGGCCGCCACGGTTCTGGGAACCCAGACCATGGCCCAGGCGCAGGACGGGGCGACCACTCCCCGCTACCAGCCCGAGATGGTCCGGGCGTTGGCCGCTTCGCTCGGTGTGAGCGAGCGGGCGGCGGTCGACCGGCTGGACCGGCAGGACGCCCAGCAGGCCGCCCTCGCCGACCTGCACAAGCGCGGGATATCCGGCGACGGGGCGTTCTTCGACGCCTCGGGCCGGCTGACCGTCAACGCCGGCGACCGGGCCGAGGCGGCCCGGATCGAGAAAGCCGGGCTCGACGCCCGGGTGCCCGCCAGAGGCCAGGCCGCACTCGACCGGATCAAGGCCGAGCTGGACCGCCTCGCCACCGGGAGGACTCCCTCCGGCGTGGTCGCCTGGTCCGTGGACCTGCCCGCCGACCAGGTGACCGTGAAGGTCAACAACGACCGGGGCGCCGCCGCCAGGGCCTTCCTCGCCAAGGCCGCCGAGCACGGCTCCGCCGTCCGGATCGTGCGGGGCCAGGAGAAACTGGAGGCCAAGGCCGCCATCTACCCCGGCAGCAAGATGACGTTCAACAACACCACCCAGTGGTGCTCCGTCGGCTACGGCGCCCGTGACAGCTCCGGCAAGCAGTATCTGGTGACCGCCGGGCACTGCGTCACGAACACCCTGCGCTACGACGGTGCGGCGTTCGCCCAGGGCTACAGGACCCGGTACGCGCTCGGCACCCGCAGCGTCGACATGGGCATCCTGACCATCAACTCCGGCCACTCGATCACCACCAGCGTCGGCACCTGGGGCAACAGCAGCCCGGTCGCCGTCCGGGGCGGCACCCGCGCCTCGTCCGGCGCCGCGGTCTGCAAGTCCGGCGCCACCACCGGCTGGACCTGCGGCACGATCGGCTCGTACAACAACACCGTCACCTACGTCGACCTCAACGGCGGCCCCGACACGGTCGTCAGCGGCCTCGCCACCTCCAGCGTCTGCGTGGAGGGCGGCGACAGCGGTGGCGCGTACATCTCCGGCAACCAGGCCCAGGGCATGACCTCCGGCGGCCCGACCAACCAGAAGTGCACCGGCGGGGTCAACTCGCGCGGCTCCTCCTACTTCCAGCCGCTCGACGACGCCCTCCGCTACTACGGGCTGACGCTCAACACCAACTAGCCACACCCGTAACGGAACCGGCCGGGGGCCGCTCGCGCGAGCGGCCCCCGGTCGCGCCACCACCCCCCATTCCGGGACAAAACGCCCGACATGTTGCTAGCTTTCCCTGGTTGGCCGATGACCGCATCGACGAGGGAACCCATGAGCCATGCCGAGGCCCCGCCGCGACCGGCCGCCAAACTGACGCTCCTGACCCTGACCGCGATGGTGGTCGGCTCGATGGTCGGGGCCGGAGTCTTCTCGCTGCCGCGGCGGTTCGCGCAGGAGACCGGGGTCGCGGGGGCCCTGATCGCCTGGGCGGTCGCCGGGACGGGCATGCTGATGCTCGCCTTCGTCTTCCAGGCGCTCGCCGTGCGGCGGCCGGACCTCGACGCCGGGGTCTACGCGTACGCGAAGGCGGGGTTCGGCGAATACCTCGGCTTCTTCTCCGCCTTCGGCTACTGGGCCAGCGCCTGCGTCGGCAACGTCACCTACTGGGTGCTCATCATGTCGACGGTCGGCGCGGTGGCGCCCGCGCTGGGCGACGGCGACACGGTGACGGCGGTGGTCGTCTCCTCGGTGGGGCTGTGGGGGTTCTTCCTGCTGATCCGGCGGGGCGTGAAGGAGGCGGCGGCGATCAACCGGATCGTCACCGTCGCCAAGATCGTGCCGATCCTCTTCTTCGTCGTGCTGGCGCTCTTCTACGTCGAACCCTCCGTCTTCGCCGACAACTTCAGCGGGACCGCCGAGGCCGGCACCCTCTTCGACCAGGTCCGGGGCACCATGCTCGCGACCGTCTTCGTCTTCCTCGGCGTCGAAGGGGCCAGCGTGTACTCGCGGCACGCCAAGCGCCGCGAGGACGTCGGCCGGGCCACCGTCCTGGGCTTCCTGAGCGTGTTCGCCGTCTTCGCCTCCGTCACGATCGTCAGTTACGGACTGCTGCCGATGGCCGAGATCGCCGAGCTGCGGCAGCCCTCGATGGCCGAGGTGCTGGAGTCGGCCGTCGGGACGTGGGGCAAGGTCTTCATCAGCGTCGGCCTCATCGTCTCCGTGCTCGGGGCCTATCTGGCCTGGACCCTGATGGCCGCCGAGGTCCTCTTCGTCGCCGCCCGGGACAAGGACATGCCGCGCTTCCTGGGGCAGTCGACGGCGGCGGACGTCCCCGAGAACGCCCTGCTCCTGACCACCTGCCTGAGCCAGATCGTGCTCGTCGTGACGCTCTTCTCCGACGACGCGTTCACCTTCGCCCTCGATCTGACCAGCGCACTGAGCCTGATCCCGTTCCTGCTGGCCGCCGGCTTCGCGGTGAAGGTCGCGGCCCGGCCGGGGCGCTGGGGCGCGGTGGGGCGCTCCACCCGGCGCGAGCTGGTCGTCGCCGTCGTGGCGACGCTCTACACCGCGTTCCTGCTGTACGCGGCCGGGCCGAAGTTCGTCCTCGTCTCGCTCATCCTCTACGCCCCGGCGACCTTCCTCTTCGTCAAGTCCCGCAGGGAGCAGCGGCGCAGGCTCTTCTCCCCCGGCGAGGCGGTCATCTGCGCGGTGTCGGTCATCGGCGCGGCGGTCGGGATCGCGGCCCTGGCCGCCGGCTGGATCGAACTCTGAGCGCCCGCACCTCACCGCCCCGTCTCCCCCACCGAGTGAAAGGCCCACCGTGACATCCACCGCCCCCGCCTCCGCCCTCGGCGTCCACTCCGAAGTGGGGCGGCTGCGCAAGGTCCTGGTCTGCGCCCCCGGCATGGCCCACCGCCGGCTGACCCCGACCAACTCCGACGACCTGCTGTTCGACGACGTGATGTGGGTGGAGAACGCCCAGCGGGACCACGCCGACTTCGTCGCCCAGCTCACCGAGCGGGGGGTGGAGGTGGTCGAACTGCACGCGCTGCTCGCCGCGACCATGGCGATCCCGGAGGCCAGGTCCTGGCTGCTCGACCGGAAGATCGACGCGAACGAGGTGGGCCTCGGCCTGGTCGACGACACCCGCGCCTTCCTCGACACCCTGACGCCGCGCCGGCTGGCCGACCACCTCATCGGCGGTCTCGCCATCGCCGACCTCCCGGAGGAGTTCCGCTCGGCGTACGTGGGTCTGGCCCGGGAGGGCACGGGGGCGCGGGAGTACCTGATGCCGCCGCTGCCCAACACCCTCTACACCCGGGACACCACCTGCTGGCTCTACGGCGGGGTGACGCTGAACCCGCTCTACTGGCCCGCCCGGCACGACGAGACCCTGCTGATGAAGTCGGTCTACACCTTCCACCCCGACTTCCGGGGCTCCACCGTCTGGTGGGGCGACCCCGAGAAGGACTGGGGCCGGGCGACGTTCGAGGGCGGGGACATCATGCCGGTCGGCAACGGCGTGGTCCTCATGGGCATGAGCGAACGGACCTCCCGCCAGGCGATCACCCAGGTCGCCGCCGCGCTGTTCGCGCAGGGGGCGGCCGAGCACGTCATCGTCGCCGGCATGCCGAAGCTGCGCTCGGCGATGCACCTCGACACGGTGTTCACCTTCGCGGACCGGGACATCGTCACGCTGTACCCGCGCATCATGGACGACGTCCACACGTTCTCGCTGCGGCCCTCCGACCGGGCGCCCGGGATCGCGATCACCGACGAGGGCGCCACGCCGTTCACCGAGGTCGTGGCCCGCGCGCTGGGCCTGCCCCAGCTGCGGGTGATCGAGACGGGCGGCGACGTCTACGCCTCGGAGCGCCAGCAGTGGGACAGCGGCAACAACGCGGTGGCCCTGGAGCCGGGGGTCGTCTTCACCTACGACCGGAACACCCAGACGAACGCGCTGCTGCGGCGGGCCGGCGTGGAGGTCATCACGATCGTCGGCGCGGAGCTGGGGCGGGGCCGGGGCGGCGGACACTGCATGACCTGCCCGCTGATCCGCGACGCGGTGGCGTTCTGACGGGGTACGGGGACGGGCCGGGCGCGCGTCACTCCGCGGCCGCGGTCCTCTCGCCCGCCTCGTCGCTCTCCTCGTCCGGCTCCTTCGGCTCTCTCTTCTCCTTGATGGTGAGCGATACGAGCACCGCGAGGAGACCGAGAGCCCCCAGGGCGAGGAAGACGGTGTTGATGCTGCTCCCCAGGCCCTCCAGGATCGGGCGCGCGACTCTGGGGTCGAGCGTGCCGAGCACCGACGTGTTGTCGAGGTCGATGCCCTCGGTGCCGTCGAGCAGCCCGTCGAGGACCTTCTGGTCGGCGGCGCTGGACCGCACGGCCGGGTCGTTGATCGCCGACCGCAGCTCGGGCGAGTTCCGTACCGAGGCGAAGGAGTCGATGATCCGGCCGGCGGCGATGCCGAACATGACCGAGAGGAAGACCGCCGTGCCGGAGATGGCGCCGAGCTGCCGCGAGAAGCTGTACAGCCCGCTGGCGACGCCCATGTCCCTGCGGGGAACGCTGTTCTGCAGGGCCGTGAGGACCGTCTGCATGAAGACGCCGAGCCCCAGGCCCATCGCGACGGCCAGGGCGCCCATGATCCAGAGCGAGGTGTCCACCCCGACCGTGCTGAGCACCAGATAGGTGACGCTGAGCATGGTCAGGCCGCCGGCCAGCATGAACTTGTAGCGCTCGGTCCTGGCGACGACGGGTCCGGCGAACTTGGCTCCCACGGTGGTCGCGATCGACTGCGGCAGCAGGAGCAGGCCCGCGGTGGTGGGTGAGAGGCCCTGCACGATCTGGAGGTGGAGCGGCAGGAACGTCATGGAGGTGAAGGCGCCGATGCCTCCGATGAAGTTCACCACGTTCACCCGCGTGAACGCGCTGTTCCTGAAGAGCCGGGGCGGCATCAGCGCCTCGTCGCCCATCCTGCGCTCCACGAGCAGGAACCAGACCGCACCGGCCGCGCCCAGCGCGAACAGCGTCAGCGAGAGCGGCGAGGCCCAGCCCCATTCCTTGCCCTGTTCGGCGACCAGCAACAACGGCACCAGGGCGATGACCAGTGAGGTGGCGCCCCAGTAGTCGACGCGCTGGGGGACCCGGACGCTCTTCAGGGTGAACAGCTTGCCGACGACGACCAGGGTGATCAGGCCGATCGGCAGGTTGACGAGGAAGATCCAGCGCCATCCCTCGATGCCCAGGAAGCTGTCCGAACCGGCGAAGAGCCCGCCCACGGCCGGGCCCAGGACGCTCGCGACGCCGTAGACCGCGCCGAAGTTCGCCTGGTAGCGCACCCGCTGGTCCGGCGGCAGCATGTCGGCGAGCACGGCCAGGGCGACCGACGCCAGCCCACCGCCGCCCAGTCCCTGGATGCCCCGGTACAGGGCGAGTTCGTACATCGACTGGGACGTCGCGCAGAGCAACGACCCCAGCAGGAAGAGCGCGATGGCCACCATGTACAGCCGCTTGCGGCCGAAGATGTCGGAGAGTTTTCCGTAGAGCGGCAGCGACATGGTCGCGGTGATCAGATAGCCGGTGGTGGCCCAGGCCTGCAGGGTCTGTCCGTGCAGGCTGTCGGCGACCGTCCGCATCGCGGTGGCCATGATCATGCCGTCGAGCGCGGACATGAAGACCGCGAGCAGCAGCCCGGTGACCACCAGGGTGACGGTCCGCCGGCTCAGCTCGGGGTACTGCGGTTCCTCGTCCGCCGCGACTGCCTCAGCCATGGCTGGTACGTCCCTTCTCGCTTCGCGCCATGATGGTCAGAACACCGGCCGGGGCTGCGGCACCGTACGGTCGCGGTCGGTGTGCCGGGTCGCCATGGTGCGCTCCTCCGGTCGGTCGGCCATGGGCCGGCATCCGGTGACCATTGGGCCACCTCAACCGAACTTGAGGTCAAGTCGCGATACGGGCTCCGGGGGCGCGCAGGGCCTCCTCGCCGGCCAGGGCGCGCGCGGCGCCCGGGAAGCCTCCCGCGGTCTCCCCGGACACGGCCGCGGGCCTGCGGACGATCCGGTCGGCGTCGACAGTCTCGGCTACCGTCCGCCCCGCGCCCGCTCCTTCGCCAGCCACGGGCCGAACTCGCTCTCCAGCACCAGCCGTCCCAGCTTGCGGTACTCCTGGAGCACCGCCGTGACCAGCTGGTCCATGTCCAGCGGCGTCCCCGACTCGGCCGCGAGGTAGGCGGCGGTCACCGCGCAGGCCCGGATCGAGCCGCCGGCCAGCTCGAAGCGGTTCGCGCAGAACTCCAGGTCGAGCGCGGGGTCGCGCGGGATGGCCGGGCCCAGGCAGCGGTCCCACAGGGCCAGGCGCTGTTCGGCGTCGGGCATCGGGAACTCGGCGATCACATCGAGGCGGCGGGTGAACGCCTCGTCGAGGTTGGCCCGCAGATTGGTGGTGAGCACGGCGATGCCGTCGAAGGACTCCATGCGCTGGAGGAGGTAGGCCGACTCCACATTGGCGTGCTTGTCGTGCGCGTCCTTGACCTGGGACCGCTTGCCGAAGATCGCGTCGGCCTCGTCGAACAGCAGGATGCCGTTGACGTCGGACGCCTCGACGAAGATCCGCTCCAGGTTCTTCTCGGTCTCCCCGATGTACTTGTCCACCACCGTGGACAGGTCCACCACGTAGAGCTCCATGCCCAGTTCGGCGGCGATCACCTCGGCGGACATGGTCTTGCCGGTGCCGGACTCCCCGGCGAACAGGGCGATGACGCCCCGGCCCCGGCCGCCGCCCGGCCGCATCCGCCACCGCCCGAGCACCGTCTCGCGGTGGCGGGCGCGCAGGGCGAGTTCGGAGAGCTGGGTGCGGGTCGGCGGGGGCAGCACCAGGTCGTCCCAGCCGACGGCGGGTTCGATGCGGCGGGCGAGCCGTTCCAGGCCCGCGCCGTTCTGGGCGCGGACCGCCGTGCGCAGGTCCTCCGGGGTCACCGGCCGGGGCCCGAGGACGGCGAGCCGGGACGCGACGGTGGCGGCCCTGCGCAGCTGGCCGGAGTCGAGCCGGTAGGCGGCGGCCGCCTCGATCAGGGCGTCGTCGGCGGTCGCGTGCGCGGCGGACAGGCCGACGGCCCGGCCCGCCTCGGCGAGCGCGCGCCGCCACTGCCGGGCCACGCCGTCGGGTCCGGGCGGCAGGACGGTGACGGGCACCGGGCTCTCCGCCGTCCACAGCGGGTCCCAGTTCTTCCTGCCGTACGCGATGAGGGGTGTGGTGTCGAGCGCCGCGCAGAGCGAGGCGAGCACCCGGGCGCCCTCGGGGCGTTCGGGGGCGAGCGTTTCGAGCGGGCCGAGGACCACTCCGGCCCGGCCGAGGCGGGCCTCGGTCGCCAACGCCCGGACGAGCGGGGCCGGTTCGGCGGCGGTGGCGAGCGCCGCGAGGTCGACGACCAGCGGGCGCCGGCCGGCGGCGTGCAGTGCCTCGACCGCGAGGCCGCGCGGGTCGCCGCCCCGGTCGAGGAGGTGCACCAGACCGCTGCCGGTACCGAGGGCGGCCGCGATCCGGGGGACCTCGGGTCGCTCGTCCGGTTCCGTCGGGGGCGTGGCCTCCCGGACCAGCCCGCGCAGCCGGCCGTCGGTCTCGTCGTCGCCGAGGAGATGCGCGGCGACCCGGTCCGGTACGCGCAACAGCCGCGAGAGCAGGGGCCGTTCGGGGTCGGTGATCTCCAGCAGACCGCCCGCGACGAGCGGGGCGGCGGGCGAGAACCGGAAGCGTCCGGAGCCCGCCGCGGGCAGTCCGCAGAGCTCCAGGGCCAGACCGATGGTGGTCCGGCGCCGGGTGAGGTCGTCGTTGAGGTAGCCGTACAGCCGCTCGAACCGGGGGTCGATGTCCGGGGCCAGGGCCACCAGCAGGAGTTCGACGTCCAGCGGCACGAGGCCGAACCGCTCGGCCAGTTGACCGAGCCGGCTCCCGGCCGGGGTGTCCGCCGGGCCGCCGTCCTCGTACGGCGGTACGGGCGCGAACGCGTCGCGGGTCTCCAGGATCCGGGCCGCGGCCTCGGGGGTGAGGTACTGCCCCCGGTAGGGGTCGTCCGGGTCCGGGTCGACGGACCGGCGGGCCGCGACGGCTTCCCGGACCCGCTGCTCGATCCGGCCGAGCCGCTCCCAGACCTCCCCGATCTCGGTCAACGGGCTCTGTTCGTACGCCTGTTGTGGTGCCAGGGTCATCGTGCCGCGTTCCCCCGCCTGCGCCGGCCGGGCGGCAGTCGCCGTTCACGGGGTGCGGCGAAGCCCGCCGCGCCGGGGTCGGACGCCCCGTCGTAGCGCAGTCGGCGGCCGGGGCCGCCGTCGTCGCCGTGGTCGTTCAGGTGCGGTGCGGCCTTCATCACGAGTCCTTCGGTGACCGGCGGGCCCGCGGGGGTGCGTTCGCCGGCCAGCGGTGCGACGACCCGGAGGTCGATCGCGGCCTTCAGCTCGCCGCCGAGCGCGGACCAGACGTCCGAGGCGGACGGCCCGCCGGCGCCGGGACCGGCCGCCTCCAGCTCCACGGTCAGGCCGAGTTCGGCGAGACTGCCGGTGTGCAGCCGGGCGGGCAGCACATCGGAGCGGACGAGAGTGCGCAACACCTCGGAGAGCAGCCGGTGTTCGTCCTGCGGGCGGTTGGTCCAGGCGGTGACCAGATAGGTCAGCTCGAACCAGCGCGGCGGGGTCCGCCAGCCGGTGACCACGCCCTCCCCGTCGTGCACCTCGGCCGTACCGGTGCGCCGTCTGCCCGCGTCCTCGCGGATGCCGTGCAGGAAGACGCTGACGGTCGGGGCGTTGCGGCGGGCGGACCAGTCCTTCGTCGGGGCGTCGAAGACCAGCTCGACGCCGCTGTCCTCCAGACCGGCCTCGGCCAGCAGCAGCCGCAGCCCCTCGTCGACCTCGTGGATCATCGGCGGATCACCTCGTCGGGCGGCGTGATGGTGCCGAGCACCACGAGGAAGTCCGTCTTCACGGGGCTGAACCCGGGGCCCTTCGCGGTGATGTCGCGCGGCCCGGTCTCGTCCTTGGCCAGGATGAGGAGCTGGGCGATGAACGTGCCGTCGCCCAACGGCCGGGTCGGGGCGGCCGCCGCGGTGATCCCGGGCTTCCAGCTGAGGGTGACGGGCGCGCCGGGCGGGAAGTCCTTGCCGCGTACGGAGGTGACGAAGCCGGGCTTGCCGACCTTGGGCACCGCGACGATGCGGGGCTGGAGGATGCGCAGCGGGATCCGGGAGACGTTGTCGCGGAGGTTCGCGTCGGTGCCCGTGGTGGTGAGCGACGCGGTGATCGTCGTACGGAGCGCCCTGTCGGGCGAGAGGACGACGCTGACCACGGTGGACGCGCCCGGTGCCAGGTCGGGAAGCGTGCAGGTGCCGCCGGTGCAGCCCGCGGGGGACGGTCCGGCGGGGATGTTCGCGGGCAGTCCGAGCTTCAGCCGGAGTCCGGTGGCGAGCGCGTTCCTGCCGTTGCGCACGGTGTACGTGACGACGACCTTGCCGCCGACGTAACCGGGGCTGGGCTGGGCCCGCACGGTGACGCCGGGCCCGGCCTCGGGCGCGGGCGGCGGAGGCGCGGGGGCCGGCGG
>MUNB01000123.1:0-380 GCA_002154345.1 Streptomyces griseus
GGTCGCGGCGGCGGGCGACCGGGAAGCTGCCCTCGTCGCGCCCGAGGAACTGCGCAGCCACCAGTGGTACGGCACCGACGGGCTTCGCTCCTTCAGCCACCGGGCCCGCACCCGCCAGCTCGGCTACCTCCCCGAGGAGCACCTCGGCAAGCCGGTCATTGCCGTCCTCAACACCTGGTCCGACATCAACCCCTGCCACTCCCACCTGCGGGAACGCGCGCAGGCGGTGAAGCGGGGCGTCTGGCAGGCGGGCGGGTTCCCGCTGGAGTTCCCGGTCTCGACCCTCTCGGAGACCTTCCAGAAGCCGACCCCCATGCTCTACCGCAATCTGCTCGCCATGGAGACCGAGGAGCTGCTCCGCTCGTACCCCGTCGACGGGG
>MUNB01000123.1:401-1089 GCA_002154345.1 Streptomyces griseus
GCGGCCTCCGTAGACCTGCCCACCGTCTTCGTGCCGGCCGGGCCGATGCTGCCGGGCCACTGGCGCAACGAGGTCCTCGGATCCGGCACGGACATGTGGAAGTACTGGGACGAGCGGCGGGCCGGGCTGATCGGCGACTGCGAGATGGGGGAGCTGGAGAACGGCCTCGCCCGCTCCGCCGGTCACTGCATGACGATGGGCACCGCCTCCACGCTGACGGCCGCCGCCGAGGCGCTGGGCGTCACCCTGCCCGGCGCCTCCTCCATCCCGGCCGTCGACTCCGGGCACGACCGGATGGCCGCGGGCTCCGGGCTGCGGATCGTCGAACTCGTACGGCGGCGCACGACGTTGTCGCAGATCCTCACCGCCGACGCGTACGAGGACGCCGTCGCGACCGTCCTCGCGCTCGGCGGCTCCACCAACGCNNCGACTTCGACCGGATCGCGCGTACGGTGCCCGTCCTCGCCGATCTCCGGCCCGGCGGACGGTACTTGATGGAGGACTTCCACTTCGCGGGCGGACTGCCCGGCTTCCTGAGCAGGATCGCCGACGTCCTGCACCTGGACCGGCCCACCGTCGCGCACGCCACCCTGCGCGAGCAGCTCGACGGGGCGGCCGTCCACAACAGCGCCGTCATCCGCGAGCGCGCCGAACCCCTGGCCGAGGAGGGCGGGGTGGCGGTCCTGCG
>MUNB01000124.1 GCA_002154345.1 Streptomyces griseus
GCCCCGGCCGGGGCCGACGACGACCACCTCACCATCCTGTCGGCCCTGGCCCGCAGGCTGATGGACCCGGAGTTCACCGCCGCGCTGCGCGCCGGGACGGACCCGGGGGCGGTGGCCGCGCTGATCCGGGGCGAGGAACCCACCGAGAATCCCGATCCCGATCCTGAGCCTGAGCCTGAGCCTGAAGAGGATGACGCCACCGCGGCCGCGGCCGCGCCGTTCCGGATCGTCGCGGTCACCTCCTGCCCCACCGGCATCGCCCACACCTACATGGCGGCCGAGTCCCTGGCCGCCGCGGGCCGTGCCGAGGGGGTCGAGGTGACGGTGGAGACCCAGGGCTCGGCCGGCTTCAAGAAGCTGGACCCCGCCATCGTCGCGGCAGCGGACGCCGTGATCTGGGCGCATGACGTGGAGGTCCGGGAGAAGGGCCGCTTCCGGGGCAAGCCGCTGGTCGACGTCGGGGTGAAGGCGGGCATCAACCGGCCCGCCGAGCTGATCGCCGAGGCCCGCCGCAAGGCGGAACGCGGAGAGATCGCCGCCGTGTCCGAGGACGGCGGATCCACGGACTCCGGCGACGGCGACGGGGGCGGATCCGGCGCGGATCACGCGCACTTCGGCGTCCGGCTCCGTACGTATCTGATGTCCGGCGTGAGCTACATGGTGCCGTTCGTCGCTGCGGGCGGTCTGCTGATCGCCCTGTCGTTCGCCATCGGCGGCTACGAGATAGCGAGCGCCAAGTCGGTCGCCGACCACTTCGTCTGGGGCGAGGCGGACAGCTGGGCGGCCCTGCTCAACCAGATCGGCTCGGCGGCCTTCGCGTTCCTGGTGCCGGTGCTGGCCGGGTACATCGCGTACGGGATGGCGGACCGGCCGGCGCTGGTGCCCGGTTTCGTCGGCGGCGCCATCGCGCTCACGGTGAACGCCGGGTTCCTCGGAGGTCTGGTCGCCGGTCTGCTGGCCGGTGCGGTGGTGATGGCCATCCAGCGGGTCCCGGTCCACGCGACCCTGCGCGGCATCATGCCGGTCCTGGTGATCCCTTTGATCGCCTCGGCGGTCGTGGGCTTCCTGATGTTCATCGTGGTCGGCAAGCCCATCGCCTCGCTGCAGAACGCGCTCACGGACTGGCTGAACGGTCTGTCGGGCTCCAACGCGGTGATCCTCGGCGTCGTCCTCGGGCTGATGATGTGCTTCGACATGGGCGGCCCGCTGAACAAGGTGGCGTACGCCTTCGCGGTCGGCGGTCTCGCCGACCCGACCGACGGCAGCCTGAAGGTGATGGCCGCGGTGATGGCCGCCGGAATGGTCCCGCCGCTGGCGATGGCGCTCGCCACCACCGTACGCAAGAAGCTGTTCACGAAGACCGAGCGCGAGAACGGCCGGGCGGCCTGGGTGCTGGGCGCCTCGTTCATCACCGAGGGCGCGATCCCCTTCGCCGCCGCCGATCCGCTGCGGGTCATCCCGTCGGTGATGGCGGGCGGTGCGGTCACCGGCGCGCTGTCGATGGCCTTCGGCGCGACGCTGCGCGCCCCGCACGGCGGCGTCTTCGTCGTCCCGCTGATCGGTCAGCCGTTCCTCTATCTGCTCGCCATCGCCGCCGGGACGCTCGTGGCGACCGCACTCGTCGTCCTGCTCAAGGGCGCCCGGCGGACGGCGTCGGACCCGGCCGGGGAGGCGGAGGCCACCGGCTCCGACGACTCCCGGGTCACCGTCGCCGCCTGAACACCCCGCACACCGATCCGTGTCCGCAGTTTCTTCCGAGGAGTGATCCATGCACCAGCAGACCGTCGCCATAGCCTCGCGCAGCGGGTTGCACGCCCGTCCGGCGTCGCTGTTCGTCAAGGCCGCCGCCCGCCAGCCGGTCAAGGTGACCATCGCCCGCGAGGGCCGCGACCCGGTCGACGCCCGCAGCATGCTCGCGGTGCTGGCCCTGGCCGCCCCGCACGGCGAGACCGTGGTGCTCAGCGCCGAGGGCGACGGGGCGCGGGCCGCGGTCGAGGAGCTGGCGGAACTGCTCGCGCAGGATCTCGACGCCGCTGTCTGATCTTCGCCGTCCGGTCTTCGCCCGCCTGTTCCGATGCGTATGACCGCGGCTGCCGGGTCGTTAGGTTGGGACACGTGACCGAGACGTGGAACGCCTCCGACCCAGCCGTCCTGGCCCTGCCCTCCGGACGCCTCGTACGCGGCCGGGGGCTGCGCAGGCCCGTGCCCGCGGGCCCCGAACCCGACTTCGCCGTCCACCTCCTGGGGCGGACCCCGCCCCCGGTGGCCTGGGAGTCGCGGTGGCTGCGGTGGCCGGACTTCCGGCTCCCGGCGGACCGGGCGGCGGCACGGGCCCTCCTGGAAGAGGTGTGGGACCGGGCCGCCGGGAGCCGGGTCGAGGTGGCCTGCGGCGGTGGGATGGGGCGCACCGGGACGGCCCTCGCCTGCCTGGCCGTCCTGGACGGGGTGCCCGCCGACGAGGCGGTGGCGTTCGTGCGCGCCGGCTACCACCCGCGCGCGGTGGAGACGCCCTGGCAGCGCCGCTACGTACGGAACTTCCCGGCGCGCCAGGACGCTTCTTAGGGCTTGTCGGGCACGTTCTTGAAGGTCTCCGGCACCGGCAGGGTGCTCCAGCGGCCGATCGGCCAGGCGACGACGACGGCCCGTCCGACGACCTCGTCGACGGGGACCATGCCCTGGTTCGGGTCGTCCTGGTGGTAGCGGGAGTCCGCCGAGGCCTGGCGGTGGTCTCCCATCACCCAGATCTTGCCGTCGGGCACGGTGACCTTGAAACTGCCGCCCTCGTCGTTGCTGCACGGGGTGTTGCCGGGGAAGACGTACGGCTCGTCCAGGGCGGTGCCGTTGACCTTCACCGGCCCGTCGCCCGCGCACTCCACGGTGTCGCCCCCGACGCCGATGACCCGCTTGATGAGGTCCTTCTCCTCGGCGGAGGGCATCACGCCGACGAAGCTCAGGACTTTCTGCACGGTGTTGGGCTCGTCCACGGGCACGCCCGCGAGCCAGTCCGCCGGGTCGTGGAAGACGACGACCTCACCGCGCTCCGGCTCGGAACCGAACCAGGGCGTCAGCTTGTCGACCAGGACCCGGTCGCCCTGCTGGAGGGTGTTCTGCATGGAGTCCGAGGGGATCGAGAAGGCCTGCACCAGGAAGGTCTTGATCAGCAGGGCCAGCACCAGGGAGATACCGATGAGGAGCGGCAGCTCCACCCAGAACGGCCGGTTCTTCCGTGACCTCGACCGCCGTGTGGCACGCCCCATTGCACCGCTCCTCGCCCCGTGTACCGCCGCCCGTCCCTGAGGGAACGGATCCGGTGATCCACTCTATGGGGCGCGGTGAGCGGTGAGGTGCGCCAGGGCCTAGGGGGTGTCTTGTCGATCAGGGTCGGTCAGGCCGCGGCGTCTGGTGCGGTGCATCGCAAGGCGCTGGAACGTCCTCATCGCGGAGCGATTCGGGCGTTTCGGCAACGCCGCGAGGTGCCGTGGCAGGCGTCGCGGACCCGGCCGTGATCGACAAGACGCCCCCTAGGCCGGTCCGGCGCCGACCGGCGGGACCGTCGCGCCCTCCCCGGCGCGGACGGCTTCGACCACGCTCTGGTGGAAGCGGCGGCTCTCCTCCTCGGAGGGACACGGCACGGGGCTGCCGGTGAGCGTGAACCAGTCCGACGAGCCGCTGTACTGCACGGCCACCGCCGCCTGTCCGTCGAACCAGGTCGTGTGCACCGTGAGATCGCCGCTCAGGATGCCCGCTTCCTCGGTGCGCACTCCGCCGGTGCCCGTGTAGACCCCGCTGGTCGTCCAAGATGCCCAACTCATGACGGTCACCTTTCGGACGATGACAAGCCTGTCCAGCCGACTTCTTCCGAGTATGGCACCGCCGGTGGGACCGTGCACGGGTGTGCGCGGTCCCGGTCCGGACACCCCCCGGGCAACGGGTTCCGGGGGCGCCGGCTCAGGCGCGTTCCAGTATGCCGCGGACGAATGCGGCCTGGCCCGCGTGCTGCAGGTCCTCCGCCAGGACGCTGATCAGCCGGACACCCAGCGTCACCGGCGGTGACCAGCCCTGGTCGACGACCCGGTCGAGGGCGTGGCCCTCCAGCCCCGCGACGTAGTCCAGGGTCCGCTCGTGGACGGCGTCGAAGTAGCCGAGGAGGGGTTCGGCGGAGTCCACGCGGACGGCGGCGACCTCGTCGGCCGTGTGCCCGTAGCCGGTCGCCGTCTCGTCGAACGGCAGCGCGAAGCGCTCGGCCCAGCCTTCGGTGAGCCAGATCTGTCCGATTCCGGCGGCGTCGGCGATGTGGTCGTCCTGGACCCGGGTGAGATGCCAGACCAGCCAGGAGATGGAGTTCGCCTCCGCGTCGACGCGGGCGTTGAGGTCGTCGGGCGTGAGTCCTTCGACCGCCGCGTGGACCGCTTCCCCGACCCGGTCGAACGCTTCGGCCAGCATGCCTGCGGTATTCATCCGCCCACCTTGGCCCGAGGGCCCGGCGGCCCCGGGGTGCGACACACCGCCGGGCCGGCGGAAGCCGCCGTACGATCTCCTCATGGTCCGAAGCAGCGCGGAGAACGTCGATCAGTACCTCGCCGAGGCCCCGGAGTCCCGCCGGGAAGCCCTCACGGCGCTGCGCGCGCTGTGCCGGGAGGAGCTGACGGGGTTCCGTGAGGTGATGGCGTACGGCATGCCCGCCTATGAGCTGGAGGGGCCGGGGACGGGGGAGATCGCCTTCGCCGATCAGAAGCAGTACATCTCGTTCTATCTGCTGCGCACCGACGTCCGCGACGCGTTCGCTGACCGGCTGGCCCCGCACGACATGGGCAAGGGCTGTCTGCGCTTCCGCAACCCGAAGAAGATCGACTTCACGCTCGTCCGCGATCTGCTGCGGGCTACGGCGGCGACCCGCGGTACGCCCTGCTGAGGCGGGGCGTCTCGGACCAGGGCCTCAGCGCAGGCCCCGCAGCCAGTCGGTCAGCAGCCGGTTGACCTCGTCGGGGCGTTCCTGCTGGATCCAGTGGCCGCAGCCTTCGAGGATGTGGGCGGCGGAGAGACCGGGGAGGGTCTTCGGGTACGCGTCGATGGCGTCGGACATCCAGGTGGTGGAGGCGTCCAGGGCGCCGCCGATGAAGATCGAGGGCTGGGTGAGCGGTGCTCCGTCCCAGGCGGCGAGGTCCTCCCAGTCCCGGTCGACGTTGCGGTAGCGGTTGAGCGCGCCGGTCAGGCCGGTGCGTTCGAACTCCTCGCTGTAGACGTCGAGGTCCCGCTCGTCGAGCCAGCCGGGGAGCCGGCCGGTGGGGAACCGGTCGGCCATGCGCGCGCCCGGCGGTACGAAGAAGAGGCCGGCCCGGTCGGCGGGGGCGGGGGTGTCGCCGGAGAGGCCCGTGTAGAAGCCGGCGAGCCAGCCGCGTACGTCCGGTTCGATCTCCGCCTCGGCGCGGCCGGGGGTCTGGAAGTAGCTGACGTAGAACTCCTCCTCACCGCCGATGCCCGCGAAGCCGTCGGTGGGGCGGGGGCCGCCGCGGGGTGCGTAGGGGACGCTGAGCAGGGCGACGGCGGTGAAGACGTCCGGCCGGAGCAGGGCACTGTTCGCGGCGATGGGCGAGCCCCAGTCGTGGCCGACGACCGTGGCGGTCTCCTCGCCGAGGGCGTGGACGACGGCGGTGTTGTCGGCGACATGGGCGAGCATGCGGTAGGCGTCGGTGGCGGCGGGTGCGAAGGAGCGCCCGTAGCCGCGTACGTCGATGGCGACGGCCCGGTGTCCGGCGGCGGCCAGGGCGGGGAGCTGGTGACGCCAGGAGTACCAGGACTCGGGGAAGCCGTGGACGAGGAGGACGAGGGGGCCGGTGCCCTGTTCGACGCAGTGGATCCGGCCGCCGGGGACGTCGACGGTGCGGTGGGTCGCGCCGGGCAGGACGGTGGAGGGGCGGGCGGAACGGCCCGTGGGCGGCGTGGGTACGGCGGTGGGCTCCGGCATGGCTTCTCCTCGGGCGCCCCGTGCGGGTGGGGCGGTCGTGACGCTTCGGCGTGCGGCCGGGCCGGGTGGCCCGGCCGCACGATCACGATCATTCGGCCGGCGCGTGCGCCCGGACAAGGATTTTTGCCGATGCGGCAAACCCCTGGGGTGGGGCGGTTCAGACGAGGAGGCCGAGCAGGTGGGCGCAGGCGGCGGCCTCGTCCGGGTGGTGGGCGAGGACTTCGTACGTACCGCGCTCGAACGCCCCGGTCTCCCAGCCGCCGCTGCCGCCCCGCCGGACGAAGAGGAAGTCCGGCGGGGTGGGTACGGGCTCGTGGACGCCCTCGATCCGGTAGTAGCCGCCGGGGATCCGTGCCTCGACGAGTGCCGCGTGCAGTGCCCGGCGGTCCATGGCCGGTTACGCGCCCGCGGGCGTCAGGTAGGCGTTGTCCAGCAGCCACTTCACATTGAGCCGCTGCCCCTCGCCCGGGTCGAGGAACACGGCGTCGAGCTTGATCTGCTGTCCGCCGCCGGGCTGTTCGAACCACGGGGCGATGGAGCCCTGCCAGACCCAGAAGGGCTTGGCGACCTTGTAGACGCGGTAGTCGCACGGGGTGTCCGCGTCACGGGTGTTGAGGTTCTGCGGGGGCAGGGCGCGCTCGGCGTAGGCGTCGCCCGCGGGGGCGAGGTAGCCGCCGTACTCCGAGCCGAAGCGGTCCAGGCGCTGGCCGGTGCGGAGCTTGACGGGTTCCCTGTCGAGCTCGCCGTTCACCTCGGCGAAGCCGTCGTTGGGCGGGTACTTCCAGCTGCCGGTGTCCGCGGGGCCTTCCCAGTACTTCTTCAGGAAGTCCTTCGGGGTGAGGTCGCCGGTGCGCTGGTAGCCGTTCAGGAGCGGGCCGACCGGGGCGAGCCGCTTGTTCGGCAGCCACTTGGGGCCGAGGCGGGCGTCGCCGCGGAACTCTCCGGTGCAGGGTTCATGGCGTTCGGCGGCGGGCGCGGGCCGCTCGGGCCCGGGTGCGGCGTACGCCGCGGGGGCGGAGAGCAGTCCGGCGGTGATGCCGAGCGCGGCAAGTACGGTACGCATGCGGTTCAAGTCAGGAGTCCCCTCGAGCACTGATGATCCATCAGGACAGCTGACGTAGGGTAACCGTTCGGCTACATGAAGCTTCCGCGCCATGCCGTTTTCCGGCCATCGGGCACGTCGTCGGGGACAGCACCACGCCCCGGCCGCGCGACGGGCGCGACCGGGGCGTGGTGGACGCGGGGCGCGGGCCCCGGCCTGGGCGGTGCTAGCCGATGTTGACGTCGATGCAGGCGTAGAACGCGTTCGAGGTGTCGGCGATGTTCCAGACGGCCAGGATCTTCTGCTGGCCGGTCTTGTTGCCGAAGTCGACCTGGTGGGTCACGGTCGCGCCGGGCTGCGCGCCGCCGTCGTCGAACTCGGCGATCTTCTCGCCGCCCACGAAGTACTGCCAGGTGCTGGTGGAGTGGCGTGCGGTGATCTTCCACTCGAACTGCTGGGAGCGGTTCACCGGAGTGACCGACCAGCCCTTGGAGTCGTCGTCCAGCTCGGCGAAGCCGCTGTTGCCGCCGCTGCAGCTGGTGAGCCCCTTGGGGCCCTCGACGGACTGCGGTTCGTACTTGATCGCACCACAGCTGACCGTGCCGGCGGCGCACTGTGCCTGCCTGCTGGGCGGGTTGGAGATGTAGCCGTGAGCACTGGCGGAGCTCGCCGGGAGGCTGAGGGCGAGGACCGGGGCGAGCATGGCGCCGACGGCGAGTGCGGTCTTCCTTTTCGCGTGCATGCTTCTCCTTCACATGAGACCGCACCGCGCGGTGGCGGACCGTGGGGGGTCCGGCTTCGACGGCGAGGCCTCGCGAGTGTGGGGCCAAGAGGCGCGAAGGGCTGCAAGTCCCTTGCCGGACACGCCTGATGACGGATGTCCGGAAAGGCCTTGCACTTGGACTAGACCATACCGACCGACGCGTTCACGTCAAGGGTGGTACGCGGTGGCCGCCCGCCCGCCGGATGGGCCCGGGCGGGCGCGCACGGCCGCCGGGCCGCCCGGGTGACGCGATCATTCCTGGTCGTCGCCGTACCGGACCGTGACGCGCTCGAAGCCGAGCGAGCCGAGCAGTCCTTTCAACATGGCGGCGGTGTTCTTCTCCGCGCGGACGGTCAGTCCGCTCTCCTTCGCCGCTTCCGCTATGTGCCGGGCGGCGAGCTGGTTGACCGCCTGCTCGCTGCCGGGGTTGTCGGAGAAGAAGTCGCCCAGCCGGTCGAGGAGACCGCGCTGTTTGGACACCGCGTAGGAACGGTCGGGGTCGAGCGCCGGCTTGCCCAGCACCGCGTGGGGCAGCCGGATCTCGGCCGCGGTGCGGTCCTCGTTCACCACGACGCCGTTGTCGGTGACCTTGCCCAGGTCGACGGAGGCGCCGACCGTACCCGCGCCGACGAACAGGGTGCGGGTGCCACGCACCACGTCGGGCAGGAACTTCGTGTCCTTCTCCAGGTCGACGACGACCTGGAAGTTGCCGGAGGCGGCCTCGTACGCGCTCATGTCCTGGATCGACTTGAGCACGGCCGGGCCGGACCGGTCGTGGGTCTCCTCGCCGAAGAGGTCGCCGAGTCCGGGCAGCAGACTCAGCCGGCTGCCGGCGAACAGCAGGACGAGGACGGCCGCGCCGATGCCGAGGACGTGCAGACACCCCCGGGCGGGGCGGGTGTTCCGCTTTCCGCCGCTGTGCGGCGCGGGCTCTGTGGTTACGTCGCTGGACGTCATGTCCTGCGTGTGACCCGCGCCCGGCGCTTTCAGTCCCGCTCCCGCCGCCCCCCGTACGAACTCCCGCACAAAATAGGCCCGTTCCGGTACGCACGAGCAGACGCGGGGCCTTCCGGCGGACGGCTCCGGTCAGCGCGGCGCGGCCGCCACCCGTACGCGGTCGCTGTCGCCGTCGGAGAGGAACGACGCCAGCTCGCTCCCCTGGTCGGCCACGGCGGCGCGGTCGGCGCGGGAGAGGGCGCCCAGGGGATCCACCGTGACGACGTCCTCGCTGACGGTCCAGGTGGCGGCCACCCGGCCGTCGACCAGGACGACGCGCTCCCCGGCCACCGAGAGCCCGCGGTGGGCGTCGTCGATGATCCGGCTCCGGTCCTGATAGCCGAGGATCGCGTTGTCGAAGGCCGGCAGGAACCGCACCGGGGCGGGAGTGTCCGGATCCGGTCGCGGCGCGTCGGGCAGATCGAGCAGCTCCCGGCCCCGCTCGTCGCGGAAGGAGACCAGCTCGTCGCGTACGGCGGTCACCGCGCCGGGCAGTCCGGCCAGCCCGGACCAGGCGCGCAGATCGGCCGTGGCGGCCGGACCGTGAGCGGCCAGATAGCGCCGCACCAGCGCCTGGCCGACCGGATCGGAACCGTCGGCGGCGGGCGGGTCGACCGGGCGGCCGAGCCACGAGGAGAGCGCGACATTGCGTACCCCGCCCTTCGTCCGCCACAGCCCCCGGGGCGGCGCCTGGGCCATCGGGACGAGGGCGGCGACCACCATCTCGCCCAGCGCCCGGGGCCCGGGACCCGGCCGGCCCGGGGCGAGCTCCCGCACGATCTCGGCCGCCGTGCGGGGCTCCCCGTCCGCCATCAAGTCCCGCGCCTCTGCGGCGAGTTCGTCGAGTTCCACCCCTTTCAGCTCGTCGCGGTAGACGCCGAGCACCCGCTGCCGCAGCATCGCGTCGTGGCGGGACCGCCAGGCGAGGACGTCGTCGGCGGTGACCAGATGGACCGTGCGGCGCATGAGATGGGTGCGCACGACGCCGCGCCGGGTCAGCAGATCCGAGAGGGCCGCCGGATCGAAGGCGGCCAGCCGGGACCAGAGCCCGACGAAGGGCTCCTGCGGCTCCTGGGCCTGGAGGCCGCAGAGGTGAGCCACCGCGTCCACGACCGGCTGGTCGGCCCGGTCGAGCAGCAACTGCCGCGCGAGCATGGCACGGTTCAGCGCCCGGTTGTCGAGGACGGTCATCGTGTCGTTTCTCCCTCTCGGTTGCCGCGGGCGCTTCCTCGCACATCCTCGCGCAAGCGCTACGCCCCGTTGTCGTGACGCCCCGGGCGTACCGGCGCCCGGGGTGCCCCGGTGCCCCGTCGGTCAGGTCGCCTGCCGCCCGTCGAGCGTCTCGCGCAGGATGTCCGCGTGGCCGGCGTGCTGTGCGGTCTCGGCGATGACGTGGGTCAGCACCCGCCGCACACTCCACTCCCCGCCGGGCTCGTTCCAGGGCGCGTCGGGAAGCGGATGCGCCGCCGCGAGGTCGGGAACCTCGAGGATGATCTTCTCGGTGCGGGCGGCGGCCTGCTCGTAGGCGTGGAGGACCCCGGCCGTCGTCTCACCGGGCAGCATCCGGAACTCCTTGTCCCGGTCGGCCATCCACGTCGGGAGCTCGCGTGCGGTGCCGGCCGCCAGGTCGCCCCAGGTGACTCCGTCGGGCAGCGCGAAGGACATCGCCGAGGGGCCCTCGGTCACGAAGCGCAGCCAGCTCTCCTCCATGGCCGTGACGTGCTTGACGAGACCGCCCAGGCACAGCGCGCTGACCGTCGGTCGCTCACCGGCCTGCTCGTCGCCGAGGCCTTCGACCGAGCGGATCAGGGCGGCTCGCACGGTGGCCAGCGCGGCGAGGAGGTCGGTGCGTTCGGCGTCCAGGGACGTGGGTGCTGCGGGCATGGCGATCGGGTCCTTCCGGTGTTTCCGTCGTTCGGTACGGATCAACCTTCGCAAGGGAAGAGGACAGGGTGTGGCCTCTTCTCCGGTCATACTGGCCTCATGCCGAAGACCTCAGCGCGACTGCTGGCGTTGCTCTCCCTGCTCCAGGCGCGCCGCGACTGGCCGGGCAGCCTGTTGGCCGAGCGGCTGCAGGTCAGTCCGCGCACGGTGCGGCGGGATGTCGACCGGTTGCGGAAGCTGGGCTATCCGATCGCGGCGTTCAAGGGGCCCGACGGCGGATACCGGCTGGACGCGGGCGCGCAGTTGCCGCCGTTGCTGTTCGACGACGATCAGGCCGTCGCGCTGGCCGTCGCCCTCCGGACGGCCGCCGCGACCGGAGCCGGGATCGGGGAGGCCGCGGCCCGCGCGCTCACCACCGTCCGGCAGGTCATGCCCGCCCGGCTGCGCCATCGCGTGGACGCGCTCCAGGTCACCGCCGTCGAGCGCACGGGAGGGCGGACGCAGCCGCAGGCCGATCCGCGCGTGCTCCTGACGCTCAGCGCGGCGGTGCACGCCCGCGAGGTGCTGCGCTTCGACCACTCCCCCGCGTACGTTCCGGCGGAGGCCGACGCCGCGCCCGCGGTGCGCCGCGTGGAGCCGCACCGCCTGGTCACCTGGGGCGGGCGCTGGTATCTGGTCGCCTGGGACCTGGACCGCGCGGACTGGCGGACCTTCCGCGCGGACCGGATCACCCCACGGACCCCCACGGGCCCCCGGTTCACGCCCCGCGAGGTGCCAGGAGGCGATGTGGCCGCCTTCGTCGCCGCCCGCTTCCAGGGCTCCGACACCCCCGGGGAGTGGCCCTGCCGCGGCGAGGCGATCCTCGCCGCACCCGCCTCCGAGGTGGCCGGCCATCTCCGCCACGGCATCGTCGAGGAGCACGGCCCGGACCGCTGCCGGGTGATCCTGGGCGCCTGGTCCTGGCCCGGCCTGGCCGCCGAACTCGGCAGGTTCGACGTGGACATCGAGGTGGTCGGCCCGGACGCCCTCAGGGACGCCTTCGCCCACCTGGCCCGCCGTTACGCCGACGCGGCGGGGGCGGGGGCGGGCGCCGAGGCCGACGGGGCCTAGGGCCTGTCGTCAAACTGCCGTCGTCGCCCGGCAGACGGCAGTTTACCGACGGGCCCTAGCGTCCGACGAGGCGGGTGTCGGAGGTGTCGTCGGTCGTCGAGGTGGTCACGGACGTGGTGATGTTCCCCGCGAGACCCAGCACCAGGAACAGCACCACGAGCCACTTCGCGGCGCTGCTCAGGACCAGCGGGCGCGTGGCAGAGCGCGCCGGCTCACGGGCCACGGCGAGGTCGCCGTCGTCGCCGAACAGGCCCTTGGGGTAGGCCGGGGTGAGCATCATGACGTACGCGGAGAACCGCATCCGGTAGCGCAGGGTGGCCGCCGTCGCCTCGAACAGCGGGCGGGGCATCCGGCCGAGGCACAGCGTGATCAGCCACCAGACGAAGGCCAGCGCCCACCACCCGTACACGGCGAGGCTCTGCACGATCGCCGCCGGGATCATCAGGAAGACGCGGAACAGCACGGCCAGGCGGTTGAGCGGGGTGGGCCGCACCTCGATCCGCGCCGGATAGTCGGCCGGCGGGGTCAGGGCGAAGGGCGGGTAGCGGTCGATGAGCAGCATGTCGCTCGCCGATACGCGCATGTCGTAGCCGAGGACGCCGGCCAGGAAGCGGAAGACGGGGTCGGGCAGCCGCCCCAGCACCAGGGCCGCGAACCAGCCCACGATCACGGTGAAGAAGGCCGCGATGTGCAGGAAGAACAGCACGATGAAGTGCGGGATGAGCAGCAGAAGTCGCAGAAGGACGGTCAGCCGCCGCTGACGTGCCGGTTCGACGATGTCCAGGACGGGCCTGAACTCGTCCGCGTCCATCTCCTTGCGGCCCGGGCTCCACTGGCCTTCGGCCATGTCGCTCCTCCTCGGCAGGGCGTCCGTACGGCATCCGCGCGCAGGACGTGTCCCCACCGTGCGTCCGGTCCGGGCCACCCGCAAACGGCCCTGGCCCGAACGGGTGCCGCGCTCAGCGGCTGCGGACGCGGGTACGGACGCGGTCGAGGAGGGAGCGGGGCTTCTTCGTGCTGGCGCCCTTCGTGGCGGCGGTCTTCGTGCCGGCGGACTTCGTCCTCGTGCCCTTCGCACCGGCCGGCTTCGTACGAGCGGCCTTCGCGCCGGTGGTCGGCCTCGGCGTGCGCTTCGGCTCGGGAGCGGGCTCGGGCTCTGCCGGACGTTCGGAAGGGGCGGGAACGTCGGCGTACATGTAGTAGCGGTGGGTGATCCGGCGGCCCAGCACGAAGTAGCCCAGCAGCGCGCCCGCCGTGTTGAGGATGACGTCGTCGATGTCGAAGGCGCGGCCCGCGACCAGCGCGCCCTGGATCAGTTCGACCACGGCCATGGCGACGGCCGTCAGCAACGTCATCCGGATCATGCGCAGCCGACGCGGTACGAAGAACGGCAGCAGGAGACCGAACGGCACGCCGAGCAGCAGGTTTCCGCCCGCCTGTTTGCACGCGGCGAGGAAGGTGTAGTCCTCGGCGTACTGGCGCAGCGAGCGACCGGGGCGGAGGTTCGACGTCACGAGGTCCTCGGAGGCCGGTGAGGGCGTGAGCGTCACCTTGGCCAACAGGACGGAGAACACCACCAGCCCCAGCAGCACCACCGTCAGGACCGCGCCGCGCACCACCACACGTACCCATGTCCCCTGGCGTGTCCGGGGATTCGCCTCTGCTGTCATGGCCGACGAGTGCCCCGGCCCGGCCGGAACACACTCCTCGGCGGCCCGGTGGGACGAAATCTCACCCGCCCGTCCGCGACCTCCTGCGACGATGTGCGCATGAGCGCACGGACGAAGAAGGACCTGTTGGACGAGGCCGACCGGTTGCGTACCGGGGGCCGGCCCGAGGAGGCGCGCGAGCGGCTTCTCGCCCTGACCGCCGAGTACCCCGACGACGCGGAGGTGGCCTACCGCACGGCGTGGATCCACGATGTGCTGGGCCTGGAGTCGGAGGCTGTGCCGTACTACGAGCGTGCGCTGGCCAATCCGGAGCTCGCCGAGGAGGACCGGCGCGGGGCGCTCCTGGGCCTGGGCAGTACGTACCGGGTCCTCGGCCGGTACGGGCAGGCGGTGGAGACGCTGCACCGGGGCGTCGAGGAGTTCCCGGACCACGGCGCGCTGCGGGCGTTCCTGGCGATGGCCCTGTTCAACACCGACGAGCACCACGAGGCGATGCGGCTGTTGCTGGAGTTGACCGCCACGACCAGCCAGGATCCGTCGGTTCAGGAGTACCGGCGGGCGATCGAGCACTACGCCAAGGATCTGCACGAGACCGTGTGACGGCCGCGCGCGCGAGGCTTTCGGCCGCGGCGCGCCGCAGCGTGGGCGACGCGCCGGTCCGGGAGGGGTGGGTGCCGAGAATGCTCGGGTGTCCACCGCTCCCCCGGCGCCCCCGCCGTCTCCGCCCCGCTCGACCTCTTCCGCCGCGCCCCGGCCCGGTGATCTGCCGTGGCGCGGCGAGGGAGCGCTGCTTCTCCTGTCCGCGGCTTCCGGGGCGGCGGACGCGTTCGTCTTCCTGTGCGTGGGGCAGGTCTTCGCCGGGGTGATGACCGGGAACCTGGTGCTGCTCGGGGCCTCGGCCGCCGGTGCGGGCGAGAGGGGCGTGGCGCTGAAGGTGGCCGTGGCCCTGGGCGCGTACTTCTGCGGGGCGGCGGCGGGTGCGCTGATGGCCGGGCGGCTCGGGCTCCGGGTTCCGGTGCTGCTGGGTGCGGAGGTCGTTCTGCTGGGGGCGGCGGCCGTGCTGTGGGGGCTGAAGCTGGTCTCCTCGTACGGGGACCGGCTCGGGTTGCTGGCCCTGGTGGCGGTCGCGATGGGCGTCCAGGGGCGCGTACGGGTGACGCCGACGAACTACTTCACCGGGACGCTGACCTCGCTCGCGGGCCGGGTGGCCCTGCGGGAGCTCCGGGGTGGGGACGGCTGGGTGCTGGGGCGGCTGGCCGCGGTGGTGGCAGGGGCGGCGGTCGCGGCACTGGCCGAGCGGTGGTGGAG
>MUNB01000125.1 GCA_002154345.1 Streptomyces griseus
GCGGGGGGCCCGCGGGCGGTGCGGTGGCACGTGTCAGGCGTCGTCGGACCGTCTTCCGGGGAAGAGACCGCGCCGCCGGTTGGCCACCGGGCGGGACAGGGAGTTGTCCAGCCGCCCCACCATGTCATCGGTGGTGAGATCCCGCGCCATCCGGGGGATCAGGGACGCACCGAATTCGGCCATGCGTTCGTCGTGGGTGTCGTACTGCGCGCGGGCCTGGACCGTGCCGCCGCCGGAGGCGAAGGCCTCGGCGGCGGCCGGCGAGATCATCCGGGCGATCAGCGAGGTGTCGAAGGCCGGGAGGAGCGTGCGCAGTCGCTCCGCGTCGAGCGTCGTGCCGTGGTCGAACCACTCGTGGCACAGCTCGTGCAGGATCACGTGCTGGGTCTGGTACGCGGTCGGCCTGCGGCGGTAGAGGACGAGGCTGGTGGAGCCCGCCTTCAGGCGGAGCCCGCAGGCGGCGTTGACGCGGGCGAGGCGGTCCGGCATCTCGTGCAGCCGGATGGTGCGTCCGCCGGCCTCCTCCATGTTCGCGACGAGTGCGTCCAGCGAGAAGGGAACCGGGAGGGGCAGGTCGGCGAGCCCGGCCTCGCACTCTTTCCGCAGTTTCCGCAGGGACATGACGAAGACGCTACGCTGCCGGGCCCGTCCGGTGGTGGTGCACGGCGGAATCTTTGCCACCGCTCGCCCCGCGGCTTGCCCCGCTGCTCTCCGTGCCGCTCGTCCGCCGCTCTACGCGCCGGGCCCGTCCTTGTCGCGGGCGGCGTCCTCCAGCAGGGAGAGGGCGAACCGCAGCAGTTCCGGCGGGAGGCCGTCGTCGTCCAGGCCCCGGCCGGCCAGGCCGCTGATCTCCCCGGTGCGCCGCTTGGCCAGGAACTGGAGTCCGGCGACGACGTCGTCGACGACCTCGGACTCCTCCTTGAAGAAGCGCCAGTCCACGCCGAACCCCAGGCCGAGGGCCTTGAGGATGTCCTCGGACGGCTGGGTGACCTTGCCGGCCAGGATGTTGGAGAAGTAGCTGTGCGACAGCGAGCCGCCGCGGTCACGGACCAGCTCGGCGAAGACCCGGCCCGAGATCTTCTGGCCGGGGAAGGTCTTCTCGACCATGTACTCGACCTTTTCCCGCAGCGAGTCGAGGCGGGGAAGCTCGTCCGGCTCGGGGGGGCCGACGGGTTCCGGACCGCGTTCGTCGCCGTCGTCCATGGCCATCCGGGCCTCCACGATCACCTCGGAGTCGGAACTGAGCTTGCGTAAACACTCTACGTCACTGTTAACTCGAAAAAACACGGGCAGGGGACCACGAGGGGAGTCCCTTGCCCGTGAATGAACCTGTGCCCCGTGACGCCCGGAGCAGGCTCCGGACAGGGGTGTAGCCCTTCACGACGGGGGATGCGTGAAGGGCTACGCGTGCATTATGGCCCCGCGGTCCGCCCGACGACAACTGACCGGTCGGTCAGTGATCCGCCGGACCGCGTCCACCGGGCCCTTCCCGGTGGCCCAAATCTGTTCCGGCCGCGATAGACATGGCCTTGCGGGGCGATTAGGGTTTCTTGTGCAGTCACGTGAAACAGCGGTACGCGGCAGAGGCGCACCCCGCAGGCGTACGGCGCCCGGTTCCTCCGGTCACGCGTGACGGAAGAGGTGCAGATGCCCCCGGATACCCCCTCGCACGCCACCGACCGGCTCGACGACGACGATTACCCCGCCTACACGATGGGGCGAGCCGCGGAGATGATCGGTGCGACGCCGGGGTTCCTCCGGGCGATCGGCGAGGCCCGCCTGATCACCCCGCTGCGGTCCGAGGGCGGCCACCGCCGTTACTCCCGCTACCAGTTGCGCATCGCCGCCCGCGCCCGCGAGCTGGTCGACGCCGGCACGCCCATCGAGGCCGCCTGCCGGATCGTCATCCTGGAGGACCAGCTGGAGGAGGCGCTGCGCCTCAACGAGGAGCTGCGCGGCCGGTCCGCACGCTCCGGCGGTCCCGCCGAGCGCTGAGCGCCGCCGCGCCCCGGGGTGCGGGAGGTTCCGCACGGCCCGGAAAGATATCTGCATTCGTCAGCACAGAATTTCGCGCAATGTGCGACGAGGATTTTATGTCCCGGATCTGTTCCGGCGTGGCCGGTGATATTAGGCACCCGCCTCTCCGGGGTCATCGTGCTAGTGTTGATCTCAGTTGCAGTTGTGGTTCCCAAAAACTTCAAGTGCTCTTGCCGATCGGATGTCGGCGGGTGCACTTCTGTATTTCCGGTGTTCTTCCGGACGGGGTAATCATCGCGGCGACGTGGGGCCCGCACAGTGTGGGCCCGCGGGCTCTGCCCCTAAGGAGATATGACATGGCTACTGGCACCGTGAAGTGGTTCAACTCGGAAAAGGGCTTCGGCTTCATCGAGCAGGACGGCGGCGGCGCCGACGTCTTCGCCCACTACAGCAACATCGCCGCCAGCGGCTTCCGTGAGCTGCAGGAGGGCCAGAAGGTGAACTTCGACGTCACGCAGGGCCAGAAGGGCCCGCAGGCCGAGAACATCACCCCCGCCTGATCACTCGGGCAGTACTGCGCAGCTGGGGCCCGCACCTTGGGGTGCGGGCCCCGGCTCGTTGTCGTTTCCGGGGCCCGCACCGCGCGCCCCTCGACGAAGCCGCGTCCGGTGCATTGATTCCCGGCGGCCGGGCTTCGTTTTCTTTTGTCATTTCATCGGCTCGTTCTTGCGATTCTGGGTGCCGTTCACGGTCTCTTCCCGAAAAGAATCCCTCGATACGCGCCCTATCGAGGAAAGGTTCTGCATGAACCGCGAACGCGCACCCCGCTCGAACGACCGATTCTCCCGCACCCGCTCCGGCGGCGGCCCCCGTCACTCCGGCGGCGGCGAGCGCCGGGCCGCGGGCTTCGGCGGCGGACCCAAGCGCTCCGGCGGCTCCGGCGGCTCGGGCCGGTCCGGTGGCTCGGGCCGGTCCGGTGGCTACGGCCGCCGCTCCGCCTCCGGCGCCAAGGGCGAATTCGCCCTGCCGGTGACCGTCACCCCCGCCCTCCCCGCCGCCGAGACCTTCGGCGAGCTGGAGATGCCCGCACCGCTGAAGGCGGCGCTGGTCGCCGAGGGCATGACCGTGCCCTTCCCGATCCAGGCGGCCACCCTGCCCAACTCGCTGGCCGGCCGCGACGTGCTGGGCCGGGGCCGCACCGGCTCCGGCAAGACCCTCGCCTTCGGCCTCGCGCTGCTGGCCCGCACCGCCGGCCGCCGCGCCGACGCCAAGCGCCCGCTCGCCCTGGTCCTCGTCCCCACCCGGGAGCTGGCCCAGCAGGTCACCGACGCGCTCACCCCGTACGCCCGCTCGCTGAAGCTGCGCGTCGCCACCGTGGTCGGCGGCATGTCCATCGGCCGCCAGGCCGGCGCGCTGCGCGGTGGCGCCGAGGTCGTCGTCGCGACCCCGGGCCGCCTCAAGGACCTGATCGAGCGCGGCGACTGCAAGCTGGACCGGGTCACCATCACCGTCCTCGACGAGGCCGACCAGATGGCCGACATGGGCTTCATGCCGCAGGTCACCGAGCTGCTCGACCAGGTGAACCCGGACGGGCAGCGGATGCTCTTCTCGGCCACCCTGGACCGCAACGTCGACCTGCTGGTGCGGACCTACCTCAAGGACCCGGTCGTGCACTCCGTCGACCCGGCCGCCGGTGCGGTCACGACGATGGAGCACCACGTGCTGTACGTCCAGGGCGCGGACAAGTACGCGACCACGACGGAGATCGCGGCCCGCGACGGCCGCGTGATCATGTTCCTGGACACCAAGCACGCGGTGGACAAGCTCACCGACCACCTGCTGCACAGCGGGGTCCGGGCGGCGGCCCTGCACGGGGGCAAGTCGCAGCCGCAGCGCACCCGCACCCTGGAGCGCTTCAAGACCGGGCACGTCACGGTCCTGGTCGCCACCAACGTCGCGGCGCGCGGCATCCACGTCGACAACCTCGACCTGGTCGTCAACGTGGACCCGCCGAGCGACCACAAGGACTACCTGCACCGCGGCGGCCGTACCGCCCGTGCCGGGGAGTCCGGCAGCGTCGTCACGCTGGTGCTGCCGAACCAGCGCCGCGAGATGACCCGGCTGATGGCGGACGCCGGGATCACCCCGCAGATCGCCCAGGTCCGCTCCGGCGAGGCCGAGCTGAGCCGGATCACCGGGGCGCAGGCGCCCTCCGGCGTCCCGGTCGTCGTCTCCGCCCCGGCCAAGGAGCGCGGCAGCGGCCGCGGTGGCGCGTTCATGGGCCGCGGCACCAAGCGCGGCGGCGGGGCCCCGGCCCGGCGCGGCCGTCCCGGAGTGCCGACGCCGGAGGCCCGTGCGGCCGCCGCACAGCGCCGGAACAACCGCGCCGCGTGACCCCGCGCGGCCGGCGGCTCCCGGCCGCCGGCCGCAACGTCAAGCGGACGGGTGAAGTGATCACCCGGCAGGACCGCCGGGACTCCGGCTCCGCCGAGGCCGCCCGGGCGCTGTCCGAGCCCGGGTTCACCTGCCGTACGGCCGGGCTTCCGTGCCCCGCGACGCCGCTCGGCGGCCTCGCGGGGCGTGCCATGATCGGCGCCATGAACAGGAAGCTGACCGCGTTGGGCGTGACCGTGGTGGCGTCCGTGCTGCCCGCCACCGTCACGGCCACCGCGGCCCACGCGGACGAGACGCACACCGACGCCCACAACGGCCCGCAGGTGGCCCTGATCGCGACCGGTCAGATCGACGATCCGCTGGAGGACGTCCTGGAGCACGTCGCGGTCCTCGGCCGGACCGTCGTCGTGGACCACTGAAACCTCCGCGCCGTCCTCGCCGTCGCGCCCCTCAGGGCGCCGGTGCGGCCGGCGGCGGCTTCTGCCGGGCCCACTCCATGCGCGGCTCCAGCAGCGGCTTCAGCAGCCGCCGGACCGGTGGTGTGCAGAGCAGGGTGACCATGACGGCGGCGCCCACGGTGACGGCGACCGTGCCCATCGTGGTGTCGAAGAACGGCCGGTCGTAGAAGCCCTCGTAGCGCAGGGCCCGGATGACGAAGCCGTGCAGGAGGTACCCGTACAGCGTGCAGGTGCCCAGGGCGGTCATCCAGCTGCGGCCCCGGGGCACCCAGGCGAGGAAGCACGCGCCGAGGACGACGGCGGCCAGGAACAGCAGGAGCGTGGCCGCCGGGCCGGTCCACTGGGCGGTGTCCAGCTCCTGGGCGCTGTTCTTGCGGAAGAACCACGACGTCGAGGTCCGGGGCACCAGCCAGTACGCCAGGAGCATCCCGGCGACGAAGACGGGCACCGAGACGACGCGCACCCAGGTGCGGCGGACCATCGCGAAGTGGTGCGGGCCCAGCCGCAGCCCCAGCACGTAGAACGGCAGGAACTGCAGGATCCGCTGGACCGGGAGCGTTCCGTCGGCGGCGGGCGAGACCGTCGCGACGGCGGCGATGGCGAGCGACACCAGGACCGGGAAGCGCACGGTCTGCCACAGCGGGGTGGACAGCCGCCAGAGGAACAGGGCGGGCAGGAACCACAGCAGCCAGTACGGCTCCAGCAGCGACAACGAGAAGTCGGGGTCGCGCAGGGCGCGGTGGAAGAGCGTGTAGAGGACCTCGAACACGAGGTAGGGCACCAGCAGGCTGGTGACCAGCTTCCACACCCGTTCCGGCCGCAGCTCGAAGTTCCGTGAGAAATAGCCGGCGATCAGGATGAACACCGGCATGTGGAACGTGTAGATGAAGGTGTACGCGGCCTCCACGAGGCGGCCGGGGGGCAGGGGTTCCCAGGCGTGTCCGATCGCCACCAGCACGATCGCCAGGTACTTCGCGTTGTCGAAGAAGTGGTCCCGGCCGTCTGCGTCGGGGACGCCGGTCCCGGGGGAGGCGGCCGCGGTGGGGCGAGGCAGCCTCGAAGTGAGGGGGGAAGGCATCCTGACACCCTAGGCGCTCGACGCGTTCCCTTTGATGGCTGTGGTGCTCATCACATTTTCCCGACGGGCCCGGCCGTTCGGCGCGCGTCTCCGAGCCGGCCTCCGCGCCGCCCCCGGCGTCCAGGTGCGGCAGGGTCCGGTCCAGCAGGCCCGGGATCCACCGGGCGGCCCGGCCCAGCAGGGTCGTCACCGCCGGGACCAGCAGGAAGATCTCGTAGTCCGTGCTCAGCCCGAAGGCGATCGCCTCGCTGGTGCGGTCGCTCGGCCCGGGGTCGGAGCGGGGGATGGCCCGGGGACCGGCCCGGGGGCTGTCCCCCGGGCCGGTCCACCGGACTGCCGCATGGGCAGCGAGGCCGGGCCCAACAAGGCTGTGCCCATGACGACCTGGACCCGTAAGGCCTTACTCCTCACCGTCTCCGCCGCGGCCGCGGCCGGCACGCTGACCGCCGTCGGCGCACCCGTGGCGCACAGCCGCCCGGCGGGGCCCGCCGCGACTCCGCTCGCCTGGGGGCCCTGCGCCCCGATCCCGGGGACCACCGTTCCCGCCGGACAGCAGTGCGCCACGCTCCGCGTTCCCCTGGACCACCGCGCCCCCGGCGGGCGCACCGTCGACCTGGCCGTCACCCGGCTGCGCACCGACCGGCCCGAGGCCCGGCGCGGCACCCTGCTGGTGCTCGCCGGCGGTCCGGGCGGCTCGGGGGTGCAGCGGCTCGCGCAGAAGGGCGAGGCGCTGCGGGCGGCGACCGAGGGGGCGTACGACCTGGTCGGCCTGGACCCGCGCGGAGTCGGCGGCTCCACCCGGGCCGGCTGCGGGATCCCCGAGGCGGACCGGCACCTGGTGACGCTGCGGGCCTACCCCGCGGCGGACGGCTCGATCACGGAGAACGTCGCACGCGCCCGCCGCACCGCCGAGGCATGTGCCCGCGACGGCGGCCCGGTGGTGCGGTCCTTCAGCACGCGGAACCAGGCCCGCGACATCGACCGGCTGCGCGCCGCGCTGGGCGAGCGGAAACTGTCCGTCTGGGGCCACTCGTACGGCAGTTACGCCGCGGCCGTGTACGCGCAGGAGCACCCGGACCGGGTCGACCGGCTGGTCCTGGACAGCGTCGGCGACCCGGACCCGGCGCGGGTGGCGTACGGCTGGATGACGAACGTGGGGCCGGCTGTCGCCCTGCGCTTCCCCGACTTCGCGGCCTGGGCGGCGGACCCCGCCCGGGAGGCGGAAGGGCTCCGGCTGGCCCGGCGCGCCGAGGACGTCCGGCCGCTGTTCCTCGCCCTGGCCCGGGAGCTGGACCGTGAGCCGAGGGAGTCGGAGACTCCCGGCGTCCCGCTGACCGGGAACCGGCTGCGGCAGGCGCTCCACGGCAGCCTCAACAGCGATACGGCGTTCGCGCCGTTGGCCCGGCTGATCCGGTCGGCGCAGGATCCGGAGGGGCGACCGGTGCTGCCGCCGGAGCTCGCGGGCGCGCTGCCGGACGAGGACGCGACGCTGACCATGGCGGTGGTCTGCAACGACGTGCGCTGGCCGGGGCCGGACTCCGGGTACGCCCGCCGGGTAGCCGCCGACCGGGCGGAGTATCCGCTGACCGCGGGGATGCCCGCGAACATCGCCCCGTGCGCCTTCTGGAAGTACGACGAGGAGCCGAGGCCCACCCGGATCACGGCCGAGGGCCCCTCGAACGTCCTGATGATCCAGAGCCTGCGCGACCCGGCCACCCCGCTGGCGGGCGCCCGGAAGATGCGGGCGGCGCTCGGGGAGCGGGCCAGGATGGTGACCGTCGAGCGGGGCGGTCACGGGATGTACCTGGGCAACGGCAACGCCTGCGGCGACCGGGCCGTCAGCGACTTCCTCGTCACCGGGAAGCGTCCCGCCCGGGATGCCCACTGCCCGGACTGAGCGGGACGACCTTCTGCCCGGACCGAGCGGGGCACCCACGGACCGAACCGAGCGGACTGCCCAAGGGGTGTCATAACGGCTGATTCCGGGGCGTTCCTTGCTATACACGAGCGATGGAGCACCCCGGGACCCTCGTCCTGATCATGGCCCTGGCGGTTCTCGCGCCGCTGTTCGGTTACGCGACCGGGCGGTGGCTGCCGGTCCCCGTCGTCATCTTCGAGATCGTGCTGGGCGTCCTGGTCGGGCCCGATGTGCTCGGCTGGGCCCACCACGACCAGGTCATCGACGCCCTGTCCGACCTCGGGCTCTCGATGCTGATCTTTCTGGCGGGGTACGAGATCAAGTTCGCCGAGGTCCGCGGCGACACGCTGCGCCGGGCCGGCGGGGCCTGGGTCCTCTCGTTCGCCGCCGGGCTCGGTGTCGCGCTGCTGCTCAGCGGGGCGGACCTGGCGAAGAGCCTGGTCATCGGCACCGCGCTGACCAGCACCGCGCTGGGTGCGGTGCTGCCGATCCTGCGGGACTCGGGGCGTCTCGAGGGGCGGTTCGGGTCGGTGGTGCTGGCGTTCGGGTCGGTGGGGGAGTTCGGGCCGATCATCGCGATGGCCCTGCTGTTCAGCGGCCGCAGCCCGGGTGCGGCGAGCGCGGTGCTGGCGGTGTTCGCCGTCGTCACGGCGGGCGCGGTGTTCTGGGCGATGCGGCCCCGGCCGCCGTGGTTCGCCCGGATCGTCGCCGTGACGCTGCACTCCAGCGGCCAGTTCGCCGTCCGCTTCGTGATGCTGCTGCTCGCCGGGATGCTGGGGCTCGCCCATGCCTTCGGCCTGGACACCCTGCTCGGCGCGTTCGCCGCGGGCCTGCTGACCCGGCTCGTCCTCCAGGGGTCGGTGCCCGAGAGCGGCGACGCGATCCTGGAACGGGTCGAGGCGATCGGCTTCGGCTTCCTGGTGCCGTTCTTCTACGTCGTCACGGGCATCGACTTCGACCTTGCGGCGCTCCTGGACGACGGCCGCCCGCTGCTGCTCCTGCCGGTCTTCCTGCTGCTGTTCCTGCTGGTGCGCGGGGTTCCGGCGTATCTGCTGGCCCCGCGCGACCTGACCGGGCGCGCGCCGCGGGCCGCGCTCGGGCTGTTCGCGTCGACCTGTCTGCCGCTGGTGGTCGCGATCACCGCGATCGGCCTGGACGAGAAGGTGATCGGGTCCGGCGAGGCCGCCGCCCTGGTCGCCGCGGCGATGGTGTCGGTGCTGGTCTTCCCGCTGCTGGCGTTCCGGCTGCTGCGCCGGGAGGAGGACGGGGGCGGCCGGTCGGTGCCGGGCCGTGCGGCGGAGAGCGGGGAGGCGTGGTGAGGCGGCCCGTCGGGCGTTCTGCGGGGGCGGCTCCGGCCCTTCCGGCTACGGCTGGGCTCCGGCCTTCCGGCTACGGCTGCGCCTGCTCGGTGCCTTCCTCCGTCGGTACGCACAGCACCGGGACCGTCGACATGTGCAGCAGCTTGTGCGGGGTCGAGCCGAGCAGGGCCCCGCGCATCGGGCTCTCGCCCCAGGTGCCGACGACGATGACCCGGGCCCCGTGCCGTTCGGCCGCCTCCAGCAGGGCCTGCGCCGGCTTCTCGTCCAGCACCTCGACCGAGGCCGGGACGCCCGCCGCCTCGGCCGCCGTGAGCGCGTGCTCCAGGCCCGTGCGCCCGGCCTGCCGGATCGCTTCGTAGTGGCTGCGGTACTCCGCGCCGTCGCGCAGCCCGGGGGCGGCGGCCCCGTAGACCAGGACCAGTTCCTCCCCGTACGCCGCCGCCACCTCGATGGCGATGCGCAGGGCGCGGGCGGCGCCGGGGGACTCGTCGTAACCGAGGACGACCGACATCTCACGGCTCCTTCCGGCTCGGGGCGTGCACCAGGTCCGGGTCGGCGACCCCCGGCCGCTCCTGCCAGAACACCGCGTCCCGCAGCCGCCACACCACCATCAGGACCACGCCGACCAGGGAGATCACGATGCCGATGACGAGCGGTGGGCCCAGCCCGAACCAGGAGGTGCCGCTGTAGGAGTTGGCCGGGTCGGACATGTCGATGACCGAGCGGACCAGCAGCCAGGTCAGCAGTCCGGCGCCGACCACCGGGCCGAGGCCGATGAGCAGGAAGTTGCGCACGCTCTCGGTGAGGTGGCGCCGGTAGTAGACGGCGCAGGCCACTCCGGTGAGCGCGTAGTAGAAGGCGATCAGCAGCGACAGCGCGGTGAGCGAGTCGAAGAGGGCGTTGGCGGAGATCTGGTTGACCACCAGGTACCAGGCGATGGCGATGCCGGCGACCCACCACGTACTGACGTCCGGGGTACGGAACCGGGGGCTGATGTGCCCGAAGTGCTGCGGCAGCGCCTGACGGCGGGCCATGGACAGGGCGGTCCGGGAGGCCGGGATGATCGTGGTCTGGGTGGAGGCGATGGCGGAGGTGGCCACCGCCAGCAGCAGGATCCAGTCCCAGCCGCCCAGCACGTCCCCGGCGAGCTGGGCGAAGATGAACTCCTCCTCGCCCGCGTTCTCCGCCAGGAACGCCGTACCCGCGAAGGCCACGACCGCGATGGCGACCGACAGATAGGTCACCAGGAGCACCACGGTGGACCACAGGCCCGCCTTGCCCGGGGCGCTCGCCGAGTCCTCCGTCTCCTCGGTGAGGTTGACCGCGGACTCCCAGCCCCAGTAGATGAACACCCCGAGCAGCAGCCCGCCGGTCAGCGCGGCGCCGCCCGCGCCGAAGGGATTGAGCCAGCTGCCGGAGGGCTCGATCGAGTCGAAGCCGGTGGTGCCCGCGTACACCCGGTAGAGCGCCACCGCGACGAAGACCAGCAGGAACGCCACCTGGAGGAGGATCAGCGCGTTCTGCACCTTCGCGGAGAGTTCGGTGCCGATGACGCAGAGCCCGGTCATCACGATGATCAGGAGCACGGTGAGCAGCTGGCGGGCGAAGTCGTTCTCGACCCAGCCGTCCAGACCGACCGCCAGCAGGGTGAAGCTCACCGCCACATCGGCCAGCGAGCCCACCACCAGGACGCCGGTCATGGTGATCGCCCAGCCGCCCAGCCAGCCCGCCCAGGGGCCCATCGCCCGGGTCACCCAGGAGAACGTCGTACCGCAGTCCTGGTCGACCTTGTTCAGGTAGTAGAACGCCGAGGCGATCAGCAGCATCGGCACGAACGAGGCGAACATGACGCCCGGGGCGTAGATGCCCACCAGGGCGACGATCGGGCCGATGACGGCGGCCAGCGAGTACGCCGGGGAGGTCGCGTTCAGACCGATGACAAGCGCGTCGACGAACCCGATCGCGTTCGGCTTGAGACCGACATCCGGTTCGTCCCGCACACGGTCGTGGGCCATGGTTCCTCGCTCCGCCGGGCACCCCCGCCGGGAGCGGGCGATGATCCGGGACTCATCGTAGGAAGACCCGGCGAAAGCCGCATTCCGGGCGGTGCGCCCGGGCTGCGGGGAAAGCCGGTGGGGGTCACCCGAACGGCCCGCTCCGCTGCGAAGCCGGAGGCCGGGGCGCAGGGTGGAGCCCATGTGGTCCCGCCGACTCGTCCTGGGCGTTCTGGTCCTGCCCCTGGCCCTCCTGGTGTTCGGGGACGGCCGGGCGTTCCACGCGCCGGGGGCGGAGCTGGCCACCGGGCCCCGGCCGCCGCGCGGACTGCCGCAGCCGGCCGTCGTCAGCCGCCGGGACTGGGGCGCGGACGAGTCCCTGGTGCGGGAGGGGCCGCACTACACGGCCCCGGCGCGGGCGGTGTTCGTGCACCACACCGGCAACCCCAACGACTACGACTGCGCGGACGCCCCCGAGCTGATCCGGGCCGTCCAGCGCGACCACATCCGGCAGGACGGCTGGGACGACATCGGCTACAACTTCCTCGTCGACCGCTGCGGCACCCTCTACGAGGGCCGCGCGGGCGGCGTCGGCCGCTCGGTGCTCGGCGCGCACACCAAGGGGTTCAACACCGACACGGTCGGCATCGCGGCGATCGGGAACTTCGGCCCCGGGGTCGAGGTGCCGAAGCCGATGATGGACGCGCTGGTGCGGCTCGCCGCCTGGAAGCTGCGGCCCGGGGCGGATCCGCTGGGCAGCGTCGACCTGGTGTCGACGAACGACGAGAGCCGCTTCGACCGGGGCCAGGTGGCCCGGCTGCACGTCATCTCCGGACACCGCGACAGCTTCGAGACCCGCTGCCCCGGCGACGCGCTCTACGACCTGCTGCCCGAGCTGCGGGAGCGCGCCGCGAAGCTGCGGGCCACCGTCCCCGGGCACGCGGCGACGGCCCGGCTGCGCCCGTCCTTCTGACCTGACCTGACCTGACCGGACCTGGCCGGGCTTGCCTAGCGGGCGACGAACTGCGTGAGTATCGCCTGCACCTCGTAGATGTCGACGCCCTTGGTGAACGTCTTCTGGAGCGGCGTCGCGTTGCCCGAGATCCAGATCTTCAGCTCGGCGTCGAGATCGAACGTGCCGGCCGTCTCCACGGCGAAGTGCGTGATGCTGCGGTACGGCACGGAGTGGTACTCCACCTTCTTGCCGGTGATGCCCTGCTTGTCGACGAGGATCAGCCGCCGGTCCGTGAACAGGATGGTGTCGCGGATCAGCACGAACGCGGCGTGCACCTGCTCGCCCTGCCCGAGCAGCCGGGCGTAGTCCTGCTGGGCGGTGGCCGGATTGATCGTGTGGGCGTTGCCGAACAGTGCCATGAGGTCCCCGTCTCCCGGTGGTCGCGTACGTACAGAAGTACGCGCCGACGGGGGTGATGGTTCCCCCGTGCCCCGGACCCGGCGGCCGGGCTCAGAGCGGGACGATCGTCGTCTCCGTGGCCTTCACGCTGGTCCAGACGGCCGTGCCGTCGGCGATGCCCAGCTCGGCCGCGGCCGCCGGGGTGATCTCCGCGACCAGGTCCGGGGCCTCGGCCGAGGTGATCAGCAGCCGCAGCCGGCTGCCGCCCGAGGTGATCTCGCGGACCGTGCCGGGCCAGACGTTGCGCGGCGATCCGGTGGGCCGCTCCCGGTGTACGGAGACGGCTTCCGGCGCGATGACCGCGAGGGCGTCCGTGCCCGCCGGGAGGGGCTCGGCGACCACGAGGTGCCCGCCGCCCTCCGGCGCCAGGCCGTCGGCGGTGGCGGTCCCGGGCCAGGCGTTGTGGCCCAGCATCCGGGCCACCCACGGCGAGCGCGGGTGGCGGGTGACCTCGGCGGGCGGCTCGTCCTGGAGGGCCCGGCCGTCCTCCAGCACCAGGACCCGGTCGGCCAGCGAGACCGCCTCGACCGGGTCGTGGGTGACGATCAGACAGACCCCGCCGAACTCCGCGAGGTGGCCGCGCAGGGTGTGCCGCACCCGGGCCCGGGTGGTCTGGTCGAGGGCGGCGAGCGGTTCGTCCAGCAGCAGCAGGCGCGGGCGGGCGGCGAGCGCGCGGGCCAGGGCGACCCGCTGGGCCTGGCCGCCGGAGAGCTGGGCGGGCCTGCGGTGGGCGAGGTGGCCCACCCCGAGCCGGTCCAGCCAGCCCTGGGCCTCGCGCCGGGCCTCGGCGCGCGGCACCCCGTGGGCGCGGAGCCCGTACGCCGTGTTGGTCAGCGCGCTCAGGTGCGGGAAGAGCGCCCCGTCCTGGGGCACCCAGGCGACGCCCCTGCGGTGCGGCGGGAGGGCGGTGACGTCGCTGTCGCCGAGGCGCAGGGTGGCGTGCGCGCGGGGCGTGAGGCCGAGGAGGGCCCGCAGGAGCGTCGTCTTGCCCGCGCCGTTGGGGCCGACCACCGCGACGGTGGTGCCGGGCGGGGCGTCGAGGGTGAGGCGGGTGAAGCCGGTGACCTCGGCGTGCAGCGGCCAGGGTTCGGGTGCGGGCTTCTTCAGGAGGTCCGGCGACGGTGCGGGAAGGGCGTCCGGTGCGGTGCCCGTCGGGTCCTCCGGGCGGTCCGCCGCCGTACGGCTCGCGAGGTCGCGGTGGTCGCCCGGGGTGCCGGTCCACCGGCCGCGCAGTGTGACGAGCACGATCATCGCGATGGCCAGGAGCAGCAGCGACACGGAGGTGGCGGCCTCCGGCGAGTCCTGGAGCAGCAGATAGACCTGGAGCGGCAGGGTCTGCGTGGTGCCGGGGAGGTTTCCGGCGAAGGTGATCGTCGCGCCGAACTCGCCGAGCGCCCGCGCCCAGGTCAGGGCGGCCCCGGCGATCAGCCCGGGGGCGACCATCGGCAGCGTCACGGTGAGGAACACCCGGACCGGCGAGGCCCCGAGGGAGGCGGCGGTCTCCTCGTACCGGGGGCGCAGTCCGCCGAGCGCGCCCTCCAGCGAGATGACCAGGAACGGCATCGCGACGAAGGTCGCCGCGAGCACGGCCCCCGAGGTGTGGAAGGGCAGGGTGATGCCGAAGGTGTCCTCCAGCCACGGGCCGAGCAGCCCGCGCCGCCCGAAGGCCAGCAGCAGCGCGACGCCGCCGACCGTGGGCGGCAGCACCATCGGCAGCAGGACCAGCGAGCGGACGAACGCCTTGCCGGGGAACGGCACCCGGGCCAGCAGCCAGGCCAGCGGCACCCCGAACAGCAGCGACAGCCCCAGCGACCAGAGCGAGACCACCAGCGAGAGCCGCAGCGCCTCGGTGGTGGCGTCGGCGGTGAGGTGCGCGCCCAGGTCGCCCCAGGAGGTGCGGGCCAGGATGCCGACGAGCGGCAGCATCAGGAACGCCACGGCCAGCAGGGCGGGCACCGTCAGCAGGAGCGGGGCGCGGACCCCTGGTGTACGGCGGCGGACCGGGCGTTTCATCGGTGACCTCGTCGGGCTGGGGGCTGTCGTGTGCGGTGCCCGGCGGGCCCGTCGGACGGTACGGGCCCGCCGGGAGCGGTGTGCGGCTACGGCTGCTGGAAGCCCGCGCCCTGGAGGATCTTCTGGGCGGCGGGCGTGGAGAGCCAGGCGACGAACGCGGCGGCGGCCTCGCTGTGCTTCGACCCCTTCAGCGTGGCGGCCGGGTAGGAGGCGACGGCGTTCTCCGCGTCCGGGATGTCGATCGCGTCGACCTTGTCGGTGGCGGTCGCGGCGTCGGTCTTGTAGACGATCCCGGCGTCCGCCTCGCCCAGCTCGACCTTGCTGAGGACCGCGCGGACGTTGGGCTCCTGGGAGACCGGCTTCACCGCGATCTTCTGCGCGTCGAGGATCTGCTTGCTGTAGCGGCCCACCGGCACCTCGGGGGCGGCCAGGACGACCTTCAGCTTGGCGTCCGAGAGGTCCTTGAGGTTCTCGACCTTCTCCGGGTTGCCCTCGCCGACGGCGATGACGAGGCGGTTCTTGGCGATGACGGCCGGGGTGCCGGTCTCGCCGGTGAGACCGTCCATCGTCCTGGTGTCCGCGGTGACCAGGGCGTCGGCGGGGGCGCCCTGCTTGACCTGGGCGGCCAGCTCCTGGGAGCCCGCGAAGGAGAACGTCACCCTGGTGCCAGGGTTCTCCTTCTCGTACGCCGCTCCCGCCTCCTTGAAGACGTCCGTCAGCGAGGCGGCGGCCAGCACGGTCAGGTCCGCCTTCGGGGCGCCGGAGGCGGAGGAGGCGGCCTTCGAGCCGCTGTCCTTGTCCTTGGCCTGGTCGGAGCCGGAGTCGCCGCAGGCGGCGAGCGGGATCAGCAGGGCGGTGGTCAGCACGGCGGCGGCCGCACGGCGGCGGGTGATCAGCGGGGACATGAGGGCGGGTGCTCCTTGGATGGGTGCGCGGCCG
>MUNB01000126.1 GCA_002154345.1 Streptomyces griseus
CGCGCCCCGGATACGGCCGCGGCCCGGATACGGCCGCGGCCCCGCAGCCCGGATCCGCTACAGATCCGCCATCGCCTCCGCTACAGATCCGCCATCGCCTCCGCTACAGGTCCGCCATCTTCTTGGCGACCGTCTTGCCAGGACTCGTGAGCCCCAGGCCCATCCGGTCCAGGTTCACGAGCGGTTTGGCCACGAACGGCTTGTTCTGGAGGAAGGCGAGCGCGGCGTCGAACCGCTGCTCCGGCAGGCCCAGCTGCGTGATCACCTGCTCCTTGGTGCCCAGGATCCTGAACTTGTCCGACGCCGCCGCCTTGAGCGCGGACATGATGGCGCGCGCGTCCTGGTGCCCGGCCCACGCCGGGCCCGCATCCGCCGGTGCGGCATCCACCGGGCCGGCCGCGGGCGGCAGGGCGTTGACGCCGGCCGAGGAGGCCGGGCCGGCCTGGGAGCTCTGCCCGAACTTGCGGTCCGCCTCGTCCTTCCAGTACTTCGCCGCCTCCGCCTCCTGGTTCGTACGGAACCGCTGGAGCGCCTTGGAGATCTCCGCGGAGTAGTCCGCACCCGTCGCCGGGTTGCGCGGCGGCCGATGCGGGTCGTAGGCGACACCGAAGTTGGCCGCCATGTCCATCACGAAGTGGTAGCGGTGAATGTCGGTGAGGTCGCGCCGGTACTCCGTGTACCACAGGGCCAGCAGAGAGTAGGCGATGGTCTCCTTCACCCGGGGGTCGGCACCGGTCCGGTCGGCCAGTTTCATCAGCTTGCCGGTCGTCCGCGACGGCCCCAGCGACACCGGGTAGCCCAGGCGCCCGGCGGCGCGTACCTGCTCGTTGTTCTGGTTGGGCGTGGCCATGGCCCCGCGGAAGGTCTTGGGTACGGGCGTCCGCTCCAGCTGGCCGGTGCTCTGCCCCGATGCCCCGGCCGGGCCGTGCAGGGCCCAGGCGGGTGAGTTCCGTTCCCCTCCGAGCCCCTGGTCGTCCTTGAACACGTACCCCTTGAACTCCTCCTCGGAGACCTCCACGTGCTCCTGGAGGCCCTCCAGGGTGTAGAGGATCTCGGCGACGTCGTGGATGGCGCTGATGAGCGTCGCGAACTTCTGCGCCTCCGGCTGAGCCAGGATCGACGCCAGCGTCTTCTGGCCGTACTCGACGTAGGGCAGGTAGAGCCGGCCCGTCGAGGCCAGCTCGGAGGTGGTCTTCGCGAGCTCGGCCTGCAACGCCTGGGCCTGACTCCTCTGCTGGTCGAGCCAGGGCGAGAGGTGCTGCTCGACGTAACCGGCCAGGGTCTTCAGGATCTCCTGGTCGGCCGCGACCGCCTGGGCGATCTCCCGCTCCACGTCGGCCACCGGGAGGGCGTTGGCGCGGTCCAGCACGGCGGCCGCGGCCTCGTCCATCGTTCCGTAGTAGCGGGCCAGCGCGTCCTGGGAGCCCGCAGGGCGTTCCTCGCCCGTCGCTTTCGGCGCGGACGGGGCCGGGGCCTCGGTCCACTCCCGGAGCACCTGGGCGATCACGGGCCGGTTCTCGTCCTTCTCCCAGGCGCTGATCAGCCGGTCGTTCGTGAGCCCTCGGCGGATCGTGTCGTACGCCGTTCCGGCGTCGGGGGCCTGGTCCTTCTTCCCGCCCAGGGCGAGCGTGCGCTGGACCGGCGCCGGCCCCGACGGACCCGCTTGTTCCCCGGACGGCCCCTCCGCCGGCCGCTGCCCTCCGAGGCCGCTCGCCGGGGCCCTCATGACCCGCCGGGCGTTCGCCTCCGCCTCCCGTTCGAAGCGGTCGGAGGGGTCGGACACCTTGAGGCCGCCGGTCTCCGTGCCCGCGACCGGCCCCTGGCGCTGCTGGATGACATGGGTCAGCTCGTGGGCGAGGGTATGCCCGTCCCCGCCGCCCTCGCCGATGACGACATGGTTGCCGGAGGTGTAGGCGCGGGCCCCGATGCCGGCCGCGGAAGCCCTGGCCGCGGCGTCGGTGTGGATCCGTACGTCGGAGAAGTCCGCGCCGAGCCGCGCTTCCATATCGGTGCGGGTGCGCTCGTCGAGCGGCCTTCCGCCGCCACGCAGCACGTCGTGGACGGCGGAACGCTGCACGGCGTGCTCCTCGCCCGTCCCCCGGCCGCCCTCCCGGAGCAGCTGAACCACCGCCGCGTTGCCGAGACTGCTTTGAAGGGAGAAGAGGCCCCGGGGCCCGGTCCGCGCCCGCTCCACAGGTGGGCGGGCCGGGGCGCGGTCGTGTTCGCCACCGGCCGTGCCGGTGTTCTCGTGGTCGCGCAACGGGGCCTCTTCTGCCGCAGGGGTTCGACCTCTCCTGCGTACAGGACGCGCAGGGGCCGAAGCCAGGCCCCTGCGGGCAGCGTGACCTGGCCGAAAGGGCGAACCGGCTCAGGCCTCCGACGCGTAGGTGACGAAGTCCGCCCAGGCGGCCGGGGTGAAGCCCAGGTGCGGGCCGCCCGTGGGGAGTTGCTTGGAGTCGCGTACGTGGACGGTGGTGGGGGCGGTGGCGACCTCGACGCAGTCGGGGCCGTCGTTGGTGCTGTAGCTGCTCTTGAACCACGTCAGCTCGGGGGTGCTCATGTCTCTCCCAGCAGTTTCTCGATGAATTCCCGCGACAGCCGGGGCGTGAGGGCCTGCGACCGGATGAGGTTGTAGCGCATCTCCAGGATCTGCACCTGCCTCGGATCGGTGATCAGCCCGCTGATGAGCTGAACCTCGTTGTGCCCGACGGTCTTTCCGTCCTTGAGCTTAAGGATGCGGTGCGAGCCGCCGAGACCCGCGTGCTCCTCCGCCTCCGTCGGCATGACCTGGATCTCGACATGCCGCAACTGGCTCAGCTCAAGCAGGTGTTCGAGCTGTCGTCGCAGGACCATTCTGCCCCCGGTCCGCCGCCGGAGCGTCGCCTCTTCCTGGACAAAGGTCAGCAGCGGAGCGGGGCGGCGGTCGAAGACCACCTGCCGGGCCATCCGAGCGGCCACCAGGCGCTCGATGTCGTCCTCCGCGTAGGCGGGCCGCCGCTGTGCGTACAGCGCGCGGGCGTACTCCTCGGTCTGGAGCAGCCCGTGGATCACCACCCCGGCATACGCGCCGAGCTCGATCGCCTCCGCCTCCAGCTTCGCCAGGTCGCGGACCTTCCTCGGATACCGCGCCTCCTCCACGTCCTTCTTCATCGCCGAGACCTTGCCGTTCGCCCCGACGGCCGCGTCCGTCCTGTCCAGGAACTCCGGCTTGGGAATGCGCTTCCCGCCCTCGACCTTGAAGACGAGGTTCTCGCTGTACCCGATGATCGAGCCCAGCTCGGCGGCGCGTAATCCGGCTTCCTCGCGCCACAGCTTGATCTGCCGGCCCACGGCCGCGATGACCGCGCCGGAGTCGTCCTCCAGGCCGAACTCCCGGTCCTCTTCGGTTCCGTCGATCATCTGCCGTCCCGCCTTCATCCCGTGCGCCCGCGCGGCGGGCACCGTACGTACGGGGACAGGCCTGTACACACCCAGGACAGTGACGGTCCGTACCCGTGTCAGTACTTCTCAGCGTAGATACGCGCGGCCACGCTGAGTGACGTGAACCGAAAAATCACCCAACCGCGTGCCCGCACCGGACAGTTCGCCGTCCAGCTCTCCGCCACCCGCCGGGGCGCCCGGCTCGCCCGCCTCCTCGCCACCGAGCAACTGCGTTCCTGGGGGCTCCCGCTGGAGAACGCGAGTCTCGTCATCGGCGAGCTGGCCACCAACGCGGCGCTCCACGGTTACGTCCCCGGGCGGGACTTCCGCATCCTGCTCAGCGTGTACGGCGACGTGCTGCGGATCGAGGTCGCCGACACGCGGGGTGACCGCCTCCCGGAGAAACGGGATGCGGATGCCGCATCCGACGGCGGGCGCGGGCTGTTGCTCGTCGAGGCGTTGTCGGTGCGGTGGGGCACGGAGCACGGGCCGTTCCCGCGCAAGACGGTCTGGGCGGAGGTGGCGCTCACCGGGTCGTGACAGCCGCGATCCGGTGGGGCGGGAGAGGCCGCCGGGAGCGCGGGTCACCGCGTCGCGGTCCACCGCGACGCGGTGACCCACGACGTAAAAGCTTTTGAGTACCTGTCTTTGATCACTGGGGAAATAACCCGACCCAACCCCCTGGGCCGACCTCTGCGGGTCCGGTCGGCTCCGGCGAGGGGCGTCGTCACTCGCATGGGTGAAGTGTGCCAACCGGGCTGGATTTATGACCTGTTGGCAGGCATATGCTCACGCTGACCACCACACCAGACATGAGACGGCCCCCGGCCGGGACTGGCATCCCGACCGAAGGCCTGACCAACAGGAAGTAGCACCTTCCCGATGGATACCCAGCAGGTTAGCGCGCCCCCGCGCGCCCCGTCCGGCGGTGTCGTACACATCAACATCCGGCTCACCGACGGCTACACGATCATCTCCAACCGGCTCTCCCAGCACCGGGGCATGTCCCTGCTGGCGATCGGCCTCGGCACCCACATTCAGTCGCTGCCGGACGGGCGGCGCGTCGGCGTCAAGGCGCTGGCCGCGGTCTTCCCGGAGAGCGAGGTCCGTATCGCCGCCGCGTTACGGGAGTTGGAGCGGCACGGGTTCCTGCGCCGGACCCGGGAGCGCGGCTGCGGCGGCCGATTCGCCACGCGTACGGAGTCGTACAACCACCCGGAGGCGGCGGCCCGGGGCGCGGTGAGGGCGGTGCCCACGCCCTCTCCGGAGCCGCAGGCAGAGCCGGAGGTCGCTCCCGTGCCCGTGCCCGTAACGGAAGCCGTGCCCGCGCCCGTGTCTGAGCCCGCGCCCGCGCCCCGTCTCGTGCCGCCGCCCACCGCGCACAAGCCGCCGCCCCGGCCGCTGCCCGTCCCGTGCGAGCCCAGCGCCGCGTTGTCCGCCGAGGCCGCGCGGCTGCTCGCCGAACTGCACCTCGGCGCGCCCCTCTTCGGCCTCTCCGGGGCGGACGTGGAGCGGCTCACCCCCGGCGTCGCCGCCTGGCTGGAGCGCGGGATGCGGCCGGAGGCCGTACGGGCGGCGCTCACCGACGATCCGCCCGTACCCCTCCGGCACCCGGCGAAGCTGCTGCGGCACCGGCTCATCGCGCTCCTCCCGCCGCCCCGGCCCGCCGCCGTGCCCGTCGTCCCGCTCCAGACCTGCGACGACTGCGACCGTGCCTTCCGGTCGTCCGCGCCGGGGTGCTGCGGGGGGTGCCGCGAGATCCGTGCGTACGGCGGCGGGCCGTCCCTGCTCAGTGCGTGAGGTCAACGGCCCGCCGCCCCGCGCCCGTTCAGTCGATCTGCGCGCAGACGTCGGTCTTGGACAGCACCGCGCCGGTCACCGTCTTGACGCGGTCCGCGCTCCAGTGGAGCTTGTAGGCGCCGTCGACCAGCCACATGCCCCGGGGCAGATTGCCCTCGCCCACGCCGAGGAGCACCGGGCCGAGGATGTGCCAGCGCTGGGCCCCGTCGGCGTACTCGTCGATCAGGGCGACACCGCTGGAGTCGGCGTCGTAATAGGCCCCGGTCTCCTTGTTCGTCACCCGGACCACGAGGTCGCCCTTGTAGAAGCTGCGCGTCACGCCCTCGGGCGCGGGCAGTTCGCGGCGGACGACCTCGTCCACGATGGGCTCGCCGTGGATGGGGAAGGCGCACCGCTCTCCCGCCGGTACGTCCCACGGGGCCGAAGGAGCCGGTTCCCAGCCGGATCCCTGCGGAGCGGCCTTGGCCGGGGCCGCCGCCGCCACAGGGGCCGTGCCGAGCGCCACCACGGCCAGGCAGGCCGCGCCGAGAGCGCCGAGAACGATGCTGCGCATGTGAACTCTCCATAGGTCGGGATCGGGTGATCGGGTGATCGCGTGTTGCTCGTGGTGCTGTTCGTGCTGTTCGCCGAAGGATGCTCCGGGGGGCTCACCAAAGACTCACCACGACGGACCCGCCACGACACAGGCGCAGATGTAGGCAAGGTCTGGCCTTGCGGGCGGCGGCAGTTGGATGCTTTGCCGATGGAATTCCAGTTGCTCGGACCCTTCGCCGCGCGGCACGGGGGGCGCCCCGTACTCGCGGGGCTGCGCCGCCAGGAGCGGTGCCTGCTGGCCGTCCTCCTCCTGGAGGCGGGCCGGACCGTCCCGACCGGCCGGCTCATCGACCTGCTCTGGAACGGCGAGGCCCCGGCCGGGGCCCGTTCCACCGTGCACACGTACATCGGCAGGCTGCGTGCCTCCCTCGGGCCCGACGGCGTCCACCTGGAGACCCGCAACGACGGCTACTTACTCCGTGCCGACGACCATGTGATCGACACCCGGGCCTTCGAGGACGGGGTACGGGAGGCCGCGGCCGCCGTGGACGACGAGGAGCGGGTGCTCCGCTACGACCGGGCGCTGGCGCTGTGGCGCGGCGAACTCCTCGCCGACGTCGCGGCCGACGCCCTGCGCGACCGGATCGGCCGGCGGCTCGCCGCGCTGCGACTCTCGGCGGCGGAGGAACGCGCCCGCCTCCTGCTCTCGCTCGGGCAGCACGAGCGCGTCGCCGCCGAACTGCCCCCGCTCGCCGAGGAGCACCCCGAGCGCGAACGCCTCGTCGCGGACAGCATGGTCGCCCTGCACCGCGGCGGCCGGTCGGCGGAGGCGCTCCAGCTCTACCGGGCCACGCGCAGCGCCCTGCGGTCCGCCTTCGACGCCGAGCCCGGCGAGGAGCTGCGCACCCTGTACGAACGGGTCCGCCGCGACGACCCGGCCCTGCGGCAGGCCGCCACGCCCACGTACGCCGTCCGGGTGCGCGGCGAGTGGCTGCCCTGGAACACCAGCGGCGATCCGGCCCTGGAGTTCTGCAACACCTACGCCGGGTGGGGCGGCGAACGGCGGGCCGGTTCGGAGTGGCTCTGCGGCTACCGCACGCTCGTGGTCTGGGCCGGGCACCTGGACCTCGTCGACGAACGTACGGTCGTCCGGCTGCTGCGCACCGCGGAGGAGCGGCCCGAGGAGGCCGGTGCCGTACTGGCGGCGGCACGGGGGTTCCGGAGCGCGCTGTACGGGTGCCTCACGGAGGAGCCGGGCGCGGGCGGCGGCGGGGCCTTCGGGCGGGCCGCCGAGGTGATCCAGGAAGCCATGTGCCATGCCGCCTTCGTCCGGGGCGAGGACGGCCTCGGGCGCTGGAGACCCCATCCGGAGTCCGGGCTCCGGCTTCCGCTGCACGCCGTGGCCCAGCGCGCCGCGGACCTGCTCGCCCACCCGCGCCGCCTCACCGTCCGGGTCTGCCCGGGGAAGGACTGCGGGTGGCTCTTCCTCGACGCGGGCGGCCGCCGCCGCTGGTGCAGCATGGGCGTCTGCGGGCGGGCCGAGCCGGTGGGGGAGAGCCGGCGGGTGCCGTCGTGCTGAGGTCGGTGGAACCTTCCTGCTCGCGGTCCGCGAACTGCTCAGGGTCCGCGGAAAAAGATGTCGGCGGCGTGTCGATCGGCGCCGGTCCCGTTCGTCGTCATCGTGTAGGGCGACCCGCACGGCGGGCGCGACACACAGGCGACAGGAGCCGATCATGAAGTACATGCTGCTGATCCACAGCGGGGCCGTCGACGAGCAGGGCGGTGCGCCCGAGTGCACCGTCGAGGACTGGATGGCCTACGACAAGGCCGTACGCGACGCCGGGATCCACGTCTCCGGGGAGTCGCTGGCCGATCTGGTGACCGCGACCACCGTGCGGGTCTCGCCGACGGGGGAGCGGACCGTGACGGACGGGCCGTTCGCCGAGACCCGGGAGCTGCTGGGCGGGTTCCTCGTGATCGACGTGCCCGACCTGGACGCCGCCCTCGACTGGGCCGCCCGCTGTCCTGGCTCGCGCGACGGCGGCTCGGTCGTCGTCCGGCCGGTCGCGGACTTCGGGGCCTGAGAACCGTGGCGGACGAGGACGCCCCGGCGGGCGATGGCCTTCCGGCGGATGAGGACCTTCCGGCGGCCGGCGAGGACGCCCCGGCGGGGCGGGCCGGGGTCGCCGTCGAGGCGGTGTTCCGGGAGGAGCGCGGGCTGCTGCTCGCCTCCCTCGTCCGCCGGTTCGGCGACCTCGACCTGGCCGAGGAGGTGACGTCCGAGGCGATCGAGGCCGCCCTGCGGCACTGGCCCGCCGAGGGCGTCCCCGCCCGGCCCGGGGCCTGGCTGCTGACGACCGCGCGGCGCAGGGCCGTGGACCGGCTGCGGCGCGACCAGGCGTACGCCGCCCGGCTCGCCGTCCTGCGGGCCGACGCGGAACGGGCGGAGGCCGTCGCGCCCGCGCCGGACGCCGCCGGGGCCGGTGAACTGCCCGACGACCGGCTCCAGCTGTTCTTCACCTGCACCCACCCCGCCCTCGCCGCCGAGGACCGCGCCGCCCTGACCCTGCGCTGCCTCGCCGGGCTCACCACACCGGAGGTGGCGCGCGCCTTCCTCGTACCGACGGCGACCATGGCCCAGCGCATCGTGCGGGCCAAGAAGAAGATCCGTGAGGCCCGCATCCCGTTCCGGGTGCCCGGCCCCGACGAACTGCCGGAGCGGCTGCCCGGAGTGCTCCAGGTCGTCTACTCGGTCTTCACGGAGGGGTACGCGGCCAGCTCCGGGCCCCGTCTCCAGCGGCTCGGCCTGGCCGAGGAGGCGATCCGGCTGGCCCGGATACTGCACCGGCTGCTGCCCGCCGAGCGGGAGAGCGCCGGGCTCCTCGCGCTGCTGCTCCTGGTCCATGCCCGGCGCGACGCGCGGGCCGGGCCGGAGGGCGAGCCGGTGCTGCTGGAGGACCAGGACCGGGGGCGCTGGGACCGGCCGATGATCGAGGAGGGGCGTGCCCTGGTCGTCCGGGCGCTGACCGGCGGACCGGCCGGGCCCTACGGGGTGCAGGCCGCCATCGCCGCCCTGCACGACGAGGCGGCGGACGTGGCGGGCACGGACTGGCCGCAGATCGTGGCCCTGTACGACGTGCTCCTCACGCTCACCCCGTCGCCCGTGGTGGCGCTCAACCGCGCCGTGGCGGTGGCGATGCGGGACGGGCCCGAGGCGGGGCTCGCGCTGCTGGACGCGCTGGCCGGAGAGCCCCGGCTGCGGGCGTACGCTCCGTACGCGGTGGCGCGCGGCGATCTGCTGAGCCGGCTGGGGCGGGACGGCGAGGCCGCCGAGGCGTACCGGGAGGCGCTGGAACGCGCGGGCACCGGGCCGGAGCGGGCCGCCCTGCGACGGAAGCTGGGGGAGTAGGGGGGGCGGTGTTGCCCGGCTCTACAACAGGACGAACACCACCGTCACCGCGAACGCCACCGCCAGCACCCCGTACAGGCCGGTCTTCCACTTCGGCATCTCGTACGTCTCACCGGCCAGGGCCGCCGCCCTGATCCTCGGCAGCTCCGGCTTGAGCGCCAGGACCAGCAGCGCCACGGCGAGCATCGAGGCGGAGAACATGACCAGCGCCTCCACCTCCGCGTGGTCGCGTACGCCGGCGGCGCCCAGGACGGTGATGCCGCCGAGGACGGGTGCGATCAGGGAGAGGAGCGTGGCCTTGCCGTTCCTGAAGGTGAAGTGGACCGCCGCGAGCAGCACCGCTGAGGTCGCCAGTGCCACCAGCCACCACTGCGCCGTCGTCAAGCTCTCTGCCTGCACGCTTCTTCTCCCGTCCGTTCAGTCGTCCAGTGTCCCGTGTGCGGTGCGGGTGGGCGGCGCCGTGTCCGGTGCCGCCCACCCGCCTCGATCAGCCCCCGGTCAGCTCCAGTTCAGCAGCCCGATGGCCGCCGTCGTGGTGTCCTCCAGGAAGCCGGACACCTTCATGCCGACCTCGTCCGCGATGCCCGACAGGCTGCTGCCGACCTTCTTGGACACATGGGCCACCGCTCGGCCCTTCCCGAAGAACAGGGCGCTCAACGCGAACGTGCCCAGATTCTTCTGGAAATCGTCCGTGCCCCAGCTCGCGATGACGTTCACACCGCCCGCCAGCAAGGAGACCCCTCCCGCGACGAGCGAGATGCCACCGAGGATCGCGGCCGCGCCCTGGCCGACGACCGGGATCCAGCCGACCGCCAGAGCCAGACCGCCCGCACCGGCCGAGATCGTACCGGCGATGGTGCTGACACGGCCGGAGTACTTGATCCACTGGTCCTTGGTCAGACCGAGGAACTCGCCGTCCTCCTCCGCCTTGTTCTTGTCGTTGTCGGCGCTGTCGGCGGGGTTCTTGCCGCTCTGCGCGTCCTCCTTCGCCTTGCGTTCCGCGGCGGCCGCGGCGGCGGCGATCTCCTGCTGCCGCTTCTCGCGGGCGATGCGGTGCGCGTCGGAGGCGACCGCGGCCGCCTCCGAGGCGTCCTTGCCCGCCTGCTCGGCGGAGGCGCGGGCGCTCGCCGCGGACTGCGCGGCGGAGGCGGCGGAGGCCTGGGCCCGGCCGGCGGAGGCGTACGCCTGGTTCATGGAGTAGTTCGCGGCCCGCGCGGCGGACCGTGCCACCACGGCGGCGCTCTCGGCGCGCTGGGCGGAGGTGGCGGCGCGTGCGGCGGACGCGTCGGCCGCCTCGGCGTTGTTGCGCGCCTTGGTGGCCGCGTCCTCCGCGGCCTTGGCGTAGCCCTTGGCCTTGTCCGCCCAGTCCGCCGCCTCCTCGGCCGCCTGCCGGGCGTCCGCCGCCGCCTTGGAGGCGCGCGCGGCGTCCTCCAGGGCCCGCTGGGCGATCTGGGCGGCGTGCGCGATGGCGGCCCGGATCGCGGCGACGTGCGCCTCGGCGTCGTGGTCGAGGCGGGCGACGTTGAACTGGTCGTGCGCCACGAAGGACCGCCGCATGAGGGCGGACCCCTCCAGGACGACCTGGGCCGCCGAACGGAGGTAGGCCCCGCCCTCGTTGAGGATCTTGAAGACCTCGACGGTGTCGTCTTCCTTGACCGCCTCGACGTACTCCGTGCTCAGGAAGCGGAACAGCGCCTCCGGACTGCCGTCGGCGAGGGCCGCCTCCGCCTTGGCCTTGACCGCGCGGCCGGGGTCCTGGCCGAGGATCGTGAAGATCTTGACGCGGTTCTCGGTGGCGGCCGAATCGGTCATGCCCGCTTCGAGGAACGTGCTCGCCGCGTCGGGGTCCTCGCTCTTCAGCGCCACATGCGCGCCGGCCGCGACATCCGGCGCCGCCATCTCGGCCAGGGCCAGGACCGTCTCGCGGTCGTCCTGCCGTTGGGCCGCCGGACGGTCGACGTCGATCCAGTTGAGGATCTCGTAGTCGCCCGCCGCGAGCGCGAACTCCGCCGCCTGGCGCGTCCATGTCCCGTGGCTGTCGAGGAGTCTGACCGCCGCCTTGCGGCCCGTGGACACCGCCCGAGGCTGGTCCCCGGCGGTGAGGGCCTCCTGCGCCTGCGCGACGAGATCGCGGATCTCCTGCGCCATCTGGTCGTTCTGGGTGCGCTGGGTGGCGATCCGGTCCAGGGCCTCCTGCTCCTGGGCGGCCTTGAGGCGGGCCGCGACGATGCCGACCTCGGTGTCCTGCTCGATGCGTTCGGCCTCGGCCTCGCGGGCCGCCGCCTCGACGTCCGTCGCCTCCTTGACGGCGTCGGCCGCGGTGTTGGCGGCCTTCACCGCCTCCTCGGCGAAGAGCCGGGAGCGCTTCGCGTACTCGATCGCCTGGCCGGCGTGCTTGGCCGCGTCCTCGGCGGCGTCGGCGGCCTTCTCGGCGTGCGCGGCCGCGGAGTTGGCCGCCTTGTGCGCGGCGGATGCCGCTGCCGCGGCCTTGTCCGCCAGCGACCGGGAGAGCGCGGCCGCCCGGGTGGCGCGGGCCGCCTGGGCGTTGGCGTCGGCGGCGGCCTCACGGGCCTTGCGGGCCTCGGCGGTGGCCGCGCCGGCGGCGTTGGCCGCGTCGGCGGAGGCGCTGGCGGCGGCCGCGGCGTTGCCGGCCGCGCTGGCGGCGGCGGCACCCGCCGCGGAGGCCTGCGTGGAGGCGATGGAGGCCTGGTCGGCGGCCTTCGCCGCGGTGCGCGCCTTTGCTGCGGCGTCCCGGGCGCCCTTGGCCGCCGAGAGCGCGGCGGAGGCCTTGTTGGCGTCACCGGAGGCGGCGATGGCCGCGTTGTAGGCGCGGGAGGCCGCGCGGCCGGCCACGGCCGCCGCCGCTGCCGCCGCCTGTGCGGCGTTCGCCGCCCGCTGCGAGGCGGACTGCGCGGACCGCGAGGCGCTGATCGCGGTCTGCGCCGCGCGGGCGGCCCCGCGTGCCGCGTCGGACGCCTTGTTGGCGGCCGCCGCCGACTTGCGTACGTCGTTCTGCGCGGCCTTGGCCTCGGCCGCCGCGACCAGCGCGGCCTCCTTGGCCTTGACCGCGGCTTCCTTCGCCTGCTCGGACGCGGCGACGGCCTTGTCGGTCTTGAGGCGTGCCTGCTTGCCCTCGCGCTCGACGATCGACACGAGCTGGTCGATCGTGGCCGTTTCCTCGTCGCGGGCCCGGGCGATGTGCTGACCGGTGTTCAGGAACCACTGGATCGCCTTCGCGGACCCGTCCTGGAGCGCGCGCTGCGCGTACTCCTTCACCTGGGGCGAGGCGGTGGCGAGGATCTTGAAGACCTCGACCTGCTCGTCCTCCTCCTGGCCGTCGAAGCGGGTCTCCAGGAGGAACTTCTCCAGCGAATCCTGGGTGTCCGTGTTCAGCGCGGTGTTGGCACGGCTCTTGGTGCCCGTGCCGCCGCTCTCCATGACGCGCAGGACCTCGGCGCGCAGGTCGGTCTTGAGCGGCGCCAGATAGCCGTCCTTGAGGTAGGCGGCGATGGCCTCGTCGCCGCCGGACAGCGCCCGGCTCGCCGCCGTCTGGACGGACCGGCCCGCCCAGGCGAGGCCCTGGAACACGGCCACGCGGTTGTCCTCGGCCCTGGCCGGGGCGAGTTCGCCCGACAGGAACGCCGCGATCCGGGCGTCGTTGCCGAGCAGCGCGGCGGCGGCGGCCTCCCGTACGGCACGGCCACCGGTCAGATACGCCCACAGCACCTGGCCGCGGTCGGTGTCCGGAAGGTTGTCGGGCAGCTCGGAGCCGGTGTCCGCGGCATACGCAGGTGCCCCGGACAGGACGAGCGATCCGGGTACGGCGGCGACGGCGGTCATCGCGGAGAGCGTGGTGAGGATGCGGCGTCTGCTCCACATGGTGGGTGGCACGACGGAATTCCTTTCGATGTCGGAACGCTGGACGCGCCGCTCACCGGGGTGAGGGCGCAGATGGCGTTACGCACGGCGGCATGGCGGCACAGCCCCGCGGCTGACCTGCCGTCGGCGCTCTTTCGGGGTGTGTGCCGGCGGCTAGCCGGAGGTGACGATCTCCACGAGCACGTGCTCGCGGCCTTCCGGGTCGGCCGTCTCGCCCACCGGGGCCCAGGAGTTGGCCGCCACGTCGTACTGGTGCTCCTCGCCGTCGACCGTCGTGGACAGTTCGGTGGCGTGGTCCTTGGTCTGGACGCCGTAGACGGCGGGCAGCTCCAGGCTCAGATAGCCGGAGGCGCCCGTGGTCCGGAAGCAGAACTTCTCGGCGCTCTCGTGGCGTACGTAGATCTCCAGCAGGTCCGGAGAACTGCCGCACTGCGCCAGCACGATGTGTCCGTCGCCCCGCTTCAGCAGGATCCCCTGCTCGGCGAGGATCGTGTCGGCCTGTGGATAGGCGAAGTCCTCCACGGCGTGGCCCGGTCCCTCGCCCGCCACCGGACGGAGCGTCAACTCCTGTTCGGGCGAATCCGGTTGTCCGGTCACGAGCGCTGCCACGACCACCCCGGACAGGGCGCCCGCGGCCAGGGCGGACTTCAGTACGCGCCTTCTCAAAACCCCTCCTCGCATCACCGGAAGGCGTCCCGAGCCCCCTGCTCGTACCCCGCTGTCACCTTCCGGTGGGCTCAGCCCAACAGCTGCCGCACCCGAAGGCAAGCAAGGCACGTACGGCATAGGCGACATGAGAGGAAGGGGTCTGTGAGCTTCACCACAATGCTGAAAAGGTTGTATGAAGATCAGCGTCGATCGCGTCACGAAGTTTTCAAGAGGCCCGGAATCCGCCTTCCGGCCTTAGGGTGCCGTTATGTGCGGAATCGTGGGTTATGTCGGTGGACAGTCGGCGCAGGACGTCGTCGTCGCAGGACTCAAGCGCCTCGAATACCGGGGCTACGACTCGGCGGGCGTCGCCGTTCTCGCGGACGGCGGGCTGGCCGCCGCGAAGAAGGCGGGCAAGCTCGTCAATCTGGAGAAGGAACTGGGCGACCGGCCCCTGCCGGCCGGGCGGACCGGCATCGGGCACACCCGCTGGGCGACGCACGGAGCGCCCACCGACGTCAACGCCCACCCGCACCTGGACAACGCGGGCCGGGTCGCCGTCGTGCACAACGGGATCATCGAGAACTTCGCCGCCCTCCGCCGCGAACTGACCGGGCGCGGGCACGCCCTGGAGTCGGAGACGGACACCGAGGTCGTCGCGCATCTGCTGGCCGAGGCGTTCTCGGCGGGCGGAGACCTCGCGGACGCGATGCGGCAGGTGTGCCGGCGGCTGGAGGGGGCGTTCACCCTGGTCGCCGTCCACGCGGACCAGCCGGACGTCGTCGTCGGCGCCCGGCGCAACTCCCCGCTGGTCGTGGGCGTGGGGCAGGACGAGTGGTTCCTCGCCTCCGACGTCGCCGCCTTCATCGCGCACACCCGCTCCGCGATCGAGCTGGGCCAGGACCAGGTGGTCGAGCTGAGCCGCGAGGGCGTCACCGTCACCGGCTTCGACGGGGCGCTCGCCGAGGTGCGCGAGTACCACGTCGACTGGGACGCCTCCGCCGCCGAGAAGGGCGGCTACGCCTCCTTCATGCTCAAGGAGATCGCCGACCAGCCGCAGGCCGTCGCCGACACCCTCCTCGGCCGGATCGACGGCGAGGGCGCGCTCCACCTCGACGAGGTGCGCATCCCGGACACCGAACTGCGCGAGGTCGACAAGGTCGTCATCGTCGCCTGCGGCACCGCGTTCCACGCCGGGATGATCGCCAAGTACGCCATCGAGCACTGGACCCGGCTGCCCTGCGAGACCGAGCTGGCCAGCGAGTTCCGCTACCGCGACCCGATCCTGGACCAGCGCACCCTCGTCGTCGCCATCTCCCAGTCCGGCGAGACCATGGACACCCTGATGGCGCTGCGGCACGCCCGTGAACAGGGCGCGAAGGTGCTCGCCATCTGCAACACCAACGGCTCCACCATCCCGCGCGAGTCCGACGCCGTCCTCTACACCCACGCCGGGCCCGAGGTCGCCGTCGCCTCCACCAAGGCCTTCCTCACCCAGCTCGTCGCCTGCTACCTGGTGGCGCTCTACCTCGGCCAGGTGCGCGGCACCAAGTGGGGCGACGAGATCCGTACGGTGGTGCGCCAGCTCTCCGCCGTGCCCGGCGAGGTCGACCGCGTACTGGAGACGATGGAGCCGGTGCGCGAGCTGGCCCGGTCCCTCGCCCACCACGACACCGTGCTGTTCGTCGGCCGGCACGTCGGCTACCCGGTCGCCCTCGAAGGCGCGCTCAAGCTCAAGGAACTCGCCTACATGCACGCCGAGGGCTTCGCGGCCGGCGAGCTGAAGCACGGGCCGATCGCACTCATTGAGGAGGGCCTGCCGGTCGTCGTCATCGTGCCGTCCCCGCGCGGGCGTTCGGTGCTCCACGACAAGATCGTGTCCAACATCCAGGAGATCCGGGCCCGGGGCGCGCTCACCGTCGTCGTCGCCGAGGAGGGCGACGAGGCCGTCGTCCCGTACGCCGACCACCTCATCACCGTCCCCGCAACGCCTACGCTGCTTCAGCCGCTGGTCGCCACCGTGCCGCTCCAGGTCTTCGCCTGCGAGCTCGCGACGGCCCGCGGCAACGAAGTGGACCAGCCGCGCAATCTGGCGAAGTCCGTGACCGTGGAGTGAGCGAGTGAGCGAGCGAGGGTGGGGGCCGTGATCATTGGGGTCGGCATCGATGTGGCCGAGATCGAGCGGTTCGGCGCGGCGCTGGAGCGTACGCCCCAGCTGGCCGACCGGCTCTTCGTCGGCAGCGAGCTGACGCTGCCGAGCGGCGAGCGGCGCGGTATCGCCTCGCTCGCCGCCCGGTTCGCCGCGAAGGAGGCCCTGGCCAAGGCGCTCGGCGCACCGGGCGGGCTGCTCTGGAGCGACGCGGAGGTCTGGGTCGAGGAGAGCGGGCAGCCCCGGCTGCGGGTACGCGGCACGGTCGCCGCCCGCGCCGCCGAACTGGGCGTGCGCGGCTGGCACGTCTCGCTCAGCCACGACGCGGGCGTCGCCTCGGCGGTGGTGATCGCGGAGGGGTGAGCACCCGCACGGCCGAACCGGTCGCCACGCCCCGCGGGGGTGGCGTCGGCCCGGGTGATCGCGGAGGGTTGGACCATGCGACGTGCCTACAGCGTGGAGACCGTACGGGCCGCCGAGGCCGCCCTCATGCAGCGGCTGCCGGAGGGCGCCCTGATGCAGCGCGCCGCCGCCGGACTCGCCGCGGCCTGCGGCGATCTGCTGCGGCGCACCGGCCGGGTGTACGGGTCCCGGGTCCTGCTCCTGGTCGGCAGCGGCGACAACGGCGGCGACGCGCTGTACGCGGGCGCCCGCCTCGCCCGCCGGGGCGCGGGCGTGCGGGCCCTGCTGCTCGCCCCCGACCGGGCGCACCCCGGCGGGCTCGCCGCGCTGCTGGCGGCCGGCGGGCGGGTCGTCGACGGGCCGGACGGGCTCGGCGCGCTCGACCTCGTGGTGGACGGCATCACCGGCATCGGCGGGCGCGGCGGACTGCGCGAGGACGCCGCCGAACTGCTGCACGCGGTGACCCGGGACCGTGCGCCGGTCCTCTCCGTCGACCTGCCGAGCGGGGTGGAGGCCGACACCGGGGAGGTGCACGGCGACGCGGTCCGGGCGGACGCCACGGTCACCTTCGGCACCTACAAGCCCGGCCTCCTGATCGACCCGGCCGCCGAACACGCGGGGGCGCTGCGGCTGGTGGACATCGGGCTCGGTCCTGAGCTGCCCGAGCCGCCGGACCTGGAGGCGCTCCAGTACGCGGACGTCGCGGCGCTGCTGCCGGTGCCGGGCGCGGAGAGCGACAAGTACCGGCGCGGGGTCGTCGGCGTGGTCGCCGGGTCCGAGCGCTACCCGGGCGCGGCGGTCCTCGCGGTCGCGGGCGCGCTGCGCGGCGGGGCCGGGGCCGTGCGGTACGTCGGACCGGGCGCGGACGCGGTGATCGCCCGGTTCCCCGAGGCGCTGGTGCACGCCGGGCCGCCGTCGAAGGCCGGGCGGGTGCAGGCCTGGGTGGTCGGGCCGGGGCTCGGCGACGGGCGGGGCGCGGCGGCGGCCGTCGCCGATGTGCTGGCCGCCGACGTGCCCGTGCTCGTCGACGCGGACGGGCTGCGGCTGCTGGACGCGGAGACCGTGCGGACCCGGACCGCCCCGACCGTCCTCACCCCGCACGCGGGCGAGGCCGCGGCCCTGCTCGGCACGGCCCGGGAGGAGGTGGAGTCCGGCCGGCTCACCGCCGTCCGCGAACTGGCCGCCCGCTACCGCGCCACCGTGCTCCTCAAGGGCTCCACGACCCTGATCGCGGAGGCCCGCGACACGCCCGTACGGGTCAATCCGACCGGCACGGCCTGGCTGGCCACGGCGGGCAGCGGGGATGTGCTCTCCGGTCTCACCGGCTCCCTGCTCGCGGCCGGGCTCGCCCCGCGCGACGCCGCGTCCGTCGCCGCCCATCTGCACGGGCTCGCCGCCCGGCACGGCTCGGACGGGGCCCCGGTCTCCGCGCAGGACGTCGCGGACCGCATCCCGGCGGCCTGGCGCGACGTGCGGGCGGGCTGAGCGGGGGCGATGGTGGAAGCTCCGGCAGAAGGGCGGTGCGAGCGGTGAGCGAATCCGTACGCGTACACAGGGCCTACGACCCGGTCGAGGACGGCGACGGCACCCGGGTCCTGGTCGACCGGCTCTGGCCCCGGGGCGTCTCCAAGGAGCGGGCCGCCATCGACCTGTGGCTCAAGGACGTCACGCCCTCGGACGAGCTGCGCTCCTGGTACCACCACGACCGCGCGGACCGGCACGAGGAGTTCGTCGAGCGGTACCGCACCGAACTGGACGACCCGACGCACACGGAGGCGGTCGAACAACTCGTCGGCCTCGTGCGCGAGGGCGGCCCGGTCACCCTGGTCACGGCGGCCAAGGACGTCGAGGACAGCCATGTCCCGGTCCTGGTCGATCACCTGAAGCATGTGATGAAACGTACATAAGCCCGGATACCGGCGTGCACTGCCCGAGAGGTGGCGGATGCCTCTGAGAGACTGGGCGCGATGAACGAGACAGCGTCCCTGAGAGCCCGTGCCGAGATCGACCTCGCCGCGCTGCGCGCCAATGTGCGCGTCCTGCGCGAGCGGGCGGCCGGTGCGCAGCTCATGGCCGTGGTGAAGTCCGACGGGTACGGGCACGGGGCGGTGCCCTGCGCCAGGGCCGCGCGGGAGGCCGGGGCGACCTGGCTGGGCACCGCGACCCCGCACGAGGCCCTCGCCCTGCGGGCGGCCGGACTCGACGGCCGGATCATGTGCTGGCTCTGGACGCCCGGCGGCCCCTGGCGCGAGGCGATCGAGGCGGACCTCGATGTGTCGGTCGGCGGCATGTGGGCGCTGCGCGAGGTCGTCGCGGCCGCCGGAGCCGCGGGCCGCCCGGCCCGCGTCCAGCTCAAGGCCGACACCGGCCTCGGCCGGGGCGGCTGCCAGCCCGCCGACTGGCCCGAACTGGTCACCGAGGCGCTCGCCGCCGAGCAGGCCGGACGGGTCCGGATCACCGGCCTGTGGTCGCACTTCGCCTGCGCCGACGAACCGGGCCACCCCTCGATCGCCGCCCAGCTCGCCGTCTACCGCGACATGGTGGCGTACGCCGAGAAGGAGGGCGTGGAGCCCGAGGTGCGGCACCTGGCCAACTCCCCGGCCACGCTCACGATCCCCGAGGCGCACTTCGACCTCGTCCGGACCGGCATCGCGATGTACGGCATCTCGCCCGCCCCCGAGCTGGGCACCTCCGCCGACCTCGGGCTGCGCCCCGTGATGACGCTCGCCGCGTCCGTCGCCCTGGTCAAGGACGCCCCGGCCGGACACGGCGTCAGCTACGGCCACCACTACGCGACTTCCGCCGACACGACGCTCGGCCTGATCCCCGTCGGCTACGCGGACGGCGTCCCGCGCCACGCGTCGGGCCGGGGCCCCGTCCTGGTCGGCGGACGGCGGCGCACGGTCGCGGGCCGGGTCGCCATGGACCAGTTCGTCGTCGACCTCGAAGGCGACCGGCCCGAGGCGGGCGCGGAGGCGGTGCTGTTCGGTCCCGGCGACCGGGGCGAGCCGACCGCGCAGGACTGGGCGGAGGCCGCCGACACCATCGCGTACGAGATCGTCACGCGCATCGGCACCCGGGTGCCCAGGGTGTACGTGAACGAGAAGGCCGACGAGCTGACCGGGGGCACGGCGCAGTGAGCGAGAGCAGCGCGGAGGCCGTGGTGGCCGCGACCGCGAACGTGGCCGGCGCGGCCGGTGCGGCCGGCTGGCGCCGGGCGGGCATCGCCGGGGCCGCGATAGGAGTGCTCGCCGCGGGTGCGGCGGCCGGGGTCGCCGTCGAGCGGCTCACCGTCGGGCGCGGCATGCGGAAGAAGGCCCGCCTCGCCCTGGACGCCACCGGGCCCTACGGTTCGCTGCGCGGCACGCCGGGCCGGGCCGTCGCCGACGACGGCACCGAGCTGTACTACGAGGTCGACGAGGTGGAGGACGCGCAGGCGACGGCCGAGGAGGGCGCCTCCGGCACCCGTCGCCGTCGGCTCTTCGGGCGCAAGGCGCCCGCCCCGGTCACCGTCGTCTTCAGCCACGGTTACTGCCTCGGCCAGGACTCCTGGCACTTCCAGCGGGCCGCGCTGCGCGGTCTCGTCCGGTGCGTCTACTGGGACCAGCGCAGCCACGGCCGCTCCGAGCGCGGCCGGGCCCAGGCGGACGGGGTGCCGGTCGGCATCGACCAGCTCGGCCGCGACCTGAAGGCGGTCATCGACGCGGCGGCCCCCGAGGGCCCGCTGGTGCTGGTCGGGCACTCCATGGGCGGCATGACGATGATGGCGCTGGCCGACCAGTACCCGGCCCTGATCCGCGACCGGGTCGCCGCCGTCGCCCTGGTCGGCACCTCCGGCGGCAGGCTCGGCGAGGTCGACTTCGGGCTGCCGGTGGCGGGCGTGAACGCGGTGCGCCGGGTGCTGCCCGGGGTGCTGAAGGCGCTCGGCTCGCAGAAGGAGCTGGTGGAGAAGGGGAGGCGTGCCACGGCGGACCTGTTCGCCGGGCTGATCAAGCGGTACTCGTTCGGCTCGCGGGACGTGGACCCGGCGGTCGCCCGGTTCGCGGAACGGCTGATCGAGTCCACCCCGATCGATGTGGTCGCCGAGTTCTACCCGGCCTTCACCGACCACGACAAGAGCGGCGCGCTGCCCTCGTTCCGGGACGTGCCGGTGCTGATCCTGGCCGGGGACAAGGACCTGGTCACCCCCAGTTCGCACAGCGAGGCCATCGCGGACGTCCTGCCCGACGCCGAGCTGGTGATCGTGCCGGACGCCGGGCACCTGGTGATGCTGGAACACCCGGAGACCGTCACGGACCGGCTGGCCGACCTGCTCGTACGCAGCGGCACGGTGCCGGCCGCTAACGTTGGCGGACATGGAAGCACCGCACAACAGCCCGGCCGCTGAGACCGTCTCCGAGCCCGCCGGGGCGACCGATCCCGACGCCGTGGGGGCCGTGCCCGAGGCCGTCACCCTGACGCTCACCGTCACGTCCCCCGAACAGATGCGGGACCTGGGCCGCCGCCTGGCCCGGGTGCTGGCCCCTGGCGACCTGGTCATGCTCACCGGCGAGCTGGGCGCCGGGAAGACGACGCTGACCCGCGGCCTCGGCGAGGGCCTCGGCGTACGCGGCGCGGTCACCTCGCCCACCTTCGTCATCGCCCGCGTCCACCCCTCGCTGGTCCAGGGCCCGGCCCTGGTCCACGTCGACGCCTACCGCCTGGGCGGCGGCCTCGACGAGATGGAGGACCTGGACCTGGACGTGTCGCTGCCGGAGTCGGTGGTGGTCGTGGAGTGGGGCGACGGCAAGGTCGAGGAGCTGGCCGATGACCGGCTGCGGGTCCTCATCGACCGCGCCACCGGCGACACCGACGACGAGCGGCGCGAGGTGACCCTGGTCGGCATCGGGGCGCGGTGGGCGGGGCTGCGGGAGGAGCTGGCGTAACGCCCGGTCCGTGACGTCCGGTCCGTGACGTCCGGCTCTACCCTTCCCGACAAGCCGTCGGTAAATTGTTGCGCGGGGGACCGTGGTCGTGGTCACATGGGTACGAGACGTGGTTAGGTTTACCTAACCGCGCCCTCCACCGGAGCACCCAGGAGGCATCCATGCCGACGCCCGAGCGCGCAGCGCGACCGCAGCCGCGACCGACTCCGTCCGCCCTGTCGATGAGAGACCTGCTGGCCTCGTGCGCCGCGGCCACCGCCGTCTCCACCCCGCCGAGCGACGCGGCGGAGGAGGCGGACGACAGCGAAGCCCGCGGCGCGGTGCCCCCGCCGGCCAGGCGCGACGCCGCGTAGCGGAGACCCGGCCGCGATCCGCCGGACGCCGCCCACGGACGGACGGCAGCGATCCGCCGGACGCCGCCTACGGGACGACGACGACCTTCGCGCCGACCGTCGCGAAGGTCCACATCGCGTTGCCGTCCGCGCGCTTCATCCGGACGCCGCCGGTCTTCGACGTCGGGTCCGGGCTGGCCATCGAGCCGTCCTGGGCCGCGCTGAAGCCGATCGCCACCTCGTCCACGTTCGCGAAGCGGACCACGTGCTCGATCGGGACGCCGTCCGAGCCCTGGACCGTGCCCGAGCGCGAGGTGACCTGGTGGGCCCCGGGCGGCGGGCTGACGGGGCTCGGCATCACGGTGAAGGTGCGGATCGCCTTGTTGTTCTCGTCGACCAGCCACACCCGGCGGTCCTTCAGCGCGTACACGACGCGCTCGCCCTTGCCGGAGGCGGCCGGGACCGCCAGCGGGTCGGCCGGGGGCTTCGGCTTGGCGGAGGGCTGTGCCGAGGCCGCGGCGGACGTCTTCGGGCCGGGCGTGGACGCCACCGAGTCGGGGGCGTTCGCCGAGGCCTGGTAAGCGAGGAAGGCGACCGCGGCGACCGCCGCCGCAGTGAGCCCGGCCACGATTCCCGAGCTGCTCCTTGCCACCGTGAACTCCCCTTTCGGCGCCGCCTGCCGCATGTCGTACAAGCGTTTACGTCGTACCCGCGGATACCCGGTGACGGTAGCAGCAGCGCGTGCGCGGACCGGGACGCCGTACGGACGCCGTACCGCCGTCGGCGGAGCCGTAGGCTGTTTGCGTGCTCTTGCTCGCCATGGATACCGCCACGCCCGCCGTCACCGTCGCCCTGCACGACGGTACGTCCGTCATCGCCTCCTCCGGACAGGTCGACGCCCGTCGCCACGGGGAGCTGCTGCTGCCCGCCGTCGACCGGGTCCTCGCCGAGGCCGGGACGAAGCTCGACGCCGTGACGGACGTGGTCGTGGGCGTCGGCCCCGGCCCGTACACCGGCCTGCGGGTCGGCCTGGTCACCGCCGCCACCTTCGGCTCCGCCCTCTCCGTGCCGGTCCACGGTCTGTGCACCCTGGACGGGATCGCGTACGCCGCGGGGCAGGAGGGGCTGGCGGGACCGTTCGTCGTGGCGACGGACGCGCGCCGCAAGGAGGTCTACTGGGCGCGGTACGAGGACGCCCGCACCCGTACGGGCGAACCCGCCGTCGACCGGCCCGCCGACATCGCCGGAGCCCTCGCCGGGCTCCCCGTGGTCGGCGCGGGCGCGCGGCTCTACCCGGAGTCCTTCCCGGACGCGCGCGGCCCCGAGCACGTGGCCGCCGGGGCGCTCGCCGCGCTCGCCGCCGAGCGGCTCGCCGCCGGGCAGGAGCTCCTGGAGCCGCAGCCGCTCTATCTGCGCCGGCCCGACGCCCAGGTCCCGAAGAACTACAAGGTGGTCACCCCGAAGTGAGCGCCGCCACCGCCGTACTGCGCGAGATGCGCTGGTGGGACATCGCACCGGTGCTGGAGCTCGAACACGCGCTGTTCCCGGACGACGCCTGGTCGCCCGGCATGTTCTGGTCCGAGCTGGCCCACGCCCGCGGCCCCGGCGCCACCCGCCACTACGTCGTCGCCGAGGAGACCGCCACCGGCCGGATCGTCGGCTACGCCGGGCTCGCCGCCCTCGGCGACCTGGCCGACGTCCAGACGATCGCGGTCAGCCGCGAGGCCTGGGGCACCGGACTCGGCTCCGAACTCCTCACCGACCTGCTGAAGGCCGCGACCGCCTTCGAGAGCGCCACCGTGCTCCTCGAAGTGCGGGTCGACAACACCCGCGCGCAGAAGCTGTACGAGCGCTTCGGCTTCGAGCCGATCGGCTTCCGGCGCGGCTACTACCAGCCGGGGAACATCGACGCGCTCGTCATGCGCCTGACCATGCAAGAGCAAGCCGTGCACGAGCACGCACCAGAGACCGGGACTGAATGATGGCTGCCGACGAACCCCTCGTACTCGGCATCGAGACCTCCTGCGACGAGACCGGCGTCGGCATCGTGCGCGGCACGACCCTGCTCGCCGACGCCGTCGCCTCCAGCGTCGACACCCACGCCCGTTTCGGCGGCGTCGTCCCGGAGATCGCCTACCGCGCCCATCTGGAGGCGATGGTCCCCACCATCGAGCGCGCCCTGAAGCAGGCGGGCGTCAGCGCCCGCGACCTCGACGGCATCGCCGTCACCTCCGGCCCCGGACTCGCCGGAGCGCTGCTCGTCGGCGTCTCGGCCGCCAAGGCGTACGCGTACGCGCTCGGCAAGCCGCTCTACGGGGTCAACCACCTCGCCTCGCACATCTGCGTCGACCAGCTGGAGCACGGCCCGCTGCCCGAGCCGACCATGGCCCTGCTGGTCAGCGGCGGGCACTCGTCCCTGCTCCTGGCCCCCGACATCACCAGCGACGTCCGCCCGCTCGGCGCGACGATCGACGACGCGGCGGGCGAGGCCTTCGACAAGATCGCCCGGGTGCTGAACCTGGGCTTCCCCGGCGGCCCGGTCATCGACCGGCTGGCGAAGGAGGGCGACCCGAAGTCCATCGCCTTCCCGCGCGGTCTGACCGGCCCGCGCGACGCCCCGTACGACTTCTCCTTCTCCGGCCTCAAGACGTCGGTGGCGCGCTGGATCGAGGCGAAGCGCGCGGCGGGCGAGGAGGTGCCGGTACGGGATGTGGCGGCGTCCTTCCAGGAGGCCGTGGTGGACGTGCTCACCCGCAAGGCGGTCCGGGCCTGCAAGGACGAGGGCGTCGACCACCTGATGATCGGCGGCGGCGTCGCGGCCAACTCCCGGCTGCGCGCCCTGGCCCAGGAGCGCTGCGAGCGGGCCGGCGTCCGGCTGCGGGTGCCGCGCCCCGGGCTCTGCACGGACAACGGGGCGATGGTCGCGGCGCTCGGCGCGGAGATGGTCGCCCGCAACCGCCGCCCCTCCGACCTGGAGCTGTCCGCCGACTCCTCGCTGCCGGTGACGGAGCCGCACGTTCCGGGGACCGCGCACGCGCACTCGCACGCGCACGACCACGATCACGTGCACGAGATCAGCAAGGACAACCTGTACTCATGAGCGGCGACGCGACCATCGTCCTGATGTGGGAGGCCCGGGCCGTGGAGGGCCGGGGCGGCGAGCTGCTGGAGTGGGCCCGCGCCCGGACCGCCGAGCTGGCCCGCGAACCCCACCGCCGCGAACTGCTGCGCGCCCCGCAGGACCGGGTGCTGGTGATGACGTGGTGGCAGGACGCCTCGTACGCCGACGACCTGCCCGAACTCCCTGAGCCCGACGCCGCCCTGATCACCCGCCCGGTGCACCGCTGGCGCTTCGAGGCGGTGGGCTGAGCGGCGGGGCCCGCCGGGGGCCTCAGGCCCCCGCGCCCCGGGTTCCGCGCCGGATCAGGCCGTCCACGATCGCGTCCAGCTCCTCGACGGTCTCGTAGTCGGCGGCGTACTCCCGCCAGCGGTCCTTGACCCCGGTGAGCCGGGGCAGCTCCGCCGCGTCCTCCTCGGTGATCATCTCCGGGAAGAACTCCCGGCGCGAGGGGTTCTCCGCCCGGCGGGCCGCCGCCCTGCGGAAGACCAGGTCGCCGTAGACGTAACTCCAGATCGTCCGGTACGCCCGTACCGAGCGGGCCGGTGAGAGGCCGCAGGCGAGCGCGCAGTCGACGATCTCCTCCACCATCCACAGGGCGTTGCGGTCGGTCAGCTCGCCCAGCGCCAGGACGTCCAGCACCCAGGGGATCCGGCCGATGATGTCGTGCATGTGCGCGGCCACCGCCACGATCCGCTCGCGCGGGTCCTCGGGCAGCTCCGGGCGCGGGAACGCCGCCGCGGTGCCGGACAGGGTGAGCATCAGCAGCTCGTCCTTGTCCTGCACGTAGTGGTAGAGCGCCATCGGCGTACTGCCCAGCTCCTTCGCCACCCGCCGCATGGACAGGGCGGCCACGCCCTCCTCCTCGACGATGCGGCGCGCGGTGGCGACCATCACGTCCGGGTCCAGCCGCCGGGGCCGCCCCACGGGCCGCCCGGACGCCCCGGTCTTCTTCTTCGCGGGCTTCTTCTCGGTCTTCTCGCTGCCTGACACCTGGGCATTCTCCCCTTACGGCTCCCTCCGCGTACCGGCGCGTCTATTTTCTATACGTGTATGGTAATTCTCGATCGAGGGGCACGCCGAGAAACACACCGAGAAACACATCGAGAGACACATCGTGGGGAAGGGGACGTCATGGGCGGGACGACGAAGGAACCGGGCGCGGGGGAGCGGCCCGCGCGATGGCTGCTGGTGGTGGCGCTCACCGTGCAGTTCCTGGTGTCGCTGGACATGTCCGTGGTGAACGTCGCGCTGCCCGACATCCGCAGCGACCTCGGCTTCGGCGGTGACGGGCTGCTGTGGGTCGTGAACGCCTACGCCCTCGCCTTCGGCGGACTCCTCATGCTCGGCGGCCGGCTCGCCGACCTGGCGGGCCCCCGCCGCGTCCTGACGGCGGGTCTGGTCCTGTTCGGACTGGCCAGCCTGGCGGGCGGGCTCGCCTGGTCGCCCGGTTCGCTGGTGGCGGCGCGCGCGGTGCAGGGCGTCGGCGCGGCGGCCCTCGCCCCGGTGGCGTTCGCCCTGATCACCCTCGCCTTCCCGGCCGGGCCCGCCCGGTCCAGGGCGCTCGGACTGTGGGGCATGGCGGGCGCGGCGGGCGGCGCGGTCGGGGTGCTGGCGGGCGGCGTGCTCACCGACGCGACCGGCTGGCGGTCCGTGATGCTGGTCAACGTGCCGATCGTCGCCTTCGCGCTGGCCGCCGCCGCGCGCACCGGCTCCGTCTGCGGGCAGCGTCGGACCGGGGCCCGGCTGGACGTGGCCGGGGCGCTGCTGGCCACGGCCGGGACGACGCTGCTGGTCCTCGGACTGGTGCGGACCTCGGACCACGGCTGGACCTCGGCGACCACGCTCGCCTCCCTCGGCGCGGCGGTCGTCCTGCTGGCCGCCTTCGTCGCCGTCGAACTGCGGACCGCCTCCCCGCTGCTCCGGCCCGGCCTGCTGAAGGGGCGGCCGGTGCTGACCGCGAACCTGTTCTGTCTGCTGCTCGCCTCGGCCCAGTTCGGCGCGTTCTACTTCGTCTCGCTCTACATGCAGCTGGTCCTCGGATTCGGGCCGACCGCCGCCGGGTTCGCGTTCCTGCCCTTCTGCGTGGGCGTCGTCGCGGGCTCGGTCCTCGCCACCCGGGCGGTGGCCGCGCTCGGCATCCGGCGGCTGATGACGGTGGGCGCGACGCTGGCCGCGCTCGGGATGGGCTGGTTCGCGGCGACCGCCACGGTCGACGGCGGCTTCCTCGTCTCCATCCTCGGCCCGTCGCTGGTCTGCTCCTTCGGCATCGGCCTGTGCTTCGTCCCGCTCGGCACGGCCGCCACGACCGATGTCGCCCCCGGCGAGACCGGCATGGCCTCCGGGCTGCTCAACAGCTCGCGGCAGGTCGGCGGCTCGCTCGGCCTCGCGGTCCTGGTCACCATCGCCGCCCGGGTCACCGGCGGCTCCACCGGCCCCACCGAGCTGTCCTCGGGGTACGCGGCCGCCTTCTGGGCCGCCGCGGGCCTGCTGGCGGCGGCCGCGCTGGCGGCGTACGTCCTGCTGCCGGCGGAGCGCCGGACCGGGGTCGCGGGCCCGGCGGCCGTGGAGCCGGACAGCGGCGCGGCCGCCCGCTGAGCCCGTACGGGTACGGGGCCGGGCGGGTCCGATGAGTTCGGGCGGCGGGCCGGGTCTACCTTCCACGACGTCCGGATCGCCGGGTCCGG